>NZ_JAKFYQ010000004.1 GCF_021533835.1 Synechococcus sp. Nb3U1 | reverse complement strand
GTAGGAAGCGCGAAGATTTACACCCTAAGATTAAGTTATCCGTTAAGTTTCGTCAACCTACCCCCCTCTCCCTGAGACGTTCCCATGCCCACTCCGCAGTGGATTTTAGGGATCCACACCACAACTCCCGTTTTGGGGCTGGCGCTTTTGCCTGTCGAGGAAGCTCTGGGCCAAGGTCACAGCCAATGTTGGATTTTGGATCGGCAGATGGCAGCTCAACTGCATCCTTGCTTAGGAGGGTTCTTGGCTTCTCAGGATAAGCAGCAGATTGTGGCCATTGCGGTGGCTGTAGGGCCGGGTAGCTTCACAGGCAGCCGTTTGGGGGTAAGCGTCGCACGGCTGCTAGGCCAACAGTTGCGGATCCCGGTATTTGGCTATTCGACATTGGCGACGATTGCCCGTCAGGTTTGGCAGGAGCAGGGATCCCCCTCCAATCCCTTGACCGTAGCTGTGCAAATGGATGCCAAGCGGCAGGAATGGTATGGAAGTGTCTATCGAGTTGAGCGGGAGCAGATCTCAGCCCTATGGCTGGATCAGGTTTGGGCTTTAGAAGCCTGGGAACAAGCCCTAGAAAACTGGCCTGAAGCGAAGCGGGTGGATGGTGCTGCTTTCGTGGATCCCCTGCCGGTGTTGGCTTTGGCGGAATTGGCTCGGATGGATTTTTCGGCTGGCTTGCGCCCTTCATGGCAAGAGGTATTGCCGATTTATGGCCGTCAACCGCCTATTGACCCGAAGGTGCTGAATCGGAGTGCCCCATCACCACGGTAAGATTGGGGAGTCTACGCAACGGATCCCCCCGCTGACATGATCTCAAGCAACGATTTGCGCCCTGGCACCTCCGTCGAAATCGATGGATCCCCCTACAAGGTGATCGATTTTCTGCACGTAAAACCCGGCAAGGGAGCGGCCTTTGTGCGCACCAAGCTCAAAAATATGCAGACTGGCAACGTTGTGGAAAAAACTTTTCGAGCCGGTGAAACTCTGCCTGCTGCCACCATCGAAAAAGCGGACATGCAGTACCTCTATGCCGAGGGGGACAATCTGGTGTTCATGGACATGGAAACCTACGAGCAAGCTCCGATTACTGCTGCCCAAATTGGGACCTCCGTGAAGTATTTGAAAGAAAACATGGAGGTGGCAATCCTGCGTTGGAATGGGCAGGTGATCGATGTGGAATTGCCCAATACCGTCACCCTAGAAGTTGTTGAGACGGATCCCGGCGTGAAGGGAGATACTGCCACGGGTGGAACCAAACCTGCCAAGCTAGAAACCGGCGCGGAAGTGCAGGTGCCCCTGTTCATTAAGGTTGGGGAACGGATTCGCGTCGATACTCGTACCGATAGTTACCTGGGCCGTGAGTAGATTCGGTCGGTTTTGCCGTTGTGGATAGGTGATGAACTAGGAGTGAACCTTCCCTTGGATGTTGTCAATTGGCAAGAGATTCGGCTTTTGCTCTCCGCCCTGGAAGAGAGTACCATCACTGAACTCACTCTGGAGTTAAAGGACTTTCGCCTTACCCTGCGCAAAGGGATCCCGGCTGCTGCAGTCACCGAATCGATGAGTCCTCCTCCTGCTCCGGTTGCTGCTGCCCCTCCCCCCCCTGCCCCGGCTGAGGCAGCGCCTACCGGTCGTAAGTCCACCCCCAGTCACTGGGTTGATGTGACAGCGCCCATGGTGGGAACCTTTTATAGTGCACCAGCCCCAGGAGAAGCCGATTTTGTCCGCAACGGCGAACGGGTGAACAAGGGCCAAACCCTCTGTATTATCGAAGCCATGAAGTTAATGAATGAGCTAGAAGCCGAAACCGCGGGAGTGGTGACCGAAATTTTGGTCAGCAATGGGCAGTCGGTGGAATTTGGCCAAGTGTTAATGCGCCTGGATCCGACTGGGTAACGACCAGAAGTTAACGGCAAAATGGCTGCAGCCTTTTCTGATTTCAGACAGGCCCTTGAGCTAGACAAAAACCTTATGGAGTAAGGGATTGCCCTGAATCTGCTGTATCAGATAACGCTGGAAAAGGCTGCCTCGTTTTGAAGCCCAAGCCGACATCTCTGTTCACCTCTGGGGAACGATAGGTTAAAGTACGGCGTAAATGCTGAGCTAGGAGCCCATCTAGATGCCCCCACGCTCCTCTTCCTCCGGTTCCACCCCATTTCCGTTTCTTGAAGCCAAAAGTGCCGCTGCGGCGGATGAACTTGAGTCGAGTTTGCCCCTCGGACAGCGCTTGGTGCGGGCTGGGATGCTTTCCCAATCCCAATTGGCCCAGGCTCTGCGGGAACAGCAGCAAAACCACCTCAAGTTGGGGGAAGTGTGTCTGGAGCGGGGTTGGTTGCAGTTGTCGGATCTCTATCGCTTTATTCCCAGTCAGGCCCTCTCTCTGGGGGAGATCTTGGTGGCATTGGGCTACCTAGATTTTGAGCAGTTGCGGGTGGCTCTGGCGCAGCAACGGCGTTATGGCCGGAAGCTGGGGGAGATCCTGACCTGGAAAGGCTGGGTACAGCAGTCAACCTTGGATCACGCTTTGGATGCGCAGGTGCAATTACAGCGGCTGGCCTCCCCTAACGCTTGGGAAGCCCTCCAGTCGTTTTTAGCTGCTGCTCCGGAACCTGCACTGCCATCAACTCCGGTAGAACCTGAACCTGTGGAATCTGTGGATCCCCTACAGATCATCCAAATTCAGGCGAGAACTCCTGCTCCTACTCCCTATCGAGAAGAACTGACGGAAGGACTCCAGTCCCAGGACTCCGGGATCCCGGCAGAATTGAAAACAGCAGAAGAACTTCCCCCCGTCCCTAAGCCAGGGGCCGAACCTGTGGCAGCTCTGCTGGCTCCTCAGGTGCTAGACCCTAACTCCCCCTTTGCTCCCGAGTCGCAACCGACAACCATCGCCGACTACCGCAGACAGGTGGAAGCCCTCAAATTACAGATTCACCTACAGGAGCGGGAATGGGACGGGATCCTGGCCAATATGAACCAGCAGGTTGCGGATTTTCAGAGCCAGTACCAACAGCGGATTCAAAAATTGGAAGCCACCATTCGTCTGCAACAGGCGGAGATCCAGCAACAGGCGACTTTGCAGCAGGATTTGATGGTTTGGCGGGAGCAACTTCAGCGGCTGGAAACTGATCTGGCCAATGCCCGTGCTGCCGAACAAAAGGCCCAACGCCAGCTACAAACCCAGCAGGATTGCTATCAATCGGAATTGGAGCAGTTACAAGAGCAAATCCAGATTCTGCAAAGGCGCCAGATGGATTCTGTGCCCACCAGTGTTGTAGCCGATTTACAGGCTCAGCTAGAATCTGCCCTACAACAGATACAACAACTCCAGTCGGAACGAGACCGGTTAGAAGCGAAACTTTTTTTGCAAGGGATCCCGCAGGCGGTCACTTCAGATCCCGCAGAGCCGGTAGAGGATCAGGTTAGTGGGGTGGAATCCCTAGAACTAGTCCGTCTGCAAGCACAGGTAGCCAGTCTACAAGAGCAACTTCTGGAATCGTCGGCAGCCCTGCGATCCTGGGAAGAGCGCTATGCTCGGTTGCAACAGGAACACGACATTCAAAGAGCTCAGCTCTCCGGTCGTCCTCATCCAAAGCATGTGGAGGCTTTACAGGCTCAACTGGGACAGTTCCAGGCGGAAATGACCCGGTTGATCACCGTCAATCGGGAGTATGAAGCACAAATCACCCAGCAGGAGGAGCAACTGCAGCAAAGCCAAGCTCAGATCGCCCAAATGACGGCGGAACGGGAAGAAATGGATCAGCGCATGGCTGAATTGGAGGGAGCCCTGCAAACTCGC
This sequence comes from Synechococcus sp. Nb3U1, assembly GCF_021533835.1. Lineage (NCBI taxonomy): Bacteria > Bacillati > Cyanobacteriota > Cyanophyceae > Synechococcales > Synechococcaceae > Synechococcus > Synechococcus sp. Nb3U1. Next base: position 84,882 of record NZ_JAKFYQ010000004.1, on the reverse strand, counting down.
CAGGAAGCCTTGCAGCAAGCGCAGCAACAGATGAAAAGCTTCAGATCCCGTCTCAGTGCTCTACAGGAGCAGCAAGCCAACCTGACGGTGGAACTGCAACATGCGCGGGAGCTGCTGGCTGCCTATCGACAAAGCCTGGAATCTTTGCAAGAGAATTTGAAAATTCAGCAGGATCAGAACCGTCTGTTGCAGGTGAGCTACGAACAACAAAAGCTGATCGCCGAGGCGGCCCGAGCGGAATTGGAGGCGGCTAGCACTCTGGTTGGCTCCACCCGGGGACGTGTGTCGGCGCGAACCGGGGGATTTGAAGGGCCGCAAGCAAGAAATCAAGGGAGAAATGAAGTAGACGACGGGGAACTGCTCCCAAACCCTGATGAGGATACCTTGCCGGATCCCCTGTTGGCGGAACTTACCCCTTGGGCACGACACCTTTTCCAGAATTTGCAGGAGGCGGGCTTGTTGGATCAGCTGCAGATTGAGCATGTGCTCACTACTTGGCAACAGTCGGGGGGTAAGTTAACGGCGGTGATCGGCGAGTGTACCGGCTTGAAGGCGACTACCATTAAATTTTTTGCCGATGGTGGATACTCTGCACGTCTGGCTGGCTGTCGGCGGGTGGAGGAATTTCTCAAGGCTGCCGATTTGCTCGACAATACGGTGCTGGAGTCCCTACCATCCATGGATGAGTCAGATCATTGGGGGGATCCCCTGATAGAACAGGGCTTATTGCGGCTTGAAACCATTCAGTATTTCCGTAAGCATTTCCTGCAACCCTCTGCCAATGAGTAGTCCTCTCTAAGCTAGGGCAAAACCAGGATCCGGGGTACGATATTTTAGGGATGATCTACCGAACCGCTCCACCATGTCCTTGCTGCCGGAAACCCGTCGTTATGCTGTGCTGGGTACGGGTGCTTTGGGGGGGTTTTACGGAGCCAAGTTGCAACAGGCAGGCTTTGATGTGCATTTTTTGCTCCACAGTGACTACGAGCAGGTTCGCCAAAAGGGGTTGTGGGTGCAGTCTTGCTGGGGCGATTTTCATTTGCCGCAAGTGAAAGCCCATGCCTCCGTGATGGATATGCCCGCTTGCACAGAGGTGATCGTGGCTTTGAAAGCCACCCAAAATGCCCTTTTGCCGCAGTTGATCCCACCGGTGCTGGCGGAGAGTGGCGTGGTGATTCTGCTACAAAACGGGCTCGGAGTGGAGCCTGAGATCGCCGAGTATGTTGGCCCGGAACGGGTGATCGGGGGCTTGTGTTTCATCAGCTCCAATAAAGTTGGCCCAGGCCACATTCACCACCTGGACTATGGGCCGATCCTGCTGGCTCAGTATGGCCCCGACTATGCTGCCCAAGGGATCCCACCTCGACTGGAACAGGTGCAAGCGGACTTTCAACAGGCCGGGATCCCGACATCGCTCTCTCCCGATTTGATGATGGCCCGCTGGCAAAAGTTGGTCTGGAACATTCCCTTCAATGGCCTGTCGGTGGTGTTCAATGCTGATACTCAGCAGATGATTGGGGATCCCGAGGCCCGTGCTCTGGCAGAAACTCTCATGCAGGAGGTGGTGCAGGGGGCTGCTGCTTGTGATCGCCACATTCCCGACTCGGTGATCGAGCAAATGCTGGCCAATACCGAAAAGATGGCTCCCTACCGTACTAGCATGAAGATCGACTACGAACGCAAACGCCCCCTGGAACTGCAAGCAATTTTTGCTAACCCACTGCGCTATGCCCGACAAGCTGGGATCCACCTACCCCGTATCGAGATGCTCCATCGGCAGTTGCAGGTGTTGGATCGCCTGAATCGGGGGATCCCTATCCAGTAGCAGCCATTCGGGCGAGAGCCAACGCTAGAGAGGTTGCCGCCACAATCGGATCGATCACCGGGATCCCCAATCGTGTGGAGAGATAGTCGGCTAATCCTGTCATACCGGCACAGCCGAGTACCAATACATTGGGTTGCAAACTCTGCACAGTTTTTTCGGCAATTTGCTCCAGAATTTGCTGGGAGGCGACGGGATCCCGTTCCAACTGCAACACCCCGATTTGGCTGGCTACTACGCCGCTACAACGGCTCCACAAGCCCAATTTTTGGATATTGTCCTCGAGGATGGGCACCGAGATCGGACGGGTGGTAACCACAGCAAAGCGCCGACCCAGAAGACTCGCTGCGTGGAAACTGGCTTGCCCAATGCCAATCACGGGTACGGAACAGACTTCCTGGGCCGCTTCTAGAGCTGTGTCATCAAAGCAGCCGATGATCTCGCCGCGTCATAGGATTCTTCCGTCAGGATTTTCAGGATCCCTGGCCCCGCCAAGACTCCATCCCGGCATCCCTCAACCGCTGCCGGCCCCGTCAAATTGGTGCGCGTTTGAATCTCGGCTTGATCCCCGATGACCGATTGAGCCGTGTGGCCCATGCGCTCGGTCATGGCAACCGTGCTGTTCGGATTGACAATCAACAGGCGGGGCATGACTTGAGGATCCCAAACATGAGGCTATGGTGCCACAGCCCTAGCGCCCTTTCACTGCTTGAGAACGACATACCACCAGGGTGACGGCCACCTTTCTGCTACACAACTTAGGAGGTGCTTTAGGAGGTGCTGCCCTTGTCTTCTGGTAGTTGTGCTGCCTCTTTGAGGGCTGCTTGGATGGAATCGGCATCGGGCAGGGGGTGAGAGCCGCCATTTTTACTGGGGGGAGCAAATCCTTCCAGGCTGCGGATATGAATGTCTTGCTGGGGGAAGGGGATGCGGATCCCACGCCGCCGAAACTCCGCCTCGATTAAGAAGTTCAATTCGCTGATCAACACGAACTGGTCTTGGGGGCGGTTGATCCACACCAGCAGCTCAAAATTGAGGGCAGACGGGCCAAAAGAGTTGAGCCACACTTGGGGAGCCGGGCTACTAAGCACCCGTGAGTTTTCCTTGGCCGCACTGAGCAAGGCTTCGGTCACCAACGCTGTATCCGACCCATAGGCCACCCCCACAGGGATGTGAATGCGGCAACGGGGATCCCGGTAGCTCCAGTTCACCACCTTCGATTCGGTAAAGCGAGAGTTGGGCACCACCACAAAAATCCGATCCAGCGTGCGCAAGACCGTCGCTCGGGGGCCAATTCGCTCCACCGTACCCAGCAAATCATCCACCTGCACCAGATCGCCAATTTGAATCGGGCGCTCCAGCAGGATGGCCACATAGCTGATGTAGTTGTTGGAAAGATTTTGTAAGCCAAAGCCGATGCCCAAACCAACGGCCCCGGCAATCACTGTGAGGGAACTGAGGTTCAGGCCGCTGAAGGGCAAGACCAACAGGATCCCGAGCAGGGTGAGGATGTACTTGAAGATGGCAGCTGAGGACTCTTGCGTGCCCAGATCGAGCCCCAAGCGAGCGAGAAACCGCTGCTTGAGGCCAACGCTGATGTAATGGGCACCTGTAAAGACCAGGATCGAAAGGGCGATGAACACCAGCAAACTGGCGATGGAAAGGCTGGAGTTGGGTAGTGGCTGGGTAAGCACGCCAAGCGCGGTGCCAATCAACCGACTCAAGCCCAGGTAAAAGGAGCGCTGAAAGGGCCGCAGGGCGGGCACAAGGCTGATCCCCCGATCCAAAGAAATACCGACGATGAGCAGTGCCCCAGCACCCCGTAGGAGTACCCCGCCGATATCGATCCAGGTATGCCAGACTTCTCCGGCCTTGAGCTCCAAAAACCCTTGCAAGCGGGTTAGGCTGCGGTCGAACAGCCGCCAGAGAAAGAACCCCACCACCAGGGTGGCAATCCCTGCCAGGATCGACAGAATCAGCACCCGTGGATCCTGGGCTCGTTGTAAAGCCAACAAATCTTCGCGGTAATCCTCGATGGCTTGTTCCAGTCGCCCGGCCCAACTGTTGGCCACCAAACGCACTTCATTCAGACCCACCTGACCCAAAGCAGCCCGCCGCTCCGCGGCTGCATCGGCATAGGTGACGGTGAATAGATACCGCTGGGTACGTTCAAAGCGGCCTCTCTCCCCCAGACGCAAAATGTATTGCCCGTTCGGGTCTTGGGCCACCCGTACTTCTGGCTCTGGCAGCTGACCTTCATCCAAAAAGCGTTCGATCACCGCCCGAATGTTATCGGCACGCACATCGCTGGGGTATTCTGCCGTCTGCAAGCGAAACACCGGGATGTTCCCCACCAAAAGTTCTGTGCCCTCTTGTCCGGTAAAGGGGATCCCAATGGGGCTGGGGCTAGGTGTTGGAGAAGGGGATCCCTCGGGAGTAGGTGCTTCAGCCGGCGTAGGGCTAGGGTTGGTCAGAAAAAAGTTGGGATCCCGAAAATCAAGAGCTTGGGCCAAAGGGATCCCGGAGGATGAAGCAACGGCGGCAACAGGAATGAACCAGAGGCAAATCCCAACCATCAACCCGACCAGAAGAGCTGAGATGGCTTGTTTGACGCGAACGCCCATCATGATTGGGGATCCCTGGGATGCTGCTCTGTAAGCTCATGGTGGCACAAGGAACTCCCCATGTTTGCCGGTCTGGGAGGGATTCTAAGTGCCCTGATGGTTGCCTAGAAGTCGTTGGCGCAGTTTTTTGATCTTGTCTCGTAGTTGGGCGGCTTCTTCAAATTCCAGGTTTTTAGCGGCTGTTTTCATTTTCAGCTCCAGTTGGCTAATTAACTCCGGAATTTCCGAGAGAGGGATCTCTTCTGAATCTTGGAAGGCTTTCTCCAGATCTTGATCGCTGAGTTTGCGGGAGATGGCCAGAAAGGACAGGATGGCATTGCTGGATTTTTTGATGATTGGCTGGGGGGTGATGTTATTTTTTCGGTTATATTCCAACTGAATTTCCCGCCGCCGTTCCGTTTCCGCAATTGCTCGGGCCATACTGCCGGTCATATTGTCGGCATACATCACCACCATTCCCCGAATATTTCGGGCTGCCCGCCCGATCATCTGAATCAGGGATCGTTCTGCCCGCAAAAACCCTTCTTTATCCGCATCCAAAATCGCGACCAAAGATACTTCCGGCAGATCCAACCCTTCTCTCAGCAGGTTGACCCCTACCAATACGTCAAAGGCCCCTTCCCGAAAATCTTGTAAGATCTCGATGCGCTCAATCGAGGTGATCTCGGAATGCAAATAGCGGACGCGGATCCCCCGTTCTTGCAGGTATTCCGTCAGGTCTTCTGCCATGCGTTTGGTTAGGGTGGTCACAATCACCCGTTCCGCCGGGCCCTTTTGGGAGCGCTCTAGGCGTTCATAAATTTCCCCCATCAAGTCATCCACCTGTCCGGCGGTGGGGCGCACATGCACCTCCGGATCCACTACGCCTGTGGGCCGAATCACCTGTTCTACGACTCGTCCACTACCGGGCAAATAAAGAATTAGTTCTTTGCCATTCTCAGTCAGAGTTTCAAAGGAAGCTCCAGATTGTTCTAATTCCCAGTTGCCGGGAGTGGCAGAAACAAACACACATTGATGGACTTTTGCCCAAAACTCTTCTGCCTTGAGGGGACGATTATCTAGGGCACTAGGCAAGCGAAAGCCATGATCCACCAGCACCTGTTTACGGGCACGGTCGCCATTGTACATACCGCGAATTTGGGGCACTGTCACATGGGATTCGTCCAGCACCAACAGCCAGTCATTGGCCTTGAAATAATCTACCAAACAGGAGGGGGGATCCCCTTCTTTTCGCCCGGTCAGGTGTCGGGAATAATTTTCTACGCCGTTGCAATAGCCCACTTCCCGCAGCATTTCTAAGTCGTAGCGGGTGCGTTGTTCTAGGCGCTGGGCTTCTAAGAGTTTGCCTTCTTTCTGGAATAGGGCCAGTTGATCTTCGAGTTCTTGCTCGATATCTATCAGGGCTTGCTCGAGTTGTTCTTCCGGTGTCACAAAGTGACGGGCGGGATAAACTCTGAGGGCACTGAGACTGTTCAAAATTTCGCCCGTGACTGGATCAACTAAGCGAATGGCATCAATCTCGTCTCCAAAAAATTCGATACGAATCACCCGATCTTCGTAAGCAGGAACAATTTCCAGCACATCTCCCTTGAGACGGAAGCGACCTCGAATCAGATCCAAATCATTGCGCTCATACTGTACACTAGCCAAATCTCGTAGCAGATCCCGCTGGTTGAGTTCTTGACCTACCTTGAACGGGATAGAGGCATTCAGGTACTCTTCCGGCATTCCCAAGCCGTAGATGCAACTTACAGACGCCACAACAATTACATCCCGTCGTTCAAACAAAGAACGGGTGGCGGAGTGCCGTAACATATCAATTTCATCATTAATAGAAGAAGATTTAGCGATGTAAGTATCGGTACTGGGAACATAAGCTTCTGGTTGGTAGTAGTCGTAATAACTGATGAAGTATTCGACGGCATTATAGGGAAATAATTCTCGCAATTCATTACACAGTTGTGCCGCCAAAGTTTTGTTGTGGGCCATCACCAAGGTCGGTTTTCCCACCTGTTGAATGGTGTGGGCGATGGTGAAAGTTTTGCCGGTGCCGGTTGCCCCCAGAAGGGTTTGAAAGCGATGACCGGCAGCAATAGAATCGACTAAACCAGCAATAGCTTTGGGCTGATCACCAGTGGGTTGGTAGGAAGAAACCAGTTGAAACTCTGACATAGTTGTGTGAGGATCCCAGAGCGAGGGTTCAAAAGGAAGGGTGAACTTAGTGAATACTCTTTTCTAGTTTCTAGATCTGTGGATTGCAAGGATGCTATTCAGATAGACAAAAGTTGATCCCTTCATCAGGGTAGGAATAGGTTCGAGGTTCAAGTAAATACCCTGGGTAGGTCGATCCATTCAATTGCCACAGTTCTCCAGAGGTAATGGATCCCACAAGTATATTCTGATCGCTATTGAGCCACTGATCGAGGGCAATCATCTCTACAGATAGTTGTGTTAATCCTTGGGTAAGATCTGCTTTTTCGGCCTCGACAGCCAGTAAAGATTGTTCTGTGTAAAGGTAATAATCTAAGGTGCCCTTGAGTTTATCATTGACTTGAATGGCGTACTCAATCCACATTTGAGATTGTGTATACTGTACTATCTTAAATAGGATGGGAGCAATGAGGATTTCTCGGCGAGCTGTTTCACTTTTCAGGCTAACGTAGGGCAGCAGTTGTTCCACATTGATTTTCAGATCTTGGCTATCTGGGATCCGCTCCACTTTTGGCCAATCTATTTTTCGACGCTGAAAGGTGTAGCCAAACTCTGGCAAAATATCTTCTGGCTTGAAGGGAAGATCAAAATAGCTGCTGAAGGTATAAGCCTGATCGGGCTTCAGTAAAGGCACTCTCGGCATAGGGATCCGGGCCAACTCCCTCTCTCGACTGGCCTTACTCTAGCACCGGGCTCATAGGCTGGCGTTGAGTAGGGGGTTGGGATCCCCCGAGGGATCCCGTTACGCTGGAGGCATCTTCACTTTCCCCAGCGATGCAGGTCCAAGACAAGCCCCTTTCCCTACCTACCCCCATCACCCGTGGGCAGTTGGCAGAACAGATGCCCTCTGCAAAGGGTTTATTGAGCGATGAACCGGAAATGGAAAGTTCACTTCATGCTTCCCAAATGTTGTTGTTGGTGAGCATTCTGGAATGGCTTTGGCTGGGTCGGGAAGATTACTTCATCGGGTATAACCTGACGGTCTATTTCAACCGGGAGCAACTGAAAACCAAAGACTTCCGCGGCCCTGATTTCTTCTTGGTCAAAAATGTGGTGCAATGGCCGCGCCCTTCTTGGGTGGTGTGGGAGGAAGGAGGACGATATCCGGATTTGATCATCGAGTTGCTGTCGGATTCCACTGCACAGAGCGATAGAACAACCAAGAAAGCCCTCTACCAAGATATCTTTCGGACACCCGAGTATTTCTGGTTTTCCCCTGAATCGCTGGAGTTTGTCGGCTGGCGCTTACAGGGATCCCACTACCAAGAGATCCCTGGCAATGAGCAGGGTTGGCGTTGGAGCGAAGCATTAGGCCTTTATCTGGGCATCCACGACCGTAAGCTACGCTATTTTGGCCCAGAGGGCGAGTTGATCCCCACACCTGCTGAAGCGGCCCTACAGGAGCGACAAAAATTTGTGCAAGCTCAGCAACAGGTGGAATTAGAACGACAAAAGGCCGAACGGCTAGCCGCCCATCTGCGTTCTTTGGGAGTTGATCCTGAGCAACTGCTGTCATGAGTCTGATGCAACCCCTCTGGGATCCGGGATCCCTGACGGAAAGTCGTAACCCCGCCACCGCCGAGATCGATGACCTCAGCACCTTGGAATTGGTGCAGCAGATCAATGCCGAAGATCGCCGCGTGCCAGAAGCGGTGGCCCACGAAGCCAAACGGATCGCTGCAGCTATTGAGGCCATTGCTGAACGGATGCAACGGGGAGGGCGACTGATCTACATCGGGGCGGGAACATCTGGCCGTTTGGGGGTTTTGGATGCGGCTGAGTGTCCGCCTACTTTTAGCACTCAGCCCGGACAGGTGATTGGTTTGATCGCCGGGGGGGAAAAAGCCCTAACTCAGGCGGTGGAGGGCGCAGAGGATGATGGGGAAGCGGGTGCCCTTGCTCTAAGGACTCTCAGCCTTCAGGCCCGCGATAGTGTGGTGGGGATTGCCGCCAGTGGCCGCACCCCCTTCGTGTTGGGCGGGATCCAAGCAGCCAGAGGGGTTGGTGCGCTCACGGTTGGTCTGGCCTGCAACCACCCCTCCCCATTAACCGAGCAGGTGGATATTGCCATCGCCCCTTTGGTGGGGCCAGAAGTGATCCTCGGCTCCACCCGCATGAAGGCGGGCACCGCCCAAAAATTGGTTCTGAACACGATCTCGACAGGTGTGATGATTCGTCTGGGCAAAACCTACGGCAACTTGATGGTGGATCTACAGGCTAGCAATGCCAAGCTGAAACGGCGGGCTGAACGGATGGTGGCTTTGGCTTGTGATCTCGACGCCACTACAGCCGCCCAACTGCTAGAGGCTTGTGGGGGGGAGGTGAAAACGGCGATTCTGGTGGCTCTGATGGGGTGTTCTGCCCAGGAGGCTCGTCAGCATTTGCAACAGGCCAACGGTAGGATTCGACAGGTGTTACATTCGGCTTTACCCGATTCATCCCAGCCGTGATTCATCTCTGGGGTTCTGGTTCATGAGCGTTTGTGGCTACCTCTACACTCCCCCTCATGCCGTCCTGGAAGATCCAGGACTGGAATGGCTCAAAGCACAAGGGGCTGACCCGGTTCTGCAAGATTGGGGATCCCGAGCTTATCTAGAAGACCTGCTTCAGCGCATTACGGATGGGTTGGTACAGGAGGTGCTACTCTTGCGCCTGTCAGATCTGGGGGATCGGGCGGATGAAATTCACGAGCGGTTGCTCCAGATTCAACAGGCCGGGATCCGGCTCAGTCTGGTCACGGCATCGGGGATACAAACCCCCGCCGATGCCGAAGCCTGGATCCCGCTTTTGGCAGAAATTCCCCATCAGTTGCAAAGCCGCCGCCTCTGCTGTCGTCAAGCCCAGAACCGCCTAGCCGGTAAGCCGCCCCCAGGCCCCGCACCCTTTGGGTACCGCCGCGAAGGGGAGCACTATGTGCCGGATCGCAAGCAGGCCGGGATCGTTGAGGATTTTTTCCAGCACTTTCTGCTCTACGGATCCCTGCGACAGGCGGTGCGCTTCATCGAGGAGAAACACCACAAACGCATTTCGGTGGCCACCGGGCGCAATTGGCTGCTCAACCCCGTCTACCGCGGTGACTTGGCTTACACTGACGGCACCACCCTGCGGGATACTCATCCGGCACTGCTCAGCCGTACCGAAGCTGCCCAGATTGATCGCTGGCTCAAGCGCAACCAAGGGATCCCCCGCCGCAGCGCCAGTGCTCCCCGCTCTTTGGCGGGTCTGGTCAAGTGCTGTTCTTGTGGTAGACCGCTGCGCATTGTGCAAACCACACCTCGTCAAGGCAAGAAAAGCACCCCCTCCTATCTGTATCTGCGCTGCCAAACCTGTCGCTACAGCCTCAACTACTCCGAGGTTTTGCAGGAAGTGATCCGGCAAGTGTGTGAGCAATTGCCCCAACGGGCTCGACAACTGGATGAAGATCCGCTTGCCCAAGTCCGCCAAGGGATCCAATCTCAAATTCAGGCCAACATGGGCATCCTCAGCCAGCTAGAAGAACTGGAGGGATCCGGGCTGATGGATGAGCACTCCTTGTCCCAACGCCGCTACCAACTGCGAGCCGAAAATGCCCTTCTGGCCCAAAAGCTGGAGCAACTGCCACCCTCCAACCTACCCCAGCTCGCCCAAACCCTCTCCATTCAACCCTTCTGGCAAGATCTCACCGAAACCGAACGGCGCGCCTATCTACGGGAGTTTCTGCGCAGCATTGAGGTGGACTCCAACGGGGATGTGCGGGTGGTTTTTGTGTTTGATCCCTAGAGCATCCCTGGCAGAATCGGTTTTCTCCGGCTTTTTCTGGCAACTGAGATAATTCTTGATAATGTCTGCCCTCAAGACTGCTGAGGTGGGGGTGGGATCCCAGCCCTGGAGGGGAGTTCTCCCTCTTGAGTGCAATTGAGGGGGTCGGATCCCTTGTCTATCAAGGAAAATGGACAGGTTATATTATTTTCTTTTGATCAACTTTAACATTAGATCGAGAGATAAACTATGCTAAAGCCGTGAAAACATCCTAGGTTAATTTCTAGAGTCGATTTTCCTAGCATAGAAACTTTCAGAAATTCTCTTACTTTTTCATACATTCATCTTTATCCTCCGTAACAGTTCTCAAGAGGTGGATCCCCTGCTGATAATGGCCTTTGGAAGCCCCCATTGAGGAACACGCTGTGAAACTGGCAGTTTATGGAAAAGGTGGCATCGGCAAATCCACCACGAGTTGCAATATCTCTGTGGCCTTGGCCAAGCGGGGCAAAAAAGTCTTACAGATTGGCTGTGATCCCAAGCACGACAGCACCTTCACCCTGACTGGCTTTCTGATTCCCACCATCATCGACACCCTGGAATCCAAGGGTTACCACTACGAAGATGTCTACGCCGAGGATGTGATCTACCCCGGCTACGGCGGTGTGGACTGTGTGGAGGCGGGCGGTCCCCCGGCGGGTGCAGGCTGTGGCGGCTACGTGGTGGGGGAAACCGTCAAATTGCTCAAGGAACTGAATGCTTTTGATGAATACGATGTCATCCTCTTCGATGTGCTGGGGGATGTGGTCTGTGGGGGCTTTGCCGCCCCGCTCAACTACGCCGATTACTGCTTGATCGTCACTGACAATGGCTTCGATGCCCTATTTGCCGCCAATCGCATCGCCGCCTCCGTGCGGGAAAAGGCCAAAACCCGCAAATTACGGCTGGCGGGGTTGATCGGCAATCGCACCAGCAAGCGGGATCTGATCGACAAGTATGTTTCGGCGGTACCCATGCCTGTGATTGAGGTACTGCCCCTGATCGAAGATATCCGGGTCTCGCGGGTGAAGGGCAAAACCATCTTCGAAATGGCGGAATCTGACCCCGATTTGGAGCCCGTCTGTCAGTACTACCTGAACATTGCCGATGAGCTGCTGGCTCGTCCGGAAGGGATCGTGCCCAAGGATGCGCAAGATCGGGATTTGTTCACCTTGCTTTCGGACTTCTACAACACTCCGGCTCGCGAACCCGCATGGGCGTAAGGGATCCCGATCTTTTCCAAAATTTAAGTAACTCTTCAGAAAATCATCTCAAACCTTATCAATTCATCGTCATGTTCGCTTTCAGCTCCAAGATGGATTCTGCACGGATCCCCGTTTGGGGGCCTGGATCCCCTCGGACACTATCTCGAAATGGCACGGGAGTTGGATATGGAAAGACAAGAGCAACCCACAGTCCTGATTACCGGAGCCTCCTCCGGCGTTGGTCTGTACTCGGCTTTGGCTTTGGCGAAGCGGGGCTGGCATGTGGTCATGGCCTGCCGAGATTTGGATAAAGCCTACCGGGTGGCGCAACAGGTCGGGATCCCGCAGGGCAGCTACACCCTGATGAAGATCGACTTGGGCAACCTGAGCAGTGTGCGGCAGTTTGTCGAGCAATTCCGCAACTGGGGTCGTTCGTTGGATGCCTTAGTCTGTAATGCTGCCATCTATATGCCCTTGCTCAAGCAGCCTTTGCGCAGCCCGGAGGGGTATGAGCTGACCATGACCACCAATCATCTCGGGCATTTTCTGCTGTGTCATTTGATGTTGGAGGATATGAAACGCTCCACCTATGCGGATCGGCGGCTGGTGATCTTGGGCACCGTCACCCACAACCCGAAGGAGCTAGGGGGGAAAATTCCACCCCAACCCCACCTGGGGGATCTGCGGGGCTTTGCCCAGGGCTTTAAGGAGCCCATCAGTATGGCGGATGGGGGCAAGTTTGAGCCGGTCAAAGCCTACAAAGACAGCAAAGTCTGCAACATCCTCACCATGCGGGAGCTACATCGCCGCTTCCACGAGAGCACCGGCATCACCTTCTTGTCTTTGTATCCAGGTTGTGTCGCTACAACGGCTCTGTTTCGCAACCATTACCCACTCTTTCAAAGTCTCTTTCCCTGGTTTCAAAAGAACATTACGGGTGGCTTTGTCTCGGAGGAGCTTTCTGGCGAACGGGTAGCCCAAGTGGTAGCAGATCCCGAGTTTCGTCAGTCGGGGGCCTACTGGAGCTGGGGCAACCGCCAGAAGAAAAATGGCAAGCCTTTTAACCAGGAAGTCTCTAACGAAGCGGGGGATGATGCTAAAGCTAAATTGCTCTGGGAGCTGAGCGAAAAGTTGGTGGGTGTCCCTCAATTGTTAGCCCGTTAGTTAATTATTTCGTCAATTCATCTTGCAGATTCTATGGAAATTCTTTGCTTAAGAAAAACCTCCAGGAGCCACCTATGACCGCCGCCTTAGACACCCCCAACACCCTTAACTTTCAATGCGAAACCGGCAACTATCACACCTTTTGCCCCATCAGTTGCGTGGCTTGGCTCTATCAAAAAATTGAGGATAGCTTCTTTCTGGTGATCGGCACCAAAACCTGTGGCTACTTTCTGCAAAATGCCATGGGAGTGATGATCTTTGCCGAACCGCGTTATGCCATGGCGGAATTGGAAGAAGGGGACATCAGCGCCAAACTCAACGACTACGAAGAACTGAAGCGGCTGTGCCTGCAAATCAAACGGGATCGCAACCCCAGCGTCATTGTTTGGATTGGTACCTGCACCACCGAAATCATCAAAATGGATCTAGAGGGCCTAGCCCCGAAATTGGAAGGGGAGATCGGGATCCCGATTGTAGTAGCACGGGCCAACGGCCTTGACTACGCCTTTACCCAAGGGGAAGACACGGTGTTGGCCTCGATGGCGCAGCGGTGCCCAGAACAGGTCAAGGTATCCCAGGCTCCGGGGCATAGAGAAGAAGAACGAGAACCCCGAGGTGGGTTACAAGCCATATTTAATTTCAACAAGAAAAAAGAGAGTACTCCTGAAGAAGAAGGCTTCAAGAAACATCCGCCTCTGGTGATCTTTGGCTCAGTGCCGGATCCGGTGGTGACACAACTGACCCTAGAGCTGAAAAAGCAAGGGATCCGCGTGTCGGGGTGGCTGCCGGCCAAACGCTATGGAGAACTGCCGGTGGTGGAGCCGGGCACCTATGTGGTGGGGGTAAACCCCTTCCTGAGCCGAACTGCTACAGCGTTGGTTCGCCGCAAAAAAGCAAAACTGATCCATGCTCCCTTCCCGATTGGGCCGGATGGCACCCGTGCCTGGGTGGAGGCCATTTGTCGGGAGCTGGGGATCCAACCCCAAGGTTTGGCGGAACGGGAGGCAGAGGTGTGGAATCACCCGCAAATTCAGGAGTATGTAGGCCTGTTGCGGGGCAAGAGCGTCTTTTTGATGGGGGATAACCTGCTGGAGATCTCCTTGGCGCGGCTGCTGGTGCGCTGCGGCATGACGGTGCAAGAGATCGGGATCCCTTACATGGACAAACGCTACCAAGCGGCAGAGCTGGCCCTCTTGGAGCGCACCTGTGAAGAAATGGGGGTGCCCAAACCCACGATTGTGGAAAAACCCGACAACTACAACCAAATTCAACGCATCAAAGCTCTACAGCCAGATCTGGTGATTACCGGTATGGCCCACGCCAATCCCCTGGAGGCGCGCGGGGTGACCACCAAATGGTCGGTGGAGTTCACCTTTGCCCAGATCCACGGCTTTGGCAATACCCAGGATGTGTTGGAACTGGCAACTCGACCGCTGCGTCGGAATGCTGCCCTCAAAGGTTTGGGTTGGGACAAGTTGGTACGGGAAGAGGCCCAGGTTTAAATCTCGGGTTCCTCGTTGTCAAACAGGATCCCGTCCATGTGATCGGGTAGTTGTTGTTGGTCGATCCAAACCATGCCCGCTAGGATCGCCTCAGCCTCGCTCTGGAAGTAGCCGTAGGCTTTGGTGGTGGTTTCCGGCTTTTGGCAACGAAAGATAAATCCCTTGTCGGTAGCTTGGGTGCTGATGCTCCAGTCGCGGTGGGTATGTTCTGCCATGACAGAGGATCCCGTGGGAGAGGGTCGTTGCAGGCCATTGCTGCGAACAGGATATCAGGTCGTATCCCGACTGCGCACAAGGCTTGCTGGAGTTCATTATTTGTCGGTAGTAGGATCTAGGATGGGGTTTCTTGTATTATCGATAACCAGTCACTCTCGGTACGCAATGACGGATCCCACCGATGCCCTTTGGGTTTTGGTCTGTGCTGCGCTGGTATTTATCATGCAGCCAGGCTTTATGTGTTTGGAGTCGGGGTTCACGCGCAGTAAGAACAACATCAACGTTGCGGCCAAGAACTTTGCCGATTTTGCTCTTGCCTCCGGGCTGTTTTGGTTGGTGGGATTTGGCCTCATGTTTGGCCCCAGTTGGCTGGGGATCTTCGGGCAAGGCGAGTTTGCCCTCGACTTAAATAGGCCGGGATCCCTGGCCACTTTTTTCCTGTTTCAGGCCATGTTTTGTGGGACGGCCACCACGATTGTGTCTGGGGCGGTGGCGGAGCGGGTACGCTTTGGGGCCTACGGCCTGATGAGCTGCCTGATTTCGGGGTTGATCTACCCAGTCTACGGCCATTGGGTCTGGCATGGGTTGGATCAGGGGCAAGCGACAGGATGGCTCGGGCAGTTGGGATTTATCGATTTTGCTGGCTCCACTGTGGTCCACAGCATAGGGGGTTGGGTGGCCTTGGCGGGGTTGATGGTGATTGGGCCGCGGGCTGGTCGTTTCGATGCCCAGGGGCGTCCGAAAAAGCTGCTCGGTTCCAGTTTACCCCTGTCGGTCTTGGGGGGGATGTTGCTCTGGTTTGGCTGGTTTGGCTTTAACGGCGGCAGTGCCTTGGGGTTGGGACCAGAGGTGCCGCGCATTCTCACCAATACCCTCATGGGTGGGGTGAGCGGGTTGATCGGTGGGCTGGGGATTGCTCTGGTCTATTTGCGGCGGGCCGAAGTGGACTGGATGATCAATGGCTGCTTGGCCGGATTGGTGGCAATTACGGCGGGCTGTCATTTGGTATCTACGGCTGAGGCAGTCTGGATTGGGGCGATCGGCGCTTCGGTGGCCATTTGGGTCAGCCTGGGAATGGAGCGTTGGCGGCTGGATGATGCGGTGGGAGCAGTGCCGGTGCATTTGGGGGCAGGGGCCTGGGGCACCTTGGCAGTGGCCTTTTTCGGGAACCCAGAACAATTGCCCTTGCCGGTGTTGCCGCAGCTAGGGGTTCAATTGCTGGGGGTGGTGGCGGCTGGGATCTGGGCCTTTGGGCTGGCCTACGGAATCTTGCGGGGGATGGATCCCTTTTGGCCGTTGCGGGTTACTTCTGAGGCAGAGGAGCTGGGCCTGAATATCGTCGAACATGGGGCGAAAACCGAAGCTTACGACCTAATCCAGGTGATGACGGCTCATTCCAGTCGACAGGATTTGAGCCAGCGGGTGCCGGTAGAGCCGTTCTCGGAGTTGGGGTATGTCGGATCCCGTTACAACCAGGTGATGGATGCCCTGGCAGAAGCACAACACGAAATTCAGCAACTGAACCTCAAGCTCAAGGCAGAAAACCAACGCATGGGATCCGAACTGGAACTGACCCGGCGGCTGCAACAGTTGATCCTGCCCAGGGCTCAGGAATTGCAACGGATCCCGGGGCTAGATATCGCCGGCTTTATGGAACCGGCGACGGAGGTGGGGGGCGACTACTACGACGTGTTGGAACACAACGGCCTGGTGCGCATTGGTATCGGCGATGTGACCGGCCATGGCCTCGAAAGCGGCATGTTGATGCTCATGGCCCAGACGGCAGTGCGAACCCTGGCCATCCAGCAAGAACGGGATCCGGGGCGGGTGCTGGAGATTCTCAATCAGGTGATCTACGAAAATGCCCAGCGCATGAACTCTGACAAAAACATGACCCTGATGTTGCTGGATTACCACGATGGCATTCTGCGCTTCAGTGGCCAGCATGAGCAAATCATCGTCGTGCGCAAAGAGGGCACGATCGAACGGGTGGATACCCTCGACCTAGGCTTTCCCATTGGTTTGGAGGCAGATATCCGCCAATTTATCGCCCAGGCGGAAGTGCACCTTTCTCCAGGAGATGTGGTGGTGCTCTACACCGATGGCATTACTGAGGCCGAGAACGGATCTCGAGATTTGTTTGGCTTAGACCGTCTTTGTCAGGTGGTGCAGCAACATTGGCAAGCTTCCGCCCGCGACATCTGCAAAGCGATCATCACAGAAGTACGGCAGTTTATTCAGAACCAGCAGATTTTTGATGATCTCACCCTGGTGGTGATCAAACAGATGTAGGGTCAGATCCTCTCCCTAACTCAGATATCCAGACCTGGACCTTGCCCCCAAGCAGGCACTCCGCTTGAGGAGGATCCCTGGACATCGGGAAAAACATCCCAGTCGCCCCATTTTCATGGCAAGTTGAAAGCAGATGCCGCGCTGGAGGCTGCAATGAAGAGCAAGACCCCGTCCCGCGATGTTCAGGTTGCCTCGATTGGCCCATCAACCCTGGCTCTACGCTCCCGCACCTGGGATCGGCTGAAGTTTGAAATCGAATATGCCCGCCAACGGGGTACCACCGCCAATAGCTACTTGATTCAGGCGGATCAAGCGATTCTGATCGACCCACCGGGAGAATCCTTCACCGAAATCTTTCTGGAGGAACTGGCGCAGCACCACTATCTGCAAAAGCTGCAGTTTATTCTGCTCAGCCATGTCAACTTCAACCGCATTGCCACTCTGAAAGCCTTATTGCCCTTGGCCCCCTATGCGGTGGTGCTCTGCTCCAAACCGGGGGTGATCACGCTGCGGGCTGCTTTCGAGACGGATCCCTTGCCAACCCTGCCAGCCCGGGACGAAGAAGAAGCTGCCGATTTGGGCATTACCTACAATGGTGACCAGTCCTTTCGCCTGCGGGTGGTACGGGATGGGGAATGTTTGGATCTGGGGGAGGGGCATGAGCTGCACTTCCGTACAGTACCAACTCCCCGTCACCCCGATGCCCTATGTACCTACGACCCCGCCAGCGGGATCCTCTACAGCGACAAACTCTTTGGGGTTCACGTCTGTGACGAATACCTCTTCGATGAGCACTGGCGACACCTGAGCGAGGATCGTCGCTACTATTTCGACTGCCTGCACCGCCTGCAAGCTCCGCAGGTGAAGGCCGCTTTGGCCAAATTGGTGGACTTCCCCGCTAGCACCTACGCCCCTGCCCATGGCCCCTTGGTACGCCACAGCCTGCGCCGGTTAACTCTCGATTATCAGGCTTGGTGCGAAGAAAACCCAGCAACTGAACAGCGAGTTGCCCTTTTGTTCACCTCGGCCTACGGTAATACGGGCTTGATGGCAGCGGCTATCGGACAGGGGCTGGAACGGGCAGGGGTGATTGTGGAAAGGGTGAATTGCGAGTGGGTTACCCCAGAGGAAATTGGACAAATCCTAGAGCGGTGCCAGGGTTTTATTATCGGATCCCCGACTTTGGCAGGTCATGCTCCGGTGCAAATCCAGACGGCCTTGGGCATCATCCTCTCTTCTACTCCCAATACCAAGGTGGCGGGCGTGTTTGGCTCCTATGGCTGGAGCGGGGAAGCGGTGGACTTTATTGAGAGTAAGCTGCTCAATGCCGGCTTTCCGCTAGGCTTCGAGACGATTCGGGCTAAGTTCAAACCTACCTCCGAAGTGTTGCAGACCTGTGAGCAGGCGGGATCCCAATTTGCCCAAGCCCTGCGCAAAGCGATACGCGCCCGTGCCCCCCGCCAAACCAGCAGCGAAACCCAAGTAGCCCGTGCCGAGCAGGCTCTGAGTCGAGTGGTGGGATCCCTGTGTGTGGTTACCGCCCAGCAAGGCGGGATCCGGCGCGGTTTTCTCACCTCTTCGGTGGCTCAGGCTAGTTTCAATCCGCCCGGATTGACGATTTCTGTGAGCAAAGATCAAGAGGCAGAACTGCTGACCCAACCGCAAGCCCCCTTTGTACTGAACATTTTGCGAGAGGGCAAAAGCAGTTTGCAGCGGCACTTTCAACGGCCCCAACGCCCTGGCGAGGATCGCTTTGCCGGAATAGAGACAATCCCTGCTGAGAACGGTTGCCCCATTCTGCAGGAGGCGCTGGCCTATCTCGAGTGTCGGGTGAAGACCTGGATGGACTGCGGGGATCGCTACATCATTTACGCGGAGGTCGAACGGGGTAAGGTGTTGGATCCGACAGGAGTAACGGCCATGCACCATCGGCGTCTTTGAGCGTTTGAGAAGAGTAGGGAGCCGAGCCCTTCTAATTCTTCTAATTCTCTAATCTAGGCCCTAATCTAGGGCGGCCTCTTCCTGCATCTGCGGGATGTGGAGGGTAAAAGTTGTCCAACCGTTCTCGCTGGTCACCGCTAGGGATCCCTTTAAGCGGTCGATGATTTGTTTCACCAGCGCCAAGCCCAAACCGGTACCCCCTTCTTTCCAGGGGTTACGGCTGCCAATGCGATAAAAGCGCTCAAAAATGCGGGGCAACTCTTCTGGAGGGATCTCCTGAGTGTTGCTCACTCGCAGACAAATTTGTTGCAAGCCCGGCTCTACCTGCAGGCAAATGGATCCCTGGGCAGGCGTATATTTGACCGCGTTGTAGAGGAGTTCCCGTAAAATGCGACCCAACAGGGTCGGCTCGGTGCTAACCAGACAATCCAGAGGAACACTCGCTTCAAACTGTTGTCCCCGAGACTGGGCCTGTTCGTTAGTAATAGAGAGCAAATCTCCCAGAAGGGCCTCCCAAGTCAGGGTACGAATATCCAGGGTATAAGCACCCGCCTCCAACCGTTGTAGATCCAACAAATCGTTGATGAGTTCAATTTCACGGCGACATTCCCGCTGGGCAATGGCCAAGTATTGCGCTTGTTTCTCCCCAGGCGGTGTAACCTGGAGCATTTGCAAAGCAACCTTCAAACTGGTTAGAGGCGTGCGCAACTCATGGCTGACAGTGCTAATGAAGTCATCTTTCAGTTGGTTCAGTTGTTCTAGAGCCATCACCTGCTGTTGTGTAGCTTGAAACAGGCGGGCCTGACGCAAACCAATGGCACATTGATTGGCCACCTGATGGATCAACCGCAGCTCCTGCTCATCGAAGCAATCCCCAGAGCGGCGAAATACCCACAAGTCTCCTAAGATTTGATCTTTGTCTGTGAGGGGACAAGCAAACACTACGCTGTGAGCTTTTTCGGGGCGTAACAGGCTGGGAGAGATAAAGCAAAACAAGCAGGATTGCCCCCGCGTCAGTTGATGGTAAAGATCGTCATAAACGCCACCTACCATCGGGGTGGAAGAGTTCAGAGCTGATCCTATCCGCGGACAATACTCGTAGGTGATGGTAGAGACTGTGTGCTCGGCATTATAGAGGCCAATATCGCAGCCATCCACATCTAAGTTTTCTCCCAATTCTTGCACGGCACTGCCGAGGATTTCAGCTTCATCAAGAGAGTCCCGCACACGATCGGTAATGCGCTTAAGAAGCGCCTCAAATTGTAGAGAACGTTGCAGCTCAAAGGTGCGCTTCTGAATGTTTTCTTCTAGGGTCTGATTCAAAATTTGCACCTGCTTGTAAAGTTGAGCTTGTCGTAAAGCAATCGTCAGTTGTGACACCAGTTGCTGTAGCAAGTGGATTTCCCAATCCTCCCAAAATCGTGGAGATTGGCAATGTTGGGCCACCAGTAGCCCCCATAGATCTTCCCCTGAGGCACCATCTCGAATCGGCACCACCAGGTTGGCTTGTGCTTGGAAGGAATCCAGTAACTCTTGATAGCAGGGATCCAAATGGGCAGCCCGAATATCCCCCAACACCTGGACAAAGCCTCTACAATACTTTTGATAACAGGGATCCGCTTGGAAAGAATCATCCCAAACGGAGCGCCCCAGGTGGCTAGGCCAGGGATCTACCACCGATTCGGCAGTGATAATTCCACCCATACCTTCTTTGAGTTGATAGATCATCACCCGATCTACTTGTAAAAATTTTCGAACCTCCATCACCGTCGTTTGCGAAATTTGATCCAAATCCAGAGTTTGCCGGCTACGCTGCAACAGGGCCCCTAATAACCGTTCTCGTTCAGCCTCTTGAAAGAGCACATCCTGAGCAGCTTTGAGAAACGTAATATCCACACAAATGCCACAGATGGCATAGGGATCCCCATTCACATCTCGCAGGGCAAACTTGGTTACCCAACTGGTAATCTCTCGGCTGGGATAAGGAACGACTTGTTCATAAAAAATTGGCTGATGGGATTTTAGAGCAGCGCGATCTTCTCGTTGGTAGTACAGTGCATGATCTGGCAAGAAAAGCTCAGCATCCGTCTTGCCAATAATCTCGTCAAGACTGTGTTTCTCCAGTTGCAAATAAGTAGTATTGACATGGATATATCTTCCCTGCAAATCCTTGAGAAAAATGGGAAATGGGATCCCATCTAAAATTGCCTTGAGGCGCTTTTCACTCTCTTGTAAAGCTAGCTCAGCTTGTTTTTGTTCAGTAATATCTTCTGTAACTCCAGCAATACGAGTAATTTCTCCTTGGTCATTCAAAATTGGATAACAACGGCTCTGTAACCAACGCAGTGTACCATCAGGGTGAAGAATACGATAAATCCTGGATTGCTCTCCCTGATGAACCTGAGATATTGCCTGTAATAGTTTGGGTCGATCCTCAGGATGCACTCTTTGGAACCACAAGTCCGGTTGGGCGTAGAGCTCTTCCGGCCGATACCCCCAAATTCGTTCACATGCAGGACTGTTGTAGAGCACTTCACTAAAGTCGGCAGAATGTAAAAAGAAGACTGCATCGATGGCCTCAGTCATTTCTCGGAAGCGCTCTTTGCTTTCTTGTAAATCCAATTCCAGCCGTTTTCGCTCGGTCACGTCCCGGCCTACCCCGCGGATGAACTGCAATCGGCCCCGTCGGTCGAACAGGCCCTGATTAATCCACTCAATCCAACGCATTTCCCCATCAACACCGAGCAAGGAATTGACCGAGATGAAGGTCGGTTGTTCGGGAGTCAGTTGGGCTAACTTTTCTCGCACCAAGGCTTGCTCGGCAGAGGGTACTGCATCGATCCAGCGTTTGCCCCGCCAGTCCCCCAGCAGCTTTTGGTAGACGCTGTTGCACTCCAGTACCGTGGTATCGGCCTGCGCCAGTGTGATCAGGTCAGGGAAACCTTCTTGGGTGTGCTTGAGCTTCTGTTTTTGCCAGTACCCTACTGCCGCCAGTGAGATCCCCCAGAGGACAACAAAAAGCCAATCCGGTAAAACGTTGAAGTCGCTCATTCAGTTAGCTCAATTGTAGGTGGTACTATTATTAACATTTTTTGGCAGAACTTTTTATTTTTCTATGATTTTCATAATTCATGTGCTGCAGGTGTCGGGTCGAGCACATGTCAAGGGATCTGTGGTTGATAAGCCTTCTAAAGAAAAAAGAAAAGAGAGAAGGGAGCAGTGTTCAGAAGATCGCAGTTACTGAGGGGGCAGGTAGGGTTGGATCCAACGTACTAGGCGCTCCGACAACACAAACGCTTCTGGCTCTGTGCCCTTCACACCCGATTGGCTAGTAAAGTGAGCGATCGCTTCTTCTCTAACTTGATTCGGGTCAGCTTCTTGTTCAAACTCTTCCTGGTGAAACCGCAATCGCACTTGGCTTTGTACTTGAAAACTGTCTTGAGCTTGATTATCCAAAACTTCTCGGCCCGTGCGATATACATGCACCGTTTGCAACTGGGCTAAGGGGTAGGAAAACACTCGTTGTCGCCACACTCCCCAAGGGCCCCGATGCCGGGTGAATGAAACCTTTTGGCTGACTCGATCCAAACTCAAGGTATGGCCCAATCCCCAAGGGATCCCAATCCCCAACCCCGCCCCAATGCTGATCAATCCAAACAAAAGGGATCGCCCCCAAAATTGGGATCCCAAAATCAGCAGCAGCAAGCCCACTGCCGCCCGCAACAAAAGTTGCCTAGAGGTGAACGGTCGCAGAGCAATCCGCAGCCGTTTGGGGTTTCGTTCCATTAAATGCAGGTGCAGTTGGGCCATGAACTGTTATGGGTCTTTTACCATTTGATTAGGGTCATGATCAGGGTCAACACCCAAGGCCTGTAGACGTTGTGCCAATCGTTCCGCCCGCTCTCGTTCTTGGTCAGCCCTTTGTCGTTCTTGGTCAGCCCTTTGTCGCTCCTGTAGGGCAATGGCCTCCCATTCCTGAGCAGTGGGCACCTTTTCCCCCGTCTGCGCATCCACCAGCAGCACGCGGCCCTCTTGTAAACCCATTCTCAGTCCCGTTTGTTCGCTCAGGATCAGCCCCTCTTCGTCCGGGGTGAGGGGCAGATAGATCCCTTGTTTGAGGCGGTAACCCAATATTTCATCAATCCAAACCCCCCGCTGCCAGCGGTGATCGAAAATGATATATTCTTTTACCCCGGCCCGAGCGTAGTCCCAAACTTTGTCTTGGCGATCTTCTTTGCGATAACGGGGTGACACCACCTCAAGGATCAAACTGGGCTTGACTCCTTCTGCAAGCACTGGAAAGCTCTCTCGCTGCTGCTCCCGGTCTCGAAGGCCAAACACCACGAACACGTCTGGACAATGGTTTCCCAAGCCTTCAATGCCCCACTGAATCAGGAGATCGCCAAATACGCCCACATCGGGTTGCGCCGAATAGCGCCGCCGGAGCATATCTTTCAAATTGCTACTGACACGGTCGTGAAAGGTATTGCTGGGCAAGTGGTAACCCTCCTCAGGATGCAGAAATTCCTCTGGGGTCAGGGGGACTTGGATCAATCGTTCATTCCCATCGGCATCGATCCAACGCTCCATTTTCCAGCCTCGTTCGGCCAGCTCGTCGCTGCTAGCTGCTATGGGAGGGGTGGGGAAGGTTGTGGTCATGCAGGGATCCCGTGCTTGGGGACACCTTTAGGATAACGTCCGTCAGCTTTGTCAGTTTTTGACCCAATCTGGGGTGGATGTTCTGGATGGGGATGCCAGGATGGTGAAGCTGCTTTGCCGACTGCCTTGGTCTACTTTCACCAACATCCCCACTTTTTGCCCGGTGATGACCTGAAAGCTTTGCGGGGTCACATTCTCGCCTGCCCCTATTTGGGGGTAAATAACCTGAACCGAGATTTCGTCGGTACGCGCGGCTTTTCGGTGGCTTTTCGGCGTGATGGTCTGGAGCAAGTGTTGCGGTTCTTTCCTTTTTTTGCCCCCTACCTAGAGCAGGTGTTGTTGCCAGAGTGCAATGCCTTTTATTTGAACCCCCTGCTCCTTGGCGAGGGATCCCGTGTGGATCCCCATATTGACCGCAGTCTGCACTCCTATTGCAAAACGGTTCAACCGCCTGCTTGGGTGAGTGTGCTGTATCTGGAGGTGCCGGATCCCTTGCGGGGAGGGTCTTTGGTGCTCAGCCAAGGCAAACGACAGGTGGGCCAAATTCGCCCCAAACGGAATACACTGCTCTACTTTCAAGGGGATCTCACCCATGCTGTACAACCTTTAGAAAGCCCTGGATCCCGACTGAGTTTGGTGTGTGAACAATACGACTTGGAAGCTCTGGAATTAAGCTCCATCCCCGTAATGGTTATTGAATCGCGGGTGCGCATAAAAGCTGCGTTCAATTTGTGATTCAGCTTGTGATTCAGCTTGTGATGGGGTACACAGGAGGGAGCATACTGATGCCCACAGACTTGTCCACCTCACTCAAAACCTGGCAAGAGCGTATTCAGCGAGAACTCTGGCAGCAGGTCATCCCCTTTTGGCTCAATCACTCCCTCGATTGGCAGTGTGGTGGTTATTTCAACTGCCTAGATCGCAATGGCCAACGCTACGACGACAAAAAATATGTCTGGCTGCAGGGGCGGCAAGTATGGATGTTGGCGCGTCTTTGCCGAAGCTACCCTGAGCATTCTGACCAACATCGTTGGGTTGAAGCTGTGCAGTTGGGCCTCCACTTTTTGCGTCGGTTTGCCTATCGCCCTCAAGACCAACGGGTGTATTTCTGCCTAAGTCGTGAGGGGCAACCGGTTTATCTGCAACGGAAGATTTTCTCCGAGTGCTTTTATGTGATGGCCTTGGCGGAGTGTTCTCGTTTGTTCGGGGATCCCAATCTGATGCAAGAAGCCGAACGGGTGTTCGCTGCCATTTGGAGCTGGGTCGGTGGTAGCCCCTCCCATCCCCTCCCCTTGGGCCGTCCCCATTGGCCGGGATCCCCTGCGGTGAGCGAGTTAGCCATTCCAATGATCCTGCTGAATGTGATCGGGGAATTGGCGGGATCCTATCCAGAGCAAGAACAGTGGTGTTTGGCCCGCATCCGGCTGCACCATCGTCGGGAGCTGAATCTGGTTTTGGAAACTGTCGCTCTTGATGGATCTCTGTTGAATACCCCAGAAGGGCGGCTGCTTAACCCCGGTCATGCCATTGAAGCTGGCTGGTTTCTGTTGGAATACGGGGAGCGAATAGGGGATCCCCAGGGATCCCTGCGAACCATGGCCCTGGAGATGATCGCTGGGTCGTTGGAGGTGGGGTGGGATGCAGAATACGGAGGATTGTTTTATTTTCTGGATCGGGAGGGCTATTCTCCGGTGCAGCTGGAGTGGAGCCTCAAGCTGTGGTGGCCCAATTGTGAGGCGTTGGTGGCGACTCTGGCGGCCTACGGGATGACCGGATCTCTGGAGTGGTGGCAGCGCTTCGAGCAAGTAGCAAACTATACTTTTGCTCGCTTTCCGGATCCTGAGTATGGAGAGTGGTTTGGCTACCTAGATCGACAAGGGCGAGTTTCGCAACGGTTCAAGGGCGGCCCCTACAAAGGCTGCTTCCATGTGCCGCGTGCCCTGATGTTGGCAGATCAATGGCTGAGTTATGCCCTAGATCAGCAGGGAGTGAACCCTCAAAACAAGCGGCGATAAGCCTCCGGAAACACCTGCCCAATCAACGTCGGTTGTTCATAAACTCGCTTGAGGGTATTCAGGTCACGGCTGGTGATGCCAGGCACCCGCAACACCCGCCGATTGCCCGTGGCCGCCGCATGGTGACCGCCATACATTAGATCCCGCACATTCGGGCTATGCCCCCACAACCCCAAACCGTGCCCAATTTCATGCCGGGCAACCGCTGTCACTTCCGCCAGACCCTGTCCTTCCCCGATAATGATGCGTACCCGCTGCTGCAAAGAGCCATCCGAAGCGAAGAAAAACTCTGGACGGGCTGCCCCCGCCACCCCACCCCCAATCGGAGGAACACGATAAATGCTCAGCCCATAAAAAGCATCTTCCTCCTTGGCCACCACCTTCATCGGGATGTAAACCGACCAATCCTTCACCGCCTGCTCGACGAAGCTTTTCCATTGGGCGTGATCCGCCTGGATGTAAATCGGAATCGGGTAGATCGCCCACTGGACATAAGCCCCACCTGGCAAGCGCAAGTCGATCTCCTCCAGATAATCTCCAACGGATCGATCGTAGGTATAGCGAGCCAATCCGGGGGGCAACTGCAGACGCACCGGTTCCGGTAGCGCTTGAGCTTGGGCTTGTGCCTGTAGCGCTTCTACCCCAAAGCCATGAGGAGCCCAAGGATGCAGGGATCCCCAGCCCGCCACAGTCAGGATCAGAGCCATCGACCAGCCCATTACCCAAAGCCGTAGACTGCGTTGCATAAAAGAAGACATCAGACTGTGAGGAAGGTGTAGAATTCAATACGCGCTCAGAGATGCTGCTCCGTCAAGGGAAACTTGGGCGGATCTGGCCAAAAGATGACGGGCCAAGCGATCCGAATCACCGCTTGGGCCACCACAAGCCTGCCACTATCAAGCTAATGGCTTGGAGGGCAAACGTCGATAATGATACAAACAAGACATCCCCGCCCCGCGTGGGAGCCGATGCTTTTGCCAGGAGTGATTGTGGCGCCCCTCGACAAAGACAGCGATACACAGGGCCAACGCCGACAGGTTCGTCATGTCTTGGTTGTGGAAGATACCAAGGGACGACGCACCATCTCTCTGGAGGCCGCTACCTATTCCATCGGACGGGATCCGGCTAGTGCCATCATGCTCAATTCCAACTTTGTCTCCCGCCAACACGCCATTTTGTTGCGCATGCCAGGACTCAAAGGCAAGGGCTACCGGTTTCGCATTATCGATGGCAACCTAGAGGGCAAGCGCAGCACCAACGGCATCACGGTCAATGGGCACCGTGTTCAGGATCACGATCTGGTTCACGGCGACATCATCATCTTCAGCAGCGATGTGACAGCAGGCTATTACGCCAGTGCCAATCTGACGGATGAAGAATTTGATCGCTACACCGAACGGGTAGATTTTCGCAGTGTCAAGGCAGAAATTTCAGATCCCCACCAAACCCGGCTGGAGCGCCCCTCAAAAGGATGAGAGTTCATTCACTTGACCAGAGCCCCCTAGGCAGAGGGGTGAAAATGTGCCCTTCTTCCCAATTGCCAAAACTGTGGCAACGTTCGCATCCCCAGCGAAAGCCGTAGAGAGCAATATAGGCACACATCAGGGCATCCACTTGATCCTCGTAGTTTTTCAGGGAGCACCCTTTGAGGGATCCCACATCCACTTGTAATAGTCCCTCATGGCCTGATAGCGCTGGATCCGCTATTGTCAGCGACTGCAAATGCTCCTGGTAGAGATGCCACGCTTGTTGTCGTTCCTGCCAGGTACGTTTGGGGCGGGCTTTGTACTTGAGGGTACGGCTGAGGCCAAACAAGCTGACCATGGCACTGTGGGGAAAGACTTCGGTGATTTGTCGGGTGAGGATTCCCTGTTGGATCTCCGCTTGTTCCTGAAAGCCACAGTTAGATAAGGCTTGCACCAATACTTCTCCCCGTACCTGTCCATCCTTTTCCAATAACCGTCGATTGGCCGGGTGGGCTCCCGCTTCGTAAGCACGAAACACCTGGTTCAGCTCTGCTTCAGCTTGCCGTTGTCCAGTCATATTGGGGACACGCAATGGGGCATCCACGGCAAGCAAACAGGGATCCGTTCCCGCCTGGGTTTGAATGTAGTCCAGAATTTCTGCGTTGCTTTGCGCAATCCGGCTATCGACGAGGATCCCCGTCAATCTCCCCAGTTCAGGATCCCCGATGACTTGCAACGTCGCAATGCCAGAGGGATTACGGGGTGACCAAGCCAGATCTAAACCCATGCAAATCAGCTGAGCCACAAAACATACTCCCGTTACCCATGAAAATGAAAAAAAAGGATCCCCGAAGGGATCCCAATAGGCTAATTCAGGATGAGTTGGCGACAGACAAGATCGCCAACACCCGCAACCATTAGTAGTCGTAGTCACCCATGCCGCCGCCACCAGCCGCCGGAGCCGCTGGTTTCGGTTCGGGCTTATCCACCACAATCGCTTCGGTGGTCAGCACCATACCCGCGATAGAAGCCGCATTTTGCAGAGCCGAACGGGTGACTTTGGCCGGATCGACAATGCCCGCCTCGAACATGTCCACATAGACATCGTTCTGGGCATCGTAGCCAGTATCAAAGGGCTTCTCTTTGACACGCTCCAGCACAATTGCCCCATTTTGGCCGGCATTTTCAGCAATACGCCGCAGGGGGGATCCCAAGGCACGCGCCACCAAATTAGCCCCACTCAATTCATCCCCAGACAGGTTGGCCGCAGCCCACTCGGTAATGCCCGGAATGAGGTGAGCCAGAGTAGTACCACCGCCCGGAACGATCCCTTCTTCCACAGCCGCTTTGGTGGCATTGATGGCATCTTCCAACCGCAACTTGCGGTCTTTCATTTCGGTTTCGGTGGCCGCACCGACTTTGATCACCGCCACACCGCCAGAGAGTTTGGCCAAGCGCTCCTGCAGTTTCTCTTTGTCGTAGCTGGACTCAGTTTCTTCGATCTGCCGCTTGATCTGCTCGCAACGAGCCTTAACAGCCGTTTCGTTCCCTTCCGCCACGATGGTAGTGGTGTCTTTGGTAATGGTGATGCGACGGGCTGAGCCGAAGGAATCCACACGGGCGTTTTCTAGCTTCAGACCTCGATCTTCGGTTATCACTTCGCCGCCGGTCAGCACAGCGATATCCTCTAGCATGGCCTTACGGCGATCCCCAAAGCCAGGTGCCTTCACCGCAGCCACATTCAGCACACCACGCAGCTTGTTCACCACCAGAGTGGCCAGAGCTTCTTTTTCGATATCTTCGGCGATGATCAACAGCGGACGACCGGAACGGGCCACCTGCTCCAACACCGGCACCAGATCCTGAACCAGGGTGATCTTCTTGTCGGTGATCAGGACGTAGGGGTTTTCGAGGATGGCTTCCATCCGCTCCATGTCGGTGGCGAAGTAGGGGGAAATGTAGCCCTTGTCGAAGCGCATCCCTTCGGTGACTTCCAGTTCGGTGGTCATGGACTTGCCTTCTTCTAGGGAGATCACCCCTTCGCGGCCCACTTTGTCCATGGCCTCGGCGATCATCTGACCGACTTCATCGTCGTTACCGGCAGAGATAGCTGCCACTTGAGCAATGGCTTTGGAATCTTCCACTGGGCGAGCATGCTCAGCAATTTTGTCCACCAAGAACTTTACTGCCTTGTCGATGCCTCGCTTCAGGGAGATGGGGTTCGCGCCTGCCGCCACATTTTTCAAGCCTTCCTTCACCATGGCGTGGGCCAAGACGGTCGCTGTGGTGGTGCCATCCCCAGCGGCATCGTTGGTCTTGGAAGCAGCCTGACGGATCAGAGATACACCCGTATTTTCGATGTGGTCTTCCAGCTCAATTTCTTTGGCAATGGTTACACCATCATTGATGATTTGCGGTGCGCCAAACTTCTTCTCCAGCACCACGTTGCGCCCTTTGGGGCCAAGGGTAACGGCTACGGCTTCCGCCAGTACATCCATGCCGTGTTCCAGGGCACGACGAGCTTCTTCACTAAAAATGATCGATTTCGCCATGATCAACCTCTCAAAGTTGAAAGTGAAAAGTGAATGAGTAAGGACATTAGGACGGGATCCAGAAATCCGGATCTAGGGATCCAGTTAGATCCAACTACTGCCAATTACTGCCAATTACTGAACAATGGCGAGAATGTCGCGCTCAGCTAGCAGCACGTACTCATCGCTGCCCAGCTTGACTTCGGTTCCGGCGTACTTGGAATAGAGCACTTTGTCGCCTGCTTTCACTTCCATTGCCACCAGTTTGCCGTCATCGTTGCGCTTGCCGGGGCCAACAGCGGCCACTTCTCCCACTTGGGGCTTTTCTTTAGCGGTGTCGGGCAAGAAAATCCCACCCGCGGTTTTTTCATCCTGCTGAGCGATTTTGACCAATACGCGGTCGCCCAGAGGCTTCAGTGTAGAAACATTAAGAGCTACTGCAGCCATGACAAATATCCTCCGTGATGCCTAAAGCACGAAGCTGAAGGTTTTGAGTTGTGAACTAAGCTTGCGCAAATCGGAGTTTTAGCACTCTCGACTTACGAGTGCTAGTTTACCAGTCTAGTTTTCTCGCTGACAATAGCCCCTCCTCGCTGGGATCCCCCCTTTTGTCGGTGCGGTTGGGTACGGATCCCCCTACATTACGGGTTCATCGAAGCGCTGAACCGCTAAGGTCTCCTGGATACCGTGTTGAATACGGGCTTGATCTTTTCTCCAAGCTGGGTAGCCTGCTTCTGCGAAGCTAGCAGCAGCCATCCGAGTGGAGGGCAGTGGAGTGGAGTTATCTGGATTGTTCTATTATCTGGATCGTCCTAGAGGATGGAGCTGACGGGAGTCGAACCCGTGTCCGAGATGGGTAATGGGGGATCACTCATTCACAGGCTTAGCCCCTCTTACCCTAGGGGCGGGGAGCACCGTTTAGATCCCGGTGATGGGATGTCTCCGTCGGATCTTGGTCTCTCTCTTGACGGAGCCAAAGAAGAGAGCTGCACCCGTTGAGGGTTTGATCCGCCCACTTAACGGGGTCGTGAGGGGATCCTCGAGCTCAAGAGTAAGTTTTTAGGTTACTGAGCCTTAGGCAGCCAGAACGGCAGCTTTACGAGCAAAGGGTACGACGTTGTTCGCACGTACTTGTTTTGAGCCTGGTGATAACGGGATAAGCTCAATCCCGACCTGTATCATGAACCCTTGTTCGCCACCCCGTCGAAACCGTTACAGCCCCAGGGTTGACTTGATCCCAGCATAGCAAAAAACTCGAGACATTGCGAAGTGACTCTGCTAGGATGGTAAAGCTGCAAATTAGGGTCGGTAGCTCAGCGGTAGAGCATTCGGCTTTTAACCGATTGGTCCAGGGTTCGAATCCCTGCCGACCCATATCTACAAACAATCAGTCAAGTCACCAGTTCAGAACCCTGCACCGCCTAAATTTATTCGGGAATTATTCGGGAACGCTAGTCCAGCATCGCGCCTTTCCTGAACAGCCTTGCGAGTAGGCTAGCAGCGGCCTTTTGGAGCATTCAACAAGAATGATAAATATCCCCCATCAGAGGTTAAGGGAAGGTTAAATTCAAGAGACAAGCCAGTTGTCGTTGTAGAAGGATAGGTCATGACAGAAAGGGATCCATCTCGCTCGCCGGAACTGCAGGAATTTCTCTATCCTCGCCACTCCTACCACGGCACTTTTACCCCTGCCAACTTGGTGTTTGATGCCAATTTGCAGGAATTCAGCCAGCGGGTTGGTTATGTCAGTAACTTAACCGCCAACGGCAAGCTCACCCCGATAGAAGCTTACGGTCAGATTCGTCACTTTTGGAAAATCCTGAAACGCAGTTGTAAAGCACTGGGGATTGGGCAGGGGGAGTAGAGCTATTGAACAGGAAAGATCCTCGTCCAAAGTCAGAGTCTGTTGCCTTACCAGAGCGGGTGGAGATCTTGGATCCGCCGTATTTGATGGGGCGACAGGGCTATGTACTGGGCAAAGAATGTTGTGCTGAAACGGGGAAAGGCTGCCATGCGTGGACGGGGCGTTGGTTGGTGCAGATCGATGATCTGGGTGAAGTTTGGGTGGTCTCGCTAGAGGCCAGAGAGTTTCGCATACTGGGTAGGGATGGGCACAACTCGATTTCTATTTAAGGTTTGCTGTAGGTTTGGAATTTCTGGATCCCTAGAGGTACTCTGTCCACCCCTCAGTCATGATGAGGCTGACGAACCTGAGAAAAGGAGGAAAGCCTCATGGTTAATTTCTGTTGGGAAGAGTTAGGGAATGCGGGTGAGGTGAAGGTGTTGTCTTCTCCCTCTGTGGAACAAACCCTAACTTTGCTAGCAGAAGTGGCGGAACAGCAAGACGAAGTTCTTGTTTCTAAGCTCTGGCACCAAGTTCCAGCCCAAGAGACGATTATTGATGAGTGCCTCAGTGTATTGGCGAAGGTGGCGTTGTCCCTTTGGCCTAATTGGTATGGGCAAACACAGTGGTTCACTCAAAGCACTGCTGCAGAAGAGATATGGCTGAATCACCTCCGTATACAAGCCATCTCAGTAGAAGTAGATCCATCGATCTCCACTATGTGGTTGAAAGCGGTAGTCCCTTTGTGTGAGAACAATATTCCTCCCCAGTTAACAAAGCTTCCCAGATCTTTGCAGGTACAGCAGCTGATCAAGGCCATCAGCCCCAAGGGTTTAACCCTGGCTTTGGTCACCGATGATCCCCAGCCGCGCTCGATGTACCTGTTGGGTTTGGCAAAAGCAGCATCCTGGCTGGCTGACCAGAGTAAGGTTCGGGTTGTTTTGCTGGTACCTACTGCCCTTGCCCACCACGAAGAACTTGCCTCGATAGGATACAGTGCCCTTGAACTTCAACTGCCAGCACCTACTGAGTTCCTTGACACCTCGGTTAGAGTGGTTCTGGGCCAGAGGGGATCCCCTCATCCTGGCAGTCAGATGGAGCAGCTGCTGGCAAAGCGAATTGAATGTGATGCAGAGTTAAAAGGCTTGTTCAGCTTCAACCAATCTATACAAACCACTACGGGGCAGTCCTTCAAGGTGGATCTACTTTGGGAAGAGGGTAAGCTGATCGTAGAGCTTGACGGGGATGAACACAGAGGGAGGAATCGTTACACTGCTGATCGTCAGAGAGATTATGAGCTCGTGATTTCAGGTTATTTGGTTCTACGGATTTCAAATGATCAAGTGATGTCTGATTGTGAACGGGTGTTGGAGATGATCCGTAATGTAGTCAGGTTGCGCCCTAGGAGCCAAGCTTTGAATAACACCTTGGGAGCTTAATCCATGATACCTCTGTTGCCCAAGAACGAGATTTTGCTCTGGAGGATGATCCTGACTGGGGAAGAGCCCACGAAATCTCAGGTAAAGCCGGCGCATAGCTCCAGAGATAGAAAACCTCTGGAGGAGAATGGTCTAATTGAATACAAGACGCAAGTTAAAGGCGGGAAAAGATCAACCTGTTTGGTTCTGACAGACAAGGCTTGGGATTGGGCAACCAAGACTCCACCATCAGCCATCGAAAGGTCTAAATCGCCTCAGGCCGCAGCTGTATTGCAGTTGGTTCTAGCAAAGCTGGTGTCTTATCTTGAGCGGCAGAATCTGTCTTTGGTAGATATTATTCGTCCCCCGGAGCCTATATCCCTAGACCAAAGAATCCTTCTGTCTTGTCAGGAATTGGGGGGGCGACACCAGAGGGTTTATCTGTCTGATTTGCGCAAGAAGCTTTCAGATCTTCCCAGAAATCGCCTGGATCAAGAACTTCTGCAAATGGAGGCACAAGATCAAGTCGCAATCATGCCTCTAGATGATCCTCTCTCGATCACTCCCGAGATCGATGCAGCTGCAATTGATATCCTTGGATACAAAAAACACATTCTACGATTAAAAATTGAACAATGCTAGAAGCTCTGAAAGCACTAAAAGAGGCAGATTTTGATTGGGTAGTTCACCTGAAAAAGGTTTGGGAACTACAAAAGTTTGATGTACCTGATTTCCAGATCAATGTGAGAGAAAAATTATTTGATCGACTGAACAAGCTTTTTAGATCCTCTACGGCAGATTCTCCTTTAGGGATCCCATTGATTGGGGCTGGCGGGGCCGGGAAAACTCACCTGTTGAGCTTACTCAGGCAGTCAGCCTTTGAGCAAGGGGCAGGATTCGTACTGGTTGACATGACGGATGTACGAGACTTTTGGGAAACCTTGGTACAAGGTTATTTTAGCTCTCTCTTCATGGCAGAACCGAATGGTAGAAGCCAGTTACAGAAAATCATCGACCAGATTTTTACGCAGGCACTCCCTAGGCCTCAGACTTCGGAAGAGATTGCTGAGACACCTCAAGACTACTTGAGTGACTTGATTAATCGAGCTCTGCAATGGCTGTCTACTCAAGATCGCGTCCATACTCTAAAATATCGAGACTGCGTACGGGCAATTATTCTGGCTAATTCTAATGATTACACTGTTTCTGCAATCGGCACGAACTGGATACAAGGGTTGGAACTGGAGCCAGAGGAACGCAAAAAATTTGGTTTTTCGTCTGCTTCTCCTTCTCACAGTGAAGTAGCAGCAGGACTATCTTGGTTAATGAGTTTGCGGGGGCCTAGCGTGATCGCCATCGATCAGTTGGATCCCATTGTGATACAGCACCATACGGTCTCACCTGCTAAATCGACACCTCAAGAAGTGTTAGCAGAAGAAGAAAGACGAGCTTCAGAGAATATCATTCACAACATTGGAGCAGGCTTGATAGGTTTGCGGGATAATTCCTTCCGCTCCCTCATCGTTATTTCTTGTCTAGAGGCTTCCTGGGATATTTTAACCAAAACTGCCGTTAGCACCTTCGCAGCACGCTTTGAGCCGGCAGAAAGCTTATCTACTTCCCTTTCTGAAGAAATCGTGGCGAAGATGATCACTCTCCGCCTCTCGGATGCTTATCAAAAGACTGGCTTTGTCCCACCTTATCCTTCTTATCCTTTCAAACCAGAGTTTTTTCAGCAAATTAAAGGTCTATCTCCAAGACGTGTTTTGCAGCGATGTCATGAACATAGAGAGCATTGTCTAAAAGAGGGAAAAGTTATAGAGCTGGGATCCGCAACTTTAATTTCTCCGCCACCTAAAATCAGTGATTTCCGAGAAATTAGTCAGCAATTTGAAGATGCCAAAAGGAATGTTAATGTTGCACAGTACATGGCAGAAGAAAGTAAAGATGCTGACTGGAGCTCCTGCTTAACTTGTCTTTGTACTTTTCTCTTGATGGAGAGAAATCTCCCCGTAGGAATTGACGCGCAGGTCGATACTAATTTCCCTGGAGGAAAGACTTTCCCATTGCTCCATGCTAGAGCAAGATTAATTTTCCACCGTGAGAATGACCGAGAAAGACACCTTTGTTTCAGGGCTTTACAAAGAACGAACGCCAAAGCCTTCCAAGCTCGCCTCAATGCTGCGATCACGGCTTCAGGCATTGACCCAGCCCTCACGTTTAGAAAAATGATTCTGGTGAGAACCTCCCCGTTGCCCGGTGGCGAAAAAACGCAGCAATTGCTACAAAGATTCTTCACAGCTGGAGGGATCCACTGGCAGCCGACTGAAGAGGAGCTGAAGGTTTTATCAGCCCTTGAACAGGTTAGTACCCATTCTGCTTTCCAGTCTTGGATGCTCCAGGAGCGACCGCTCTCTAAATTGCCTGCACTTTCCCCGATAGCAGAGTGGCTGTTTGCAGGGATCCCTGACGGGCCACTAGAAGCATCTCCACCTTTTAATTTTGCTACCTCTGAAGAGCCATCTCAGGCGATTTCTACTGGGAGCCTGGCCAATCCTGTTATTCGGGAATCAACTGCTACAAAGCCAACGGCAAAACCACAACTGGACAAGCAACATATTTTTCTGGGGAGGTGCTTGTTGGGTAGCCGAGTAGGGGATCCTATTTTGCTTCCCATTCAGGACTTGGTGCGGCACACTGTTATTCTTGCTGGGAGTGGTTCTGGGAAAACCGTTCTCGTCAAGCGGATTGTTGAAGAAGCAGCATTGCTTGGGATTCCCTCGATTGTGATTGATGGGGCTAATGATTTAGCTCGCATGGGGGATCCCTGGCCATCTATTCCCGACTCCTGGGATGAAGAAGATAGAGCCAAAGCCGATCACTATTTTGAACAGAGTGAAGTAATCATTTGGACGCCCGGGCGAGAATCGGGGAACCCCCTTGCTCTATCTCCTTTGCCTGATTTTGGTGCTGTAGCTGGAGATCCTGAAGAGTTGGATCAGGCTGCTGATATGGCCCATGATGCCCTCCAAGATATTGTCGCTTCTGGAAATACCAGCACTGCCAAATTGAAAAGAGGCATTCTAAAATTAGCTTTAACGTATTTTGCAACTCATCAACCTGGCACCTTGGATGACTTTATTGAGTTGCTTTCTGACCTCCCACCTGAAGCTGGGTCAGAAATTAGTCAGGCTTCTAAAAGAGCTCTTGAGATGGCAGATCTTCTCAGGGCTGAAAAGGCCAATAACAGCTTACTGCGACAGAGTGGGACAGTATTAGATCCAGCGACTTTGCTGGGGTTAAATCAGACTTCCTCAAAAACGAGAGTGTCCATTATCAACTTGCTTGGGCTTACTAGTCTTTCTGCTCAGCAGCAATTTCTGAACCAGCTAGCCATGACTCTCTTTACCTGGATCAAGAAAAACCCAGCACCTCTCGATTCTCCTGTCAGAGGGCTATTGGTTATTGATGAAGCGAAGGATTTTGTGCCCTCTTCAGGAAGTACCGTCTGCAAACAAAGTATTAACCGTTTGGCAGCACAGGCTCGAAAGTATGGTCTGGGCTTAATTTTTGCTACGCAAGCACCAAAAAGTATCGATCACAACATAATTGCCAACTGCTTGACCCAATTTTTTGGCAAAGCCAGTTCACCTGCGGCAATTGATGTGGTTCGCAACCAAATTGCCTTGAGGGGAGGGACTGGTGATGATATTCCCACTTTGAAAGTAGGCCAATTTTATGTTTCCTCAGAGCAGCTATCTCCTCCCTGTAAGGTGAAAACCCCTTTATGTTTGTCTTATCATGCTTCCACTCCTTTGAATGAATCAGAGGTGCTAGAGCGCTCTTTGCGCACCAAGCTAGAAAAGAGCCGAGTTCTTCAGATTTCATGGCTTCCGAAATGAGTGTCCCATTGTAGAGGGACGTGTTTGCCTCAGTTTCTCAAGGCAGCTGCATGATGGCGCAGGTAATCGTCGATGAAGCTGGCGATGAAGTAGTAGCTGTGATCGTAACCAGATTGGTAGCGCAGGGTTAGAGATTTCCCCGCCTCGGCACAAGCGGCTTGAAACTTTTCTGGCAACAACTGCTGCTGAGCCAAAAAGGGATCCACCGCTCCTTGATCGATCAGAATGGGTCGATCCCACTGGGAACTGAGCACCAACTGGCTGGCATCGTAGGCTTTCCAGGATTCACGGTTGGATCCCAGATAGCCTGTAAAAGCTTTTTGACCCCAAGGGCACTGCATCGGCGCGGCAATGGGCGCAAAGGCAGACACCGAACGGTACTGAGTCGGGTTGCGCAGCGCACAGACCAGTGCCCCATGTCCTCCCATCGAATGGCCAAAAATGCCCTGTCGATTTGGATCTGCTGGGAAATGGGCCTGGATGAGGGCTGGCAGCTCTTGGGTGACGTAGCTGTACATCTGGTAGTGAGCCTGCCAGGGATCCTGAGTGGCATCCACATAAAAGCTGGCTCCAGCCCCAAAATCCCAGTTCTCGGTTTCACCCGTTAGGCCCAAATGGCGCGGACTGGTATCGGGGGCCACCAACAGCAAACCCAACTCTGCTGCCAGCCGTTGGGCTCCAGCCTTAACCATAAAATTCTCTTCGGTACACGTGAGACCCGACAACCAGTAGAGCACCGGCAGGGATCCCCTCTGGGCCGGCAGATATACCGAAAAACGCATCTCCGTTCGGCA
This sequence comes from Synechococcus sp. Nb3U1, assembly GCF_021533835.1. NCBI lineage: Bacteria > Bacillati > Cyanobacteriota > Cyanophyceae > Synechococcales > Synechococcaceae > Synechococcus > Synechococcus sp. Nb3U1. The sequence continues at coordinate 47,500 of NZ_JAKFYQ010000004.1, read as the reverse complement.
TCTCTGCGAGACATGGCGATAAAACTCGACCCTGCCCCCAAAACACCCGTGCTGCTGTAGCCGTTCTACCGAGTGAGTCACGTCCGACATTGCTTCTGGTTCCCTGACTGGACAAGTGCCCGCCACATCTTACCCAGCTTCGGTTACCCCATTCTGGGTTGGGGGTGAAATCTACCCCACCACCCGCTCTTCTGGGCCGCCATCTTCTCGGAAGCGATAGTAATAGCCCTCATCGGCAAAATCCTGTTCTTCCAGCACGTGCAAAAACAAGCGGCGCTGGAGACACTCTTGGCCCACCTGTACCGCCTCAGGACGGCTGATCTGAAAATGGCCCGCCAACCAGGCCACGGCATCCAAGCCGACAAAGCACTTCTCAAACTTACGCAGCCGCCACCGTCGATCCTCCACGCGAATGCCACGCCGCATCAGTCGACAGGTGGTTTCCAGGAACTTATCGTAGGGTACAGCCACCAACTGCGGTTGATGAAGGGCGAGACGATACCCATGCACGTCTTGAATCAATACACAAAATTCCCGTTCCTCTAGAGGATGTTCCAGGCGACTCCGGCATTGCTCTATGGCCTCCTCTAGGTCGGTTCCTAATAGCCGCTCGAAATAATAGCACTGATTTTGAAAGATCAGCCCCAAGACCGGATGCGGGAGCCCTGGCCGAAGCACTCCGCTGCGTTGATATTCGTGGGGTTGCAGCAGCAGAACCCGATCCCGCTTATCTCCGAACAGATCGGTGCTTTTCGGACTGACGGTGCTGGTTTTGATGCTGCGGTACTCCAGCGACTCGGCATACAGCCCGATCTCTTCTTCGGCCATTTCGCGGCGGTAGTAGCGAGCTTTGGTATCGGGGCCAAACTCGATCAAATCCCCATCTTCCAAATCCTGGGAGGTACAAGGGATCCCATTCAGCCGGATCCCGTTAGTGCTCCGTTTGCCCTCGGCATTGCCATCCAAAATGCGGTAGCGATAACCAGAACTGGCCGGAACCCTCAGCAGCAGCGCATGTTGCCGGGAAATGGAGCTAGAGTGCAGGGGAATGGAATTTTGCAGGTCCCGTCCCAAAGAATAGGTGGCCGCATCCAAGATCAGGGCTCGCCGCCCCTGTGTGTCATCTAGCACCAACACATGACGCAACTGCGGGGATCCAGAACTGGCCATGCCCAACCCTCCTACAAGGCATCAGGGACACAAGTGCTACTAGGGTCAACCCGTGTAAGGCAGCAATGTGTATTTTTTCACGTCTGAGTCTATTTTGCTACAAACGAACCCCAGATGGCTGAGATGGGCCTAAGAGTTGGCTGAAGCCTTTCTTAAAGCCTTTCTAAATAACAGAAAAGGGTGCGAATAGGATGGTTCTTTCCGCAAGGGCTCCCTAGCTAATCTTCCGCATCTAGAATGCGGGGCACTTTGAAAAAAGTATCGGCGCGGTCGGGGGCATTGGCCAGGATCCCTTCGATATCCGGGTAGGGCTGGATCTCATCCGGGCGAGTGGGCAATTCCATATCCAAGATGTGGAAGGTAGGCTCTACTCCCTCCGTATCCAGCTCCTTCAGCTGCTCCACGTAGGCCAAAATATCTGCTAGCTGCTCTGTAAATTGGATCTCCTCTTCTTCACTTAGCTCCAGACGAGCCAAATGAGCGACATGTTGTACCTCTTCTCGTTTCAGCATCAGCCCCTCTGCCGCATCGGTTACTAAGTTAACCCATTTCCCTGTAGCCGTGTTGTTTAGTACACTTCTAGGTTGGCTCGCCCGGTGATTTTCAGCCAATTTTGCGCCTCGATGTAGTTGTTAGGGGCAATGCGGATGGCGCGGATCCAGTACTGGGCGGCTTCATCAAACAAGGATTCTGCCGTTTCTTCATCCCCAGCTTCTAGGCTGGCTTCGCCCCGATGGTGTAGCAGGACGGCTATGTTGTTCAACGCAGAGCACAACCGCGGGTTCAGCTCCAGTGCCTGTTGGTAGTGGTCGAGGGCTTTGTCGATCTCGCCGTTGCTTTGGTAGATCAAGCCCATGTTGTAGAGAATGTAGCTGCGGTCTTCTTCCCCTTCTTCTAAGGTAAGGGCTTCTTTGTAGTTATCCAGGGCTTCGGCGTATTCTCCATCCCCCTGGGCGGCCATGCCATCCCGGTAGTAGGCAAAGGCTTTTTTCTGGTCGGAACTCACCCCCGGCATTAGCTTCAGGATCAAATCCGCCATGACAGTGAAGCTCTTATCGATGAAGTTGTCGTTCTTCATGCTGCGCGGCATGGTTGACCTCTTGGGTTAGAGATGGGATCTTTCACACTCTTGCGTTTTATCATGCGCAGGCCGAGATTCCCTATAAACCTCCGCCTAGCTTCATGAAGTGATATCCAATTAGACCCTCACAGGGATCCGGAATGGAGAGGGTTTGAGGTTCGCTTGTTCAGGCGCACAGGGTGCCACTGCAGGGTCTCGCCGGGGGAAACTTCTACTTCACAAGCCGTATCGATCAGCCGTTGCGCTTGCGCTTGAGAGGTGGGGTAACGGGCCAGATCGGCATCGACGAGGTGGGGATGTTCCTGCAACAACTGCTCGAGAAACTCCTGTAACTCCTCAGGGCTGAGAAATTGCTCCGGTAATCCTGGCATCAACAACACATAATGGCTAGCGGCACGTAGCTGTTCGGGCTCGTAGTCTGACATGAGCGAATCCAGTCTATCTTTCTCATCATGCGCCAACTTCCTGCAGTTGCCCTGATATCCTTGAAGGAGTTTTCGCAACTCCTGCGGCTTTGTTGTTCGATCTTCTTTTTGCTCTATGACCCAGCCACGTACCTTCTCTGGCATTCAGCCCTCCGGTGAACTGCACTTGGGCAATTACTTGGGGGCGATTAAAAACTGGGTGGCCGAGCAGGAACACTACGAAAACTTCTTTTGCATTGTCGATCAGCACGCCATCACCGTTCCCCAGGATCCGAAGCTGTTGGGGGAGCGTACCCGCTCGCTATTTGCCCTTTATTTGGCCTGTGGTCTCAGCCTGGAGCATTGTGTGCTGTTTGTGCAGTCGCATGTGGCTGCTCATACCGAATTGGCTTGGCTGTTCAACACGATCACCCCGATGAACTGGGCCGAGCGCATGATCCAGTACAAAGAGAAAAAAGAGAAACAGGGGGAAGAGACCAGTGTCGGACTCTTCAGCTACCCGATTTTGCAAGCAGCGGATATTTTGCTCTATCAGCCTAAGTATGTGCCGGTTGGGGAGGATCAACGACAGCACATTGAGCTGAGTCGGGATATCGCCCGTCGCTTTAACGACCGCTTCGGGGAGGTGTTTCGCATCCCGGAGGCCCTGATTCGGGAAGATGGAGCCCGGGTGATGAGCCTGACGGATGGCACCCGCAAGATGTCCAAATCGGATCCCTCCGATTTGAGCCGCATCAACCTGCTGGATGATCCCGATACAATCCGCAAAAAAATTCAGAAGTGCAAAACCGACCCGATTCGCGGCATTACCTTCGACGATCCGACCCGTCCAGAGGCCAATAATCTGCTCACCATTTACCTGCTCACCTCCGGTAAGAGCAAAGAAGCGGTAACGGCTGAGTGTGCCGAGATGGGGTGGGGACAGTTCAAACCGCTCCTCACCGACAGCATCGTTGCTGCCCTAGATCCCATTCAGCAGCGCTATCAGGAGCTCTGGCGTAACCCCGACCATTTACTCTTTCTGATGCGGGAAAACGCCGCCAAAGCCCGCGCCATTGCCAATCAAACGCTGCAAACGGTTCGGGATGCCATGGGGTTCTTGCCTGCTTAAGGGATCCCTACAAAAGCCCTTGCTCCTCCCTCAGTCTGGGTTGCCATCCCGAATTTCGACGGTGCTCACCACCCAACCTAAGCCTAGCTCGGCGAGGATCCCTTTCCAGCCCAGGCGCAGCCGGTTCTGCCATTCTTGGCGGTGGTTGATCAAATAGACACAGATGAGGGTAATGCCCACCCCTAGCCATTGCAACTGCGTCAGGGATTCCCCCAAGAAGGTGCTGCCAAACAGAAGGGCAAAGACAGGGGTGAGAAAAGTGAGGGAGCTGAATTCGGTGAGGTTCTCCTGAGAGGCAAAGTAGAAAAAGAGGGCATAGGCCAGTGCACTACCCAGCACAGACGCATAGAGCAAGCCCAACCAATGGGATCCGCTCAACTCCTGCCACTGTTGAGTTTCCGTCAGCCCCGAGAGCAGAATCAAAGGCAGGCTGCCCAACACCATGTGCCAACCCGTCGCCAAGACTGGATCGGCGACTTCCGCCACCTTCGGCATCATCACGGTGCCAATCGCCATCGACAAAGAGGCCATCAACATCCAGATCACGCCGGAGTTCAGTTGCAGGGATCCCTCCCCGGATAGGCCAATGATACCAATGCCCACGACCCCGACCCCTAAGCTGAGCCAGCCCAGGGATCCCATCCGTTCCCGATAGAACCAGGTGGCCATCAAAGCTACCGCCAGCGGTTGGGAGTCGATCAAGACAGAACCTAGCCCAGCGCCTGTTTCGGTTAACCCTTGAGCCAAAAATCCCTGAAAACAGGTGCCATCCACTAGGGCAAAAGCCAACACCCACAGCCAGCCCCGTAGCCCCTGGGGATGCCAGGGTTTGGGGTTGGATTCAGCCTCAGAGCCGCGCCCCTGCCAAAGCCGAAAGGCCAGCACCAGGATCCCTGCTGGCAACAGCCGCAAAATGGCGATAAACAGCGGGGTCGTCTCCGCCAAGGCATCGCGCATTACCACCATGGCCGATCCCCACAGGAAGAAGGGGGCGATCATCAGCAGGCGCTGCCAGATAGGCTGAGAAAACGTGACAAATTGGGGCATGAGTGCTTAAAACTTGGGGACAGAAGTTACCCCCTATGTTAAGCGCTAAAGCAGTTCGGTTACAAATCTTAATGATTGATGGATGGCCATGGGATCCCTAGAGGGCTTTCTCAACCTGGATAAACCGGCGGGGTTCACCTCCCACGATGGTGTGGCGATAGTGCGGCGGGTCTTGCGCACGCGCAAGGTGGGGCATGGGGGCACCCTTGATCCGGCGGCGACTGGGGTTTTGCCGATTGCGGTGGGGCGGGCGACGCGATTTCTGTCCTTTTTGCCGGGGGAGAAAGTGTATCGGGCCACCTTCCGCCTGGGGCAACGCAGCGATACCGACGATGCCGAAGGACAGATCCAGGTGGGATCCCCTTGTGCTGAGCTGGGCCGGGAGTTGGTGGAGCAGGCTTTGCGGGAGTTTGTCGGCAAGATTTTACAGGTGCCCCCCCTCTACAGTGCCGTTAAACGGCAGGGCAAAAAGCTCTATCAGTTGGCGCGTGCCGGTGTGGAAGCCTCTGAATTGCAACTCGAACCTCGCCCCGTCAGCATTCACCAACTGCACCTGCTGGACTGGCGGCCCGGAGACTTCCCCGAAATGGATCTAGAGATCACCTGCGGGTCGGGTACCTACATCCGGGCTATTGCCCGCGATTTGGGAGAGAAATTGGGCTGTGGGGGCCTGATGAGCCGGTTGCGGCGCTTACAAAGTGGCCCATTCCGGATTGAGCAGAGTGTGTCTTTAGATACATGGCAGGGATCCGCGGATCCCACCGCTGCGCTCTGGCCGATTGAAACCGGATTTTTGCACTGGGATCCGATCCAGTTGTCCCCAGATATGGCCCACCGCTGGCAGCAGGGTCAGGGGGTTGACGTGGGATCCCTCACCCCGGCTTCAGAAAACCTACGCGTGCAGGGGAGCGATGGCGAGTTTTTGGGTTTGGGTCACTGCCAAGAGGCACGGCTCAAGCCCCTGCGGGTGTTGTTGCCGGATCCCTGAATTGTTGCAGAAATGTTACATTTTCGTAACAACATTTGCTATTCTCTCAGGGCACAGCCGGCAAGAAACCCCTGCATGTTAAACTTCTGAGGGCGAATTGGAAGCCTGGGGCATTGCGGTTGCTGGGCTCCGGCTCGATTTTCCGAGGTTTGCATTCGGATCCCGCTTAGCAAAATCTCTTCTCATTTTTTCATCTCAGCCGATTCAATAAAAGACGCTACAGGAACGGAGTTTGGGATATGCGTGATGCTGTGACCACACTGATCAAAACCTACGACCTGACAGGCCGCTACCTTGATCGGGATGCGATGGATGCCCTCAAGTCTTTTTATGACTCGGGGCTACGGCGCATTAAGGCAGTGAACGTGATCAATCTCAACTCGGTGGATATCGTCAAGACGGCTGCTGCGGGCATGTTCGCCCAAGTACCGGATTTGATTCGTCCGGGGGGCAATGCCTATACCACCCGCCGCTATGCCACCTGTTTGCGGGATATGGACTACTATCTGCGCTATGCTTCTTATGCTCTGGTGGCTGCCGATACCAGCATTTTGGATGAGCGGGTGCTAGCGGGGTTGCGGGAAACCTACAACTCCCTTGGCGTGCCGATTGCCCCAACGGTGATCGGCATTCAGAACATGAAAGGGCGCACCCTGGAGCTGCTGGGATCCGACGAAGACTACAGCTTTGTGGCCGAGCCCTTCGACTACCTGAGCGACGGACTGAGCGAGACCGATATTTGAGCTTGGAGCGCTCGCTCTCAACCCAAACCCCACCCCTACTGTGGCCAAGCGGTGCGTATCCGCCGAGATACCCCTTTCTATCGCTACAGGGGAACTTGGAAAGCCTAGGTGCCCAGGATCCCGTTCAAGCTAAGGTAAGGGCAGCCTTCACCCGAAGGGAGGGATCCCAGACAATGCCCATTTTGGATCCAGAGCGTTCCTACACGTTCTCCCAATATTTTGAGCTACGCTTTGATCCGGCAGATATTTTGGCCGAACTCTCCGTCACCCTGGAACGGCGCTATCTGCAGGATTTGCCCTATGCTTGGCCGGAGTCTTTGGCGGTGGGGGCTACTGCTCTGCGCCAGAGTATGTTGCAATACTTGCCGAAAGCTGCTCTAACCAGCAAGATGGCACGGCGGGAACTGTTGATCAGCCCCGTTCTGACCATGTTACTGGAATGCTTACCCCTACAACTGAGCATTGAATACGGCATTGAGGTGAATCGCTTTTTGAAAGGGGAAGTCGACTATCTCTTGCGCGGCGAGCAGCAGATGATCGTGATTGAGGCTAAGGGGGCAGATCTCAGCCGGGGTGCGACTCAATTGGCGGTGGAGTTGATTGCTTTTGATCTCTGGCTGGAGCAGCGGGGGCAGCTCCCAGAAGTCCCCACCCTCTACGGAGCTGTAACCACTGGGGATATCTGGCAGTTTTGTCTCTACCAACGGCGTGATCATCACATTGTGCAAGACCTTAACCTTTACCGGATCCCGGCAGACCTAGAACAGGTGATGGGCATTCTCAGCGGCATTGTCCTCTGAGCGATCACGGATTCCTCCCCACCCTCCCGCTCATCTCCGCAAGGGCTACCCCACCCATCCACTGCCCAGCCAACCCAATCCGCCTCCCGCCAGCACCAACAACCAAGTGGGCAGCTTCAAGCGCATCAACCCCACCAACGCTGCTACCCCAAGCACAGCCACCCAAGAGGCCGCAATTGTCTCTTGGAGCAGGGCATTTTGGGCCAACGGGATCGTTGCTGCTGCAATCGCCCCCAGCGCCGTTGGGGTGATCGCCTGCAGGGATCCCTTCACCCAAGCATTACGCCGCACCCGCAGCAAAACCGGAGCTGCCAATAGAATAAACGCAAAAGAAGGGGCAAAAATCGCCACTGTTGCCGTCAGGGCCCCCAACACCCCCGCCACCTTGTAGCCGATAAAGGCCGCCGTCAGCACCACGGGGCCAGGGGTAAACTGTCCAATCGCCACCCCATCCAAAAACTCCGCCGGAGTGAGCCAGCCTAGCTGCTCCACCACCTCTTCAGCAATGAAGGGGATAATCACCAGACCCCCCCCGAAAATGGCACTGCCCACCTTCAGGAAAAACAGCGTCATCGGCCAAAAGTAGGTGCCAATGCGCTCTAGGCCCCAAAAACTACTTAGAGTGAGGGTTTCCGGCGGAACTGTTGCCACCACCGTCTGGGCCAACGTCGTCACAGGCCAAGGGAGTAAACCGGGGATCCCTGGCAAAGGACTGCGCGGCCCGTACAGCAGTAGCCCCACCAGGGCCGCCAACCCAAACAGCAGCAAGATATTCACCCCCCCGAACAGCAGCAGGGCAAAAGCCGCTACCGCGATCAGCCCCCGGCTCCAATCCTTGATAGCCTTGCGGCCCAGCTTCCAACAAAAAGCCAGAATAATGGCGATCACCACCGGGGCTACCCCAAAAAACACCCCCTGGAGCTGGGGTACGCCCTGAAAGCGAAAGTAAAGCCAAGAAAAAATTACCTCGATCACAAAGGCCGGGGCGATAAAGCACAAACCCGCCACCACCGCCCCCAACCCACCCGCCCGCACATAGCCGACATAAATACTCATTTGGGTAGAAGCCGGCCCCGGCAACATCTCACACAGGCCCACCCCTTCCGTGAATTGTTCCTGGCTCATCCAGCCCCGCCGCGTCACCGCCTCGTCGTTTTGCATGGCGATATGGGCCTGTGGGCCACCGAAACCCAGGGATCCCAGCCGGAGAAATACTTCAGCGATCTCCTTGAGGCGGGTCGAGAGGGGAGGGAATGCCTCGGGCGGCTCGTTCTCAACCACAAGGGACTGACTGGGGGAAGGCTCAGAAGACATCGGCAAGTCTCGACCTCCGGCTCACTGGCGCAAACGGCAACACAACCCAGCTCATCCTGCCATCGGTTCGGGATCCCTTCAAGACGCCAGGAACACACGCCCCTGCTAACCCTTCACCGATCCGGCCAAAAGGCCCCGCACAAAGTAGCGCTGCAGCGAGAAAAACACCAACAACGGGATCACCATAGTGATAAAAGCGCCCGCCGTGAGAATGTGCCAGTCTTGCCCACGGGATCCCACCAATTCCGAGAGGCGCGCCGTCACCACCGCCACATCCGGGCGGGTGCCCAAAAACACCAGCGCCACCAACAGGTCATTCCAAGTCCAGAGAAACTGAAAAATGGCGAACGAAGCAATGGCCGGCAAAGACAGGGGCACCACCAAGCGGCTAAAGGTGGAGAAATGCCCCGCCCCATCCACAGCTGCTGACTCGATGATCTCCTTCGGCAAGCCCGCTATTGAGCTGTGGAGCAAATAAATGGCCAAGGGCAAGCCAAACCCCGTATGGGCCAGCCAGATCCCCAAAAAGGTGCCATTCAAGCCCATCTGGGTATAGATCCGCAGCATCGGGATCAGCGACATCTGCAGCGGTACCACCATCAGGGCGACAATCCCAGCGAAGATCCAGCGTCGCCCCGGAAACTGCATCCAGGCCAAAGCATAGGCTGCAAAAGCCGCGATCGTAATCGGGATTACCGTGGCCGGGATCGACACCAGCAGGCTGTTCAAAAAAGCTCGCCCCATGCCATCGGAGGTGAGCACCAACTGGTAGTTGTCCAAAGTCCATTGGGTGAACTCAAACGGATGGGCAAACACCGTCCACCAACCGGAGCTTGTAATGGCGCTGCGCTGCCGAAAAGAGCTGATCAACAAGCCCGCCGTCGGTAAGGTCCACAGAAAGCACAGGAACAGAATCAAGGCCCGCAACGGGATCCCTTGCAACCCCCGCCGGAGGGCAGAAGAACGGGCTGGGTGAGCTGAAGTGGCTGGCGTCATGGTGGGCAAAGGCTGAAAGGAAAAGGAGTCTGAAATAAGGATGTGAAAAGTGCTGCAAAAAAAGCTACTGGGCACGTCGCCAACTGCGAATATTGCCAATCATCACCGGGAGCACCGCAATCAACAGGATTACCGCCAGGGCACTGCCCCGTCCAAAGTGGCGGAAGCGGAACATCTCCGAGTACATGCGATTGGCGATCACCTCGGTGCCAAACTGGCCGCTGGTCATGACGTAGACGATATCGAACACCTTCAGCACCAGAATCACCACCGTAGTGGCCACCGTCATCACTGTTTTGCTGACGTAGGGGATGATCACCTGAAAGAAGATCTCGATCTCGTTGGCCCCGTCGATGCGGGCTGCCTCCAGGAGTTCGCTGGGCACAGATTTCACCGCTGCCGACAAAATCACCATGCAAAAGCCCGTCTGCAGCCAGATCATGATCACGATCAGGGCAAAGGTATTCAGGGGTTGCGTTTGTAGCCAGCCGATCGGGTTGCCGCCCAGCCCCGTCCAAATGGCATTGAGCAGGCCGATCTGCGGTCGCCCCGGCGGTTGAAAGGCGTACATAAAGCGCCAAATCACACTAGCCCCAACAAAAGAGATCGCCATCGGTAAAAAGATCAGCGACTTGGCCAGTGGCTCCCAACGCACCCGATCCACCAAGACGGCGATCAGCAAACCCAAGGAAACGCTGATCCCGGTGACCAACACCAGCCAGAGCAGGTTGTTGCGAAAGGCGATCAACATGGTGCGGTCGGTAAAGGCAAATTGGTAGTTCTGCCAGCCCACCCAGCGCTGGGAACGGGCATCCAAAAAACTTAAGTAAAGGGTTTGCACCGTGGGGAAAACTAGATAGGCAAACAACAGCAGCAGCCCCGGCCCCACAAAAATGTAGGGCCGGATCCGCTCTGCCCAGAGCCGCGGAAAGCGCGATACCAAATCGTTGGCTAGAAAAAAGAGCGTCCAAACCCCCAGCACCCCGATCGCCAGAGCCACCAGCAGCAATTGCCAGGCGGGCGCGTTCGGATCCCTCATGAACCCGGTACTCCAGCCAAAGGCGGCGAAAATGGCGGTTAACCCCAAAATAGGTCGCAAGATGCGAGCCGGTTGACTGTCCAGTAGGCTGCTCTCTTCAGCGGTACTTGCCCCTTGCATGTATTCTGTATCTCCCAATTCAAATCCAGCCCAGATGCTGGAGGTCAACGATGAGCTGGGTTAGTCCTGGGGCCAACTGCGCTGGATCTCTAGCAGCACCGTATCCAAATCCCGCCCGCTGAGGTAATCCACGATCCCTGTCCAGAAGGTGCCTGTCCCAACCGCCCCTGGCATCATGTCGGAGCCATCGAAGCGGAAGGTGTCGGCATCCCGCAGCAGTTCTGCTTGCGCACGGGTGAGATCGTCCGGGTACCAATCCAAATCGGCATCATTGTGGGGAGAGAGGAACCCCCCTGCTTCCGCCCAGGCTCGTCCTGCTTCTGCTGTGGTCAGGTATTCCATCACCTGCCGTACTTCCGGGCGGTCGTTGACCATCGACATCACGTCCCCAGCGCCCATCACGGGGCGACCATGCTCGGGGTTGATCGGCGGCAGATAGAAAAAGTCGATATCGCGGCCTGGCTCTACTTCTGGGGGCAAAAACACCGGCAAAAAGCTGGCCTGACGGTGCAGGTAGCAACCGGGCGGCTCCTCAAACATCGGGTTGGCGGCATCCCCAAAGGGTGTGGTGAGAATGCCCACGGTGCCCCCCAACACGTAGTCGGGGTTGAGCCAGATCTCGCCCATTTTCTCAAAAGCTTCTTTCACCCGTGGGTCGTTGAAGGGGATTTCGTTGCTCACCCATTGGTCGTAAACTTCTGGGCCAGAGGTACGCAGCAGAATATCTTCAATCCAATCGGTGCCTACCCAACCAGTGGCGCCGCTACTCTCGATGCCGATACACCAGGGGGTACCCCCATCCGCCACAATTTGATCCGATAAGGCCAGCAGCTCATCCCAAGTTTCCGGGATTTCGTAGCCTGCTTCCTCAAACTGCGGCACCGGGTACCACACTAAGCTCTTGACAGAAGCGCGATACCACACCCCCACCAGGGTGTCATCAACGGTGCCCAAATCCAGCCAGAAGGAACGATACCCTTGGCTGAGTTGTTGGCTATCCAACACTTCCCCCAGATCCACTAGGCGGCCTTCACGGGCATATTCCACCATCAAACCCGGCTGCGGAAAGGCGATGATATCCGGGGGATCCCCTCCTTCCATGCGCACCGTGATCAGGGTTTCAAAGTCGCCGGAGCCTTCGTATTCCACCTGAATGCCAGTCTGTTCCTCAAAAGGCCGCATCGAGGCTTCAAAACGCCGGGCATCTTCTTCCACAAATGCACCGAAAATGGTGACCCGTTGTCTTGCCCCTGCGGTATCCGGTTGCTGAGGTTGCGGGGCACAGGCGAAAAGGGAGGTGGCAAGAACTAAGCTCAGGCTGAGGGATAGGGGCCGAGGGGTGGGGTTCATCAGTAGAGACTCCTATATGCAAATCGGGGCAATCGTGTTTGGCCGGCATGCCGCAGATAGGTTACGCCAACCTGCCGACGGTGTAGAACTATGCCTTCTAGAGAAGGGGTAAAAAAACAAGGATTGCCCACACCGACAGAACAAAACCTCAAATGCTACTGCTCGCTTTCTTTGCTGGAAAAGCATTCTGAGGCAATATAAAACAATTCTATCGAACTCGCCTTGATGTTTCTGAGGATGCTTATTAATCCTTCATTAAAATCAGGAATTCCGATACAAAATCAATCCCTTAGTGGGGTTTGCAATGTCAACGCTCTAGGCTGAGCAACCACTGCTCTAGGGCGCGGATCGGGGCGGGATCCCGGTAGACCCGGTGTTGCCGTTCTTGCACCTGTTGGCGAATCTGTGCTCGCCAGGTTGGATCGGTTCCCAGGCGGGCGGCAATGTGAACGTACTCCTCCGGGCTGTGGGCGATGGTGTCCGGGATCCCCATCTGCTGCAGGATGGCGTAGCTGTGGCGGCCTCGCATCAGGGATCCGGGCAGAGTGACAACCGGTAGGCCGTAGGGCAGGGCTTCCAGAGTAGTGTTGCCCCCTGACCAGCCGATGCTATCCAGGTAAATATCGCCGAGGGCGTTGTAGGCAGCATATTGCCCCGGATCCAATTCCGGCAGCAGCAGCACATGGTCTTCTGCCCGCAGTCCAGCGGTTTCAAAGACTCGTTGCATCCGTTGCCAAAAGCGCTCCCGCAGCCCTTGAGAAAATCGCCCGCGCAAAAATAAAAATTGACAGTCTTTCACTTCAGCCGCGATGCGGGGAAGCACCCAGTCGTATTGGGGCAGGTATTTGAATAGGGACTGAGCGCAGAGGTAGAGGATTTTGTGGCGTTCTACCCCCCAGGCTTCCCAGTTCACCGCCACCGGCTGCGTTTCCAGGGGCACATAGTAGGTGCCGATCCCCGGCAGAGGGATCCTCTGTTCGCAGTAGTGGGTGGCCCCATCTTCCGGTTCCATCAGCTGGCTGCTTAAGAAAACATCCATCGTCGGTAGTCCGGAGGTTTCGGGATGTCCCCAAGCCATGGCTTGAACGGGTGCCAGTGGCAGGGTGGCCAAACGAGCACACATGGGGTCGATTCCCACTTCGGGGTAGAGGAGCACATCCAGCTGGGCCGAGCGGATCTGAGTCTGCCAGTCCTCGAAACTACGGGATCCGGCCAGGAACTGCTCGAAGCGTTGTGGTAGAGATTGGGTGATCTCGTCTTGGATATCTGAGGTGTGAAAGCCGTAAAGGGCGAACTGGTTTCGATCCAAGGCCTCCACCCAGCCACGGGTGATGATCTTCCACACCGAGTGATCCCGAAACAGCCCCGAGACGATCCCAACCCGCAGCTGGCCTTGGCGCTGGGTCTGGGGGGTGGGCGGGTGGGGATAACGGGCCGCCATCACCGTGTGAATTAGGGATCCGTATATCTGTTGCAGCTCGCGGTCGTTCTGGCCTTGGTAGGGCAGAAAAAACGGTTGTACCGAGCCGATCCCGGCGGCAGCCCGTTCCAGTAGACGGGGATCCCGCAGCAGCGGTTCTAGCGTCCCTTTCACGTGCAGGAGGGCTTGGCGGTATTGCTCCCGTGCCGTCCAAATGTGCTGTTCCTCCTCATACAGAAGGGGCAACTGGCTGATGCACCACCCCAACCCAGCGGCCAAATCGGCGGGATCCCGCTCCCAAAGTTGGCGAAACAGCTCGGCAGCTGCGGGTTCTTGGCCACAGTCGCGCAAGATGATCGCCAAAGTATAGGCGGCATCGGCAAACTCCGGTTGGAACTTCAGGGCTTGTGCCAAGGGATCCCGTGCAGCTTCCAACTGCCCCTGCTGCCGCAATACCAGCCCGATCTGATAAAGCGTTTCTGGATCCGGCCCCCCTTGCTCTAGGGCTTGTCGAAAGTGGGTTTCTGCCTCGGCCAGTCGGCCTGCTTGCTTGAGGGCAATCCCCAAATTGAAATGGGCATCGGGGAATTGGGGTTGCTGGGCGATCGCTTGACGGATCAACTGAATGGCGATATCCAGGGATCCCTGTTGTTGCCGACAAACTCCCAAGAGATGCAGCACCTCTGGGTGGTTGGGGGATTTTCCCAAAATCCACTCGTAGAGAGGGATAGCCTGGAGCAGTTGCCCCGCCTGATGGTGGCTAACGGCCCGTGTCAAAACAGATTCGATGGAAAAAGATGGGGATCCCTTGGGAGCCGGTGATTTTCCAAAGCCTTTCCCCCCTTTAGTGGACATGCTGCAGCCAGGCTTTCAAATCAGCAACCGGCAACTGGCTCAGTTGAGTTGCTTGGGCAGGAACCCAAGATCTGAACTTACGGCGCAACAGACCCAGGGCCAGCTTTGCTCGTCGTTGTTGAAGTTGAACCCCCTGCAGGAGTGCCGGTTGGATCCCTTCTTGGATCCCATTCTTGCGGCCAAGGCAGGGTTGCCCCCAATCTTCCCTTATCAACATCTCCCCAATCTCCTCCCGAGCTACGCGAGGAAACTTGTCTACCCCCCTCGACCTACCCATTGGGGAAATTGAGGAAGCCTGCCAAAGCCGGCGCAATCGGTAGCAGGGTCATCACCATCAAAAACAGGGCTAATAACGCCAAAGCATCCCGTTGTCCATCGGTTTCGCTGATCTCATCCTGAGGGGGGCGCTCCGGCTCACGGGCAATAAACAGGATCAGCAAGGCCCAGTACAAAGCCAAAACATTGCTAAAGGACGCCACTGCCAACGCGATCAAGGTGATGAACGTGGCCCGAGCCGCCGTCTTGCGTCCATACACCGCCTGCATGATCCGTCCGCCATCCAACTGACCGGTAGGCAACAGGCTCAAAGCCGTGATCCCAAGGCCAATCCACCCCACCGCCACCAGCGGGTGAATGGCGATCACCTCTGATTGAAACTCGCCCCCCAACACCAAGCGCGCCAGGGTTCCCACCAGAATCGAGCTGCGGAACAGATCCGTGGGCACATACAGGCCCGCCGAACCGGATAACAACAGCCCTATCAACAACACCAGCAGAGAGAGCAACCCGCCCGCCGCTGGCCCAGCAAAGGCAATATCGAAGAGGGCTTTGCGGTTGGGTACCGGCGACTCAATCCGATTCAGGGATCCCAGCGTGCCGATGCCAAAACTGGGAATGACAAAAGCAGGGCTGAGGCGTACTCCATACTTTCCCGCCATCCAACGATGGCCCGCCTCGTGCACGAGCAAGGTCGCGAGGATCCCCACCGAGACGGGCAAAGCCTCCACCCAGCGTCCTGGCGCATCCAGCAGGCGGAAGCCAAACAGATTTGCCCCCACCTCCAATGTGGCGATAAAGCTAAAGAACAGCAGTGCTCCCGCCAGAATCTTGGCTCCTGTAGAAGCCCGGTAGTTGACGATCTCATCCGGCAGCACCACCACAGCCGGTTTTTCCGAGGGATCCTCCACCAAAAACAGTTGGTAGCGATTGCCCACCCGCTCCTTCAACTTATCGATCAACAGGGGTAAAACCACCTCTGGATCCTGGCGCAGATTGCCCTTAAAGATCGCCCCTTCTCCGTAGGGGATAGTTTCTGTGGCAAAAAAAGTATCAATGCCAAAAATCGACTGAATCGCTTGTAAGTCCTCGGCAGAAAGACGGTGGGGAACGGCCTCTGAAGAAGCAGTGTCGAGCTTTCGCGGTGCGTCTTCAGATCCTGCGGAGTCGGGTTGCCCCTCCATTTGACTGGCCAGTTGTTCACGGCGGGCTTGCAACTCTTGGTTTGCCAATTGCCGCGCCTTGCGCCCCACGGCGATGTAGAGCCCCGTAAAGACCAGCAACAACAACAGGAACCCGGCAAAATTGAGATAGATCCCAAACAGCAGCAGCCCCAAAAATGCCACCCATGGCAGCAACAACAGGGATCCCTGTAGCCAAACCCAGAGGGCAACGGATCCCCGCTTGCGCGCTCGCCAAAATCCCCAACCCAAAAACGCCAGCGTCGCTAACAAAAACAGGGGGGTAATCTCGGTAGCGATGTTCATGGTCTGTCTACAGTTGAGCTAGGGTTGAAGGCGGCTCAGGCAGGAACGGTAGCCCCTTGAGGAGCCGCCGGTTCAGTCTGTTCCCACAGGTGGATCCCGGCGGGCCGAGTCTTGAGCAAGAAGAGCTGCAAGAACTGATAGCCATTGGCCAAGTAGAGGGGCAACTTGCGCAGCCCTTTCAAAGGGCCAGTACCTTGGGCAATCTCTCTTAGCTTGGCATTGTTGGCTACACACCGCTGCAACCGCTCGATGAATTCAGGGTTTTCCACATCCAACACCACCGGAAATACCTTGGCCGCTTCGCGATTGGTCTTGTAGATCACCTCGACATCATAAGTGTGCGGATCCAAGCCAATCAGACGGTAGAAATCGGGGCGCTCCCCGACATCGTTCAGGTACATAGTGGCAAACACCGACAGCAAAAAGAAACGGCACCAAAGCTTGGCGATCCACCCCTTAAGGAGCTTCGGCTGGCTAGAGAGCATCAGCATAAAGAAGTCGCCGTGGCGGTTCTCGTCCTGGCACCAGTTCTTAAAGAAGTTGAAGATCGGGTAAACACGGTCTTCGGGGTGGGCTTCCAGGTGACGGTAGATGAGGATGTAACGCCAGTAGCCAATCTTCTCCGAGAGATAGGTAGCGTAGAAAATAAAGCGCGGCGCAAAATAGGTGTAAGCCTTGTTTTTGGTCAGGAAACTCAGATCCAGCGCCAGGTTGAAGTCTCCCATGGCCCGGTTCAGGAAGCCAGCATGGCGGGCCTCGTCGCGGCTCATCAACGCGAAGCACTCGGCCAAGGTGGGGTTGGTTTCCTTCAGCTTGCGAGACAGCTCCTTGTAGAGGAGAAAGCCAGAGAACTCTGCTGTACAGGAACGCTCCAGAAACTCCACGAACAACTGCCGCGACTCTGGATCCAGTTGGCTTTCCCAATCCTGAGCAAACTCTTCGCCACGGACAAAGTGATGGCGATTGTAATCTGCGCGAAACTCCTCCAACATGGCGTGAAAGTCCGCCTCTCGATCCCCCAACCCCATCTTGCCGATGGCCTCGAAGTCGGTGGTGTAGAAGCGCGGCGTCAGGATCGTTTCAGTAGGCACTCGCGCCTGAGTTTGAGTGGCTTGCAGGCTAGGACTCATAGTGATTCAGAGCTTGTGAAAAAGGCCAAGTATACTCCCGCAGTTTATCAGCCCCTTCTGCCAGCGGAGGGATAAGAAGTGTTACCGGGGGTGTTACTGGGTCTGGCACCAGGATGATCCTAACTGAGGGATCCCGCAGCCACAGCCTGCTAGATCCCACCTCTGGAGTGCCAATCGGTGCCATTTGCAGCTTCACAGGGGGTACACCTGCTAGCCAGAGCTGGATCCCTGAGGTAGAGTAATGGATATTGGGCCTGGATCATCTACCGCCGCTGGGTCTCGCATTGAGTCTCGCGCAAAAACTGTGTAAAGTGGTAGACGATATGGATTATGGCTGTATCATGTTTTTCCAGAGTCCGCAATTGTCAGGCTCATTCTTGAGTTAGGCAGTTTGTTACTTTTAGAAGGCATCGCTACAGCCAAACAGGTGTGAGGAAAAGAACAAGGAGAGAAACATGCCCGCGAAACACGCGAACTACTGGAAGACTCTGCTGGCTGGCACCCTGGGTGCAGCGGCAGTCTTGACTCCTGGAATGGCCTATGCCCAAGCTTCTGGGCCGGTCACCGCTATTTCTGAGCTTTCTGATGTACAGCCGACCGACTGGGCATTCCAAGCTCTGCAATCTTTGGTGGAGCGCTATGGCTGTATTGCTGGTTACCCTGATCGCACCTACCGTGGCAACCGGGCCATGACCCGCTTTGAGTTTGCCGCTGGTATGAATGCTTGTTTGGATCGCATCAACGAGTTGATCGCTGCTGGCTTGGCTGACAAAGTGTCTCGGGAAGACTTGGCTACCCTGCAGCGCCTGCAAGAGGAATTTGCCGCTGAATTGGCTGCCCTGCGCGGTCGTGTCGATGCCCTAGAAGCTGATGTCACCAACTTGAAGGGGAAAGTCTTCAACCCCGTCACAAAGTTGAATGCTCAGGTGATCACTGCCATTTACGGTAGTGCCCTTACCGATGATCGCATTGTGAATGGCACAACGGTTGCTGAGCAAGACCAAGCCAACATGACCCTACCCTACCGGGTGCGCTTGAACTTCGATGCTTCTTTCACCGGTCGGGATCGCTTGCGGATTCGTTTGCAAGCTCGTAACGCCGTGACCGAGTTCTTTGATGGCGATCCCGGCCCTGGTTTCGGCGGTGGTGGTGGTGGCACATTCACCCTAGCCAAGTTGATCTATCAGTTCCCGGCTTTCAATAACGCTGCTACCATTTATGCGGGCATCTCTGGTTCGGGTGTGTTCGATGTCTTCAACTATGGCACTCCTTTCGATGCCCTGTCTGACTTCGCCGATGCTCCCAACTCCACCGCTGACGTGCCCGGCGGAACCATGTTTGGCTTCCGTTTCCGCCCTGGCGATCAGTTTCGCTTGGCCTATAGCTACAGCACTACTGGCGGTCAGTCTCTGGGTAAAGGCTTTGGTGACTCGGGTCTGACGGGTGGCAATAGTGCTCATGCGGTTGAATTGGGGTTCTTGCCGACTGACACTTTGGAGCTGTACCTGCAGTTTGCTAGCACCTATGTGCAGGACGGTGACCCTGGTTTCTTGGCCAACGGCACCACCCTCTTCCGTGGGCCTCTGAGCGTGACCAATGTGTCTCACTCTGCTCGCGTTAATGCTTTCTCTGTGGCTGCCAACTGGGAGCTTAGCCCTCGTGTGATTCTGTCTGGCTGGTTCACCACTGGCAACGTGGATTACAACCTGCCCAATGTGGTTCCCGCTGGCACCATCGATCCTGGTGATGAAGACTTCAACGGATTCCTGTTCGGCTTTGCCTTCCCGGATCTGTTCATTGAAGGAGCTCAGGGTGGCGTGGTTTTCGGCCAGCCGATCGTAACCACCAGTAACGATGGCGTTTGGGATAGCCGTCCCTTCATCGTGGATGTGTACTACAGCTTCCCGGTGAACGACTACCTGACCTTAACCCCAGCTGCTTACTTTGTAAGCAATCCCAACGGCGCTCTGCCGGGTGACAACGACCCCACTATTGGCGTGGGTGCTCTGCGGGCTGTGTTCAACTTCTGATGAGTTGACTTTCTCTGCAAGTTCATAGTTGCACTGAGGGATCCGTAGCGGCACGGATCCCTTTTTTTAGGCTAGTTCCCATGAGCAAAGAGACTAAAAGGCACGCCGGTTTACAGCCTTTTCTGGCGTTATCTGATATAACAGATTCAAGTCAATCCCTTGCTCCACAAGGTTTTTAGCCTAGTCAAGGGCTTGCGTGAAATCGGAAAAGGCTGTATTGACTACAACGAGTCCTCCAAGTCAGTCTTGCTATGCAAGGGTGGAGCACCACCGTTTGCCTGACTAGAATGTAACTCTACCTAAGGTGACGCAGGCTTTGGATCACGAGGCTCCTTGTCAAGTTGGAAAATCAGAGCATTTCCAACTTTCGAGGGGATGCTTGCAAGTATTAGTTGGGCAATCCTTATGTTCTTCAGTTACTACCTTCGTGTCGGGCCGGGGAGGAAATGAGCTTATTTGTCTTCAGGGTATTCCAGCCGTTAAAGCTAGATCTAATCTTTCCAGACTGGGCTACGGAACTTCGCACCTCTGAGAAAATATCTGGTGTCTACCTACCGAATGTCTATAGGGCTTGCGCTCCCGCTACTACCTCTAAAATCTCTTGAGTAATGGCTGCTTGACGGGCTTTGTTGTAGGAGAGACCTAAAGAGCGGATTAACTCGCTGGCATTGTCGCTAGCGTTGTTCATGGCAGTCATGCGGGCTGCCAACTCACTGGCAGCTGATTCTTGTAAGGCCCGCAGTAATTGGTTATTCAAATAAAGGGGCAACAGGGCATCCAAAATCTGTACCGGATCCTGCTCAAAAATCATGTCTTGGGGGGGGGCAGAAACCGTTGCGATGACTTTGCTGCGTTCGACGGTAAATTCTCCACCGCGCACCAACAGGTTGAAAATTTCGTCGTCCTGAGTGGCCAACCGCGAGGGATCCAAGGGCAAAATGGATTGCACCACAGGGCGAGAACTAATCAAGGAGACAAAGCGGGTGTAAATCAGCTCCACCTTATCCACTTTTTCAGAAAGGAAAGCGGAGAGCAACTGATCCCCAATTTGTGCTGCTTCAGCTGCAGAAGGGATCTGAGACAAGTTCATATAGGTTTTGGCTATCGGGGCAGAGCGCCGCTGAAAATACTGCACTGCTTTGCGCCCGATCAGGTAAAGTTCCACTTGGCCACCCGCCTCCTGGACTTCCCGGATACGCTCTTCGGTGCGTTTGATGATGTTGGAATTGTAGGCCCCACACAGGCCCCGATCCCCGGACACCACCAGCAGGCCCACTGTTTGGATCGGGCGCTGTTGGAGTAGGGGCAGGTTGACATCTTCTAGCCGCAGACGGGTTTGCAGCCGATAAAACACTTGTGCCAAGCGATCCGCAAAGGGACGGGTGGCATTCACTTGTTCCTGGGCGCGCCGTACCCGAGCTGCCGCCACCAAACGCATTGCCTCGGTGATCTTGCGGGTGTTTTTGACTGACTTGATCCGATCGCGGATACCCTTCAGGTTTGCCATGACCTATCCCCTGTGCTGTGGTGAGTCTGGTGGGGATCCTCTGGGATCAATCCCCTAGGGGATCCCCGATAATGGGCGAGTGACCTCAGGCGGTTTTTGCCGAGAAGCTTTGCTTGAACTCGGTGATGGCGGTTTTGAGGATCTCTTCTGCTTCTTCCGTCAGTTGTTTGGTGGAGCGGACGATCTCGCCGAACTTGGCATGGGTGCTGTTCAGGTAGGTGAGTAGACCTTGCTTAAAGCTGGCCACTTTGTCCACCGGAATGTCATCCAGGTAGCCTCGGGTACCGGAGTAGATCACCGCCACCTGTTGATCCACCGACAGGGGAGAGTATTGTGGCTGCTTCAGCACCTCCTGCAGGCGTTGGCCACGGGCTAGTTGCTTTTGGGTTGCTTCGTCTAGGTCAGAGGCAAACTGGGCAAAAGCTTCCAAATCGCGGAACTGGGCTAACTCCACCTTGATGGAGCCGGCCACCTTTTTCATCGCTTTGGTTTGGGCGGCAGAGCCGACACGGCTGACGGAAATCCCCACGTTAATAGCAGGGCGGATCCCGGCGTTGAACAGGTCGGACTCCAGGAAGATCTGCCCATCGGTGATGGAGATGACATTGGTGGGAATGTAAGCAGACACGTCGTTGGCCTGGGTTTCCACAATCGGTAGGGCGGTCATGGATCCCTCGCCCAGTTCGGTACTCAGCTTGGCGGCCCGCTCTAATAACCGGGAGTGCAGATAAAACACATCGCCCGGATAGGCTTCCCGACCGGGTGGGCGACGCAGCAGCAACGACATTTGCCGATAGGCCACCGCCTGCTTGGAGAGGTCATCGTAGACCACCAAGGTGTGCTTGCCCTGGTACATGAAGTGCTCGGCGATGGTAGCTCCACAATAGGGAGCTAGCCACTGCAGTGGGGCAGGGCTATCGGCACCAGCGGCCACCACAATGCTGTATTCGAGGGCACCCCGCTCGGCCAGGGTTCCCACCACTTGGGCAACGGTGCTCTGTTTTTGGCCAATGGCGACGTAGATGCAAATCACATCCTGCCCTTTCTGGTTCAGGATCGTGTCCACAGCAACGGTGGTTTTGCCGGTTTGGCGGTCGCCGATAATCAGCTCCCGCTGGCCGCGACCGATGGGGATGAGGGCATCGATGGCGGTGATACCGGTTTGCAGAGGCTCGTACACGGAGCGTCGATCGATGATACCCGGGGCAGGAGATTCGATCAAGCGAGAATCGCTACAGTTGATGGGGCCCTTGCCATCGATGGGGTTGCAGAGGGGATCCACGACGCGGCCTAGGAGCGCTTCCCCGACGGGAATACTAGCAATTTTGCCGGTGGATTTGACGGTGGATCCCTCCTGAATGTTGCGCCCCGAGCCGATCAACACCGCGCCAATGTTGTCTTCTTCCAGGTTGAGGGCAATGCCGGTGGTACCATCTTCAAACTCCAGCAGTTCACTGGCCATCACCTTATCCAGGCCGTAGATGCGGGCAATGCCATCACCGACCTGCAGGACAGTCCCAACGTTGGAGACTTGCAGCTCCTGGTTGTACTGCTCAATCTGCTGCTTGATGATGGTGCTGATCTCGTCAGGGCGAATGGTAGCCATAGCAGTCCTCTAAAAGTAATTCGGGAAGGGATCCAAAGAAACAAAGGCAAACTTAGGTCAACTGTAGAGTGAGACGCCGTAACTGGCCGCGCAAACTCAGGTCGATCACCTGGGATCCAACCTTGATGATCACTCCACCAATTAGGGCCGGGTCTTCGGTGGTTTGCAACTCCACACTGCTAGCCTGGGTGAAGTCCATCACCCGCTCACGGATGGACTGTTGCTGGGCTTCCGTCAGAGCCACAGCCGTGGTCACTTGAGCCAAAGCGATGTTCTGCAGCTTCCGTTGCAGATCCAAAAAGCGCCGACAGACTGCCCCCAAAAACATGATGCGGCGACGGTCAGCCAGTAGCTTGAGGGTATTTAACAGCAGAGGGTGAATCTGCTCCGCAAACACCTGCTGCAACAAGTCCTTTTTCGACTCGGTCTTGATCACAGGGTTGGCCAAAAACTCTCCTAGCTCCGGTGAGGACTGGAGGACAGCGGCGATGAAGCGAATGTCGGCAGCAAAGGTATCCAATATTCCCTGGCCAGAACCCAGAGAAATAAGAGCCTCGGCATAGGGATCCACCACCTGTTCGGTAATTGCACTGCTGGTCATAGTTTCCCCTTTCTCCTCATCTAGCGGGCGATCATCTGGATCCCTTGGTCGATCAACCTCTGCTGCACCTGATCGCTGAGGTGTTGTGGCAACTCTTCCTCTACCTTGCTCAGAGCCTGGCGCACGATTTGCAGGCGCAACTCCTTTAAGACCCGCTCCTGCTCAGTAGACACATCTTTTTCGGCAGTGGCCCACAGCCGTTCAATTTCCCGATCCGCCTGCTCTAGTAATTCTCGGCGACGGGCTTCGGCATTGGCTTCCGCCTGCTGACGAATGCGCTCGGCCTCCTGCTGGGCTTGGGCCAGCTTTTGCTGCTGATCCGCCAGCCTCTCGATCGCTTCCTGCTTTCGTTGCTCCGCTTGTTGCAATTCTTCTAAGATGCTCTCCCGCCGTTTGGCCAGGGCTTCACCCACCACCTTGCGACCCAGGATGAAGAGCAGGGTGAGAATAATGGCAATGTTGACCAGGTTGCTATCGAGAACCTTGGCGAACAGATCCCCCTCTTCGGAGTCTTCAAGAATTTCCATGGTCTCGGCCACCGGCTCAGTGACGGCAAGGATCCAACTGGGCATCAGGCTGGGTATCATGCTCTACTCCAAAGGCATTCAACGCACTTTCCAAATCAGGATTAGCGGGCGCTACCCAGTAGCTTCTGGGTAATCTGGGCAGCGATGGCATCCACCTGTTGTTGCAGTTGGCTCAGGGCTGCTTGTTTCTCTTCCTCCACCCGGATTCGGGCAGTCTCCAGCTTTTCTTGCAGCTCTGCCTGAACGGCCGCCAATTTTTCAGATCGGATCCGTGCTGCCGCCGCTTCGGCTTCGGCAATTAGCTGCTGGGCTTTGAGGCGAGCTTGACTGATCTCAGCCTCGTACTGGCGAGTCAGGGTCACCACTTTATCCAAACGTTCTTGCGCTTCCGCTTGGGTGGTGCGGATGTAGTCGCTACGACCGTCCATGGTGCGGGTGACTGGCTCATAAAACAGAGCGTTGAGCACTGCCACCAACAGCAAAAACTGAATGGCGATCAGAGGCAGGGTGGCATCGAAATCGAATAGCCCACCTTTTTCAGCAACTTCAGCAGCCAACAGGGTTTGAGAGAGCATCGGTGTTGCGGCCTCAACAGGAACAATTTTGGGTCTGACATCAGGCTAGATCAGGGGGTAGATTCCTCACATAGACCTGGACTAGGCCATCTACCCCCATTAGCGTTAGGCAAAGGGGTTGGCGAACAAAAGCACCAAGGCCACCACCAAGCCGTAGATGGTCAAGGCTTCCATGAACGCAAGACTGACCAGTAGGTTACCGCGAATTTTGTCTTCGGCTTCCGGCTGACGGGCTACCCCTTCCATGGCAGCGGCAGCGGCGTTCCCCTGACCGATCCCAGGGCCCAGGGATCCCAGACCGATGGCCAGAGCAGCAGCCAGAACGGAAGCAGCAGAGGTTAATGGATCCATAATTCAGACGCTCCTTAGTGGTTGACAAAACGAGAGACAGCGTTTTTCGAACGATGAGGTGATCTGGCCTGAAACGATACATCAGCCTCAAATCACTTCCTTGTCAGCGGCCTTCAGAATAAACCTGTCAGCCCCAACAAACCTTACCAGAGAAGGGATCCCTAGCGACAACCCAAGTGGTGGATCAGTCGTGGTGTTCCCCGCCCCCATGACCTTCTAATGCCTCCCCGATATAGGCAGCCGAGAGGGTCGAGAAGATCAAAGCTTGAATTGCCCCCGTGAACAGGAACAAAATCATCACCGGCACCGGGATAAACAAAGGCACCAGCAAGACCAACACCGCGATCACCAATTCTTCCGCCAAAATATTGCCAAACAGTCGGAAGCTGAGGGAGAGGGGCTTGGTGAAGTCTTCCAGGACGTTGATCGGCAGCAAGATCGGCGTCGGCTCGATGTACTTTTTGAAATAAGACAGGCCCCGCTTGCTAATGCCCGCCACGAAATACATGACGCTGGTGAGCAGGGCCAATCCGGCGGTGGTATTGATGTCGTTGGTGGGGGAGGCCAGTTCCCCTTCCGGTAGCTCGATCAACTTCCAGGGGAAGAGATTGCCCATCCAATTGGAGACAAAAATGAACAGGAACAAGGTGCCGATGTAGGGTACCCAAGGGCGGAAGTTTTTCTCGCCAATCTGGGCACGGGCAATGCCTTGCACAAATTCCAGGGCGTATTCGACGAAGTTTTGCAGGCCGCTGGGCTCCCGCTGCAGTTGGCGAGTGCCCAGCACCACCACCGTCAGGATCAGGGCGATGGCGATCCAGCTGGCGATCAAAACCTGCCCGTGAACCGTGAATTTGCCGAGGTGCCAGTAGAGGTGATGGCCAACCTCCAGTTCTGCCAGGAAAGGGTGAGAGAAGAAGGACAGGTTCATGGATATCACGCAGAAGAGGATGAACGTGTCAAGGTTTGAACAATATGGATCAATAAGGTGACTTTGTAGGTGATAAAGCCCAGGAAAATGGGCAGAACTTGCAGAGATTCCACCTGAGTGGCCAAGACGATTAGCCCCACAAACAGAGCTAGACGAGTTACTCCCAAACGGTTGCGGCTTTTGCCCAGCTCCGCTACACCTCGGCTCAGCATCCGCAGGTAAACCAAACCCACCAACGCACCGAGCAGGTAGTTGGCTGCCACCCCAAAGGAGTAGACAAAAGCTACACAGACGGCAATGGCTAGGCTGACCCCCAACGTCACCAATATCAGCCACAACTGCAGCTGCACGTAGCTCCCCTTGCTGGGAGCCATTGCTTTCGGCATGCTCGAATCCAGTTCCGGCGAACCCTGAAGCGCGGCCTTTGAGTCGGACTCCGTAGAAGTCTCAAAACGGACAGACACCTCAGGTAGGGGAGGCAACGGTGTGGGCTTCCACTGAGTCACCTTCCAACGGCTAAAACTATGGGAGAGGAGTCTGGAGGAACGTGTCATGAGAATGAGGTCATACCTCTCAGGGCTCGACCGTAACTCAACATAACATGATTAAGTAACAATACTTAACTCCATTAGGCTGAGCTGAGGCCGGATGAAACGTCCGTTCGTCGCCCAGAAGAGCAACTAGCCCCCTGATACACCCGGATGTTCCTCTAAGAATCTACCACTTTCGCGGATCGGCAACGGCAGAAATCGGAAAACTTTCTGAGGGTCACGTCGTGCAAAGTTTTATCTGTGCTACTCAGCGAAATTGTAATATTTCGTGATTCCGTCGCTTTTATACTGTTGGGAACAGGCGTGGCGGGGGGAGAGGATGATCCCACAGGGCTGGCTGGTAGATGCCATTTGGCTGGACTACAGTTTGGCGGTGGCTCTAACGGTGGTGCTGCCCCTGAGCCTGTTGGTTTGGGCTTTTGGGGTGGGGTTACGCCCCTTGATCCAGCTGTTAATTGTCTACTGGCGGGTGTCTAGCCTGTTGGCGGTGACAGTATATTTGATGATCGCTGGCCTGCCGGTGAGTTTTTTGACGGGAGCGATGGCGCGACTGCTGATCTTGGTCTGTGTTTGGTTTTGGGCCGATTGGAGTGCGGCCCTGCAGCAGTCCAGGACGTGGGCGGCGCGGGTTTTTCTGCTTTGGCGTTGGAGCTTAACTGGGTATATGGGAGTGGGGATCCTCTTTTCAGGGGCGTTTGTGCCCTGTGCTTTTCGCGGATCCCTGTCGGAGGCTTGTCGAGCTTGGTTGGCGCCGCCCCTGGGGTTTCGAGAGATCTTTCACCCGAATGTGCCGGTGGAGCTGTTGGGGGGTGTGGGGGCCTTTGGCTTGGTGGCCTATCTGCTCTATAGCGTTTACTTTGTGTGGCGGTTGCGACCCGGCGGCCCGCTGAACTCTATCTCCACAGGAGCGGAGGAATGACAGCTTTGCCTTGGCCCCTGGTCCTAGAACGCTACAGCCAAAAGCACCCCCAGGAAGTATTGCGGGTGCAGCTAGAGGGGGAGGAGGGATCCGACTTGGTGTTGATTTATCGGGGCTTCAGCAGCTCCCTCATGCGGTTCACTCCCCATAATCCTGATGAGGCAGTCATTTCCCCCACAGCCCGGTTTGTGCAACTGGAGCGGCTGACTGCCCCCTACCATCCCAACCAATCGAAAATCCTGGCCACCTACAGGCAGTGGTCAGATCTGCAGGCATGGCTTGCGGAAGCTGGGATCCCCGTGGTTGAGGATCCCAAGCTAGAGGGATAACCTAGCGCACCACCGGAGTCGGACGTCGCTGCACGGAGTATTCTGCTGGCTGCAACAGGGATCGGCCCGTCATCTCTTGAGGCTGGGGTAAGCCGAGAATTTGCAAGAGGGTGGGAGCTACATCCGCCAGGCTGCCGTCGGAGCGTAACTTCACATCTGTACCATAGCCGGGGATCTTCCGGCCTTCCCCTTCCACCAAAATACAGGGAACGGGGTTGGTGGTGTGGGCTGTCCAGGGGTTGTGGTCTTCATCCCACATCACCTCAGCATTGCCGTGATCCGCCAAGATCAGGGTTGTGCCGCCCACATCCACCACGGCTGCCAGCAGCCTGCCGATACACTGATCCACCGTTTCTAGGGCCCGCACCGTCGCTTCATAGTTGCCGGTATGACCGACCATGTCTGTGTTGGCATAGTTAAGGATCACCAGGCTGTATTCACGGCGGGCGATAGCTTCGACGACTTTCTCGGTGACTTCCACTGCCGACATTTCCGGCGCTTGGTCGTAGGTAGTGACCATCGGGCTTTGCACCAAAATACGATCTTCGCCGGGGAAAGGCTGCTCGATACCGCCATTGAAGAAATAGGTGACATGGGCGTACTTCTCGGTTTCAGCAATGCGCAACTGCTTCAGATTTGCCTCGCTCACCACTTGGCCGAGCAGATGATCCAGATTCTGGGGTTTAAACAGTACCTCCACCGGCAAATCCGCTTCGTACTGGGTCATGGTGATGAAAGTCAAGTTGGGCAGCAACGGGCGCTCAAAGCCGGAAAAATCGGGGCAGACAAAGGCTTGGGTGAGCTGGCGAGCACGGTCGGGGCGGAAATTAAAGAAGATCACGGCATCCCCAGCTTGAACAGCCCCGGGAGCGAGGCGGGTGGGGGGGATGAACTCATCCGTCAGGTCTTGGTTATAAAACTCTTGGGTCACCTCGGCAGCACTGCGACTCTGGCCGGGGCCATCTTCAGTCATCACTTCGTAGGCTTTTTGTATCCGATCCCAGCGGCGATCCCGATCCATGGCATAGTAACGGCCGCTCAGGGTGGCGATGACGCCGTTGCCCAACAGATCCAACTCCTTTTGCAGGGCGGCCAAAACCGTGGCACCTTCGCGCGGCAAGGTATCGCGGCCATCGGTGATGGCGTGGATATAGGCGGGAACCTGTGCTTGTGCCGCCAGTTTGAGCAGACCGTAGAGGTGGTCAATATGGGAGTGGACTCCCCCCTTGGAACACAGTCCCAACAGGTGCAGGCGGCCACCCCGTTCCTTAAGGGTGCGGCAGAGATCCACCAGCAGCGGCTCTTGAAATAGGGATCCTGTTTCCACCGCATCACTGATGCGCACCAGTTCTTGAGGCACTACCCGACCGGCCCCCAGGGTGAGGTGCCCGACTTCGGAGTTGCCCATTTGACCAGCGGGCAGACCTACCGCTCGTCCAGAGGCTTCCAGAAGGGTGTGGGGATAGGCAGCCCAGAGGCTGTCCAGGACGGGGGTTTCGGCGCCCAATACCGCATTGCCATCGAGGGTATCCCGGTGACCCCAGCCATCCAGGATCACCAAAACCACAGGTGCCACCGATTGCGCGTCCATGAAATGGCCTCTCATTTTATTCAACACATGATACCAGCCTCGGCAACACGATACCGGATCCTCTATTTGCGCTCAAGATTTCAGCCCTCTTTTGAGGGAAAAAGCACCAATTGTGCTGACTTTGATGAGGATTTGTTCTGGCCGGAAATGGCCCCGCATCCCTGGGTCAAGGGTATTTCTACTGAAGATAGAACCTAGCTACTGACTGGCTACTTAGATCAACCCCTCAGGCGTTCGGTTGCAGGCGTTTGCGCAGCGAGTCCGAGCGGCGTTTGGCCACAGCATTCTTTGGGTCCAATTTCAGGGCAGTTTCGTAGGCTTCTAGGCTTGATCCATAGAGATTTTTCTTCTCATAGGCATGGGCTAGATTATTCCAGGCGGTCACATAATCTGGATCTGCAGTAACCGCATCTTTGTAGTAGCGGATGGCCAAATCGTATTGCTGTTGGCTGAAATAGGCAAAACCAAGGGCGTTACAGACAGGGGGAATGTCTTCTCCTGCCACTTCTAGGGCCTTTTTCATCTGAGCAATAGCTTGATCGTAAAGGCGCTTTTGCAGATAGACACTGCCCAGCTCGTAATGCTCCTGCGGGGATCCCTTCTCTTTGCTGAGCCGGGGTTGCAGTTGGTTGAGCACTTTTTCTTGTGCCCGTACCCGCAACACCTCCCGCAGGATGAAGAAGCCCGCCACCCCGAGAATGCCAGCCAATGCAGAAAGGTAAAGGAGCGGAGCATTCATGCCCATGGTGCCTGCCCAGAATTACGCCTGTAAGTGAGCCTCGATGAACCAGAGATCTTTGTCAATCTGGCGGGAGATTTCCGTGAACAGATCGGCGGTATCCGCATCCCCCAGTTCGGCAGTGCGATCGATGTTGCTGCGGGTGGCTGCTGCGTACTGGCCATAGCGGCTGGCTAAGGCCTGTAGGTGATCCCGGCCTTCTTCGGCAGCTAGGTCATATTCCGGCAGGGCGGAGGTTTGAGCAACAATACGAGCGGTGCCTCGCGCAACCCCCCCCAAAGCAGTGACCCGTTCTGCCAGCATATCGACGTATTCTTCCAGGGTGCTGGCAAAGGTATCAAACATCTCGTGCAGGGCGATGAAGTTCATGCCCTTGACGTTCCAGTGGGCTTGTTTCACCTGGGTTTTCAGATCCAATGTGTTGGCAAGCGCCTGATTGAGTAGGGCCACCAGTTCGACACGAGCGTCTTCGGGTAGATCGATGTGGGTGGAGTATAGACGGGTTTTCGCGGTGGTTAACATAACCAAGCTCCTGGGTATTAGTTTCCATTATCGAATATTGACAACAGGGATGACTCCTACGGGAGGGCTGCCTGCTGCTGCCAACTGAAAACATAGTAACACAAACTCGGAATGAGTATGAGTTAGGGCCTAAGGGACTACTTGCCGATGCAGAAGCGGCTGAAGATTTGATCTAAGACTGACTCTGAGATTTCTTCGCCTGTAACTTGTCCAAGGGCATGGAGGGCGGCGCGTAGGTCGATTGTCCAAAAATCCAGGGGAAGCTGCTCCTGAAGGGATTTGTCTACCTGTTCCAGGCTAGCTTGGGCTTGGATCAGGGCAGCAGCTTGCCGTTGGTTCAGGCTCACGGCCACGTTGGGCTGCGGGCGACCTTGGCAGGCAATCTGCTCGACGGCGGTTTCTAGGGCCGGGATCCCTTCTCCTTGGGCGGCCACTGTCGGGATGCGATAGGCAATTTCAGGGGGCAGGGAGATTCCTTCGAGGGGGGCCAGATCGGTTTTGTTGACCACCAGGATCAGGGGGCGATGGCGGATGGACTCGTAAATGGCGGCATCTGCTTCTGTCCAGCCGACCTGTGCATCGATCACCAGCACTAAAATATCGGCTGCTTGCGCCAGGCGAGTGGAGCGTTCTACCCCCAGCCGTTCCACCGGATCATCCGTATCCCGAATGCCAGCGGTATCCAGTAGTTGTATCGGGATCCCTCGCACTACCAGATTGGACTCCACCACATCACGGGTCGTGCCCGGCAGAGCCGTGACGATGGCCCGATCCTGGCCCGACCAGGCATTGAGCAGGCTGGATTTGCCCACATTGGGGCGCCCGACGATGGCGACCTTAAGGCCGGTACGCAGTAGTTCTCCCCGTGCTGCAGTGGCCAACAGAGTTTGTATCTGGCTTTGACATTGCTGCACTTGCTCTTGCCAATCCGGAATATCCAAAGGGGGCAGATCCTCTTCAAAGTCGAGGCGGGCCTCGATCTCTGCCAATAAACTCAGCAACTGTTGCCTTAGGGCGCGAATGGATTCCGCCAACTTACCCTGCAAGCCCGCCAGCGCCATTTGGGCCGCCTGTGGGGAACGGGCCGCCACCAGATCCGCCACACTTTCAGCTTGGGTGAGATCAATCCGGCCATTCAAGAAGGCACGCAGGCTAAATTCCCCCGGTTGGGCTAGACGGGATCCCTGTCGCAGACACTGCTGCAGCGTCGCCTGTACCACCATGATCCCTCCGTGACAATGCAATTCCACCACATCCTCACGGGTATAGGAACGGGGCGCTTGCATCCACACCGCCAAAGCTTCGTCCAGGGTTTGCCCCTTTTCGTCGCGGATCCAGCCGTAGATCATTTGGTGGCTGATCCAGCGCTGCTGGGGGCGGGCGGGGGTAAAAATGGCCTGGGCGATGGAGAGGGCCTGGGATCCTGAAAGGCGCACGATCCCAACGCTGCCCTGTTCGGGTACCACCGCAGTAGCAATGGCAGCAATCGTATCGGCAAGAGGAGCGGTTGCATCCATAGGGTAGGGTCACAGGCAAGCAGCCGACAGGGATGGGACAAGACTGGCTAGAATTGCCCCTACTGGTTATTTTCTCCTGGCTCTCCTTCCATGAACGCTGTTGCTTCTTCTTCTCAGCCGTTGCTGCGCTATGCCTACTATCCCGGCTGCGTGGCCCAGGGAGCCTGTCGGGAGCTGTACGACTCCACAGAGCAGATCACCCGCCATTTGGGCATTGAGCTGGTGGAGCTGGAATCCGCTTCCTGCTGTGGATCCGGCACCTTTAAGGAAGAATCGGAACTGCTAGAAGACACGGTGAATGCCCGCAATTTAGCCTTGGCAGAAGCGCTCGGGTTGCCGATGTTGACCCATTGCAGCACTTGTCAGGGGGTCTTGGGTCGCGTGAATGAGAAGCTGAGGGCGGCGAAAACCGCCAACCCGGAGTATTTCCACCACATTGAAACCCTCTGCCAGAAAGGAGGCTGCGAAAGTCTCTATCAGGGCACTGGCGATGTACGACACCTACTTTGGATGTTGGTTTCCGATTACGGTCTGGAACGACTGCAACAGCAGGTAAAACGCTCCCTCAAGGGGCTGCGCTGTGCTGCTTTCTACGGTTGTTATCTGCTGCGAACTCACGATATTGCTCGCTTTGATTTGGCTCAGGATCCCCGTTCGATGGAGAACCTATTCGAGTGTTTGGGGGCTACCCCAGTTTGGTATCGAGGGCGCACCCAATGTTGTGGCTGGCCCATTTCTAGCTATGCCCCGGAGCAGTCTTTTACAATGGCTGGCCGCCATTTGTTGGAAGCCCTAGAAGCGGGAGCCGATTGTTTGGTTACCCCCTGTCCCTTGTGCCACCTCAATTTGGATTCTCGCCAGCCGGAGGTGGAAGGGGTGATCGGGCGCAAACTGGGGCTCCCGATCCTGCACCTACCCCAGTTGGTGGGCTTAGCCCTGGGGATCCCGACAGAAAAACTGGGCCTCAATCGGCATGTAGTGCAGGTGGAAACGGTATTGCAGAAGATATATCAGTGACGGGATTGCGCCCTTGGCCAACCCTCGATGCACAGGTTCAACGGGCGGTTGGGCAGAACATCAGTTCCCAATAAAGTTCAGTACCGAAGGGATCCCTGGGAAAACTTTGAATAGGGTCGATTGGCTGAAGGATGTGCTATCCTGCCGGGCAAGGTGACCTGTGCTCTCCGAAGAATTAGCGTAACATTAGATACATTCACTCCTGCCTGGCAGCCTTCTTCATTATGGTAGTCTCGGATCCCTTTAGCTTTGCCGTGCAGGAAATGCAGCAGGGCGGGCATGCAGACCGAGTCAAAAAGCTCGTTTATTTCACCTGTACTAGCACTTGGGAGAGTGATGCCAATAAATTGAACCAGGTGGACTTAAAAAGCCTGCTGGAGCAACTTTGCCGCGAGCACACCACCCTAGAGTCCTTGGGTCAGCGCTTTCGGGAGGCGATTAGCCACATCAACAAAAAAGCTGAATATGCCCGCATCGCCAAGATAGTACTCAGCAAGCTGCAACCCTTTTACCAGGAGCAGTCTCCTAACGATTCTGGCCCTCCTCTCCAAGCCCCTGTGGATCCGCCAGTTTGGGTCGCACCACAGCCTGCTCTACCGCTGGGCTATGGAGGGATGCAACTGCAAAAACAAGACTACGATCCCTTCGAGCTGAGGGCAGGGGTGATGCGGCAGACCAGTCCTCTGCGGGCCAAGCTGGTGGCATTTACGGCCCTACATCACAAGTTGGAACCCAATCTGCAGGGGTTGGCGGCTTTGCGACGCTACAACTTCGACGACCTGCTAAAGGAGCTTTACGATGCCTGCAACTCACCTGAAGAACTGGAAACGCGGCTGAAACAGGCTGTGCAGCAGTTGCAAGAGCCCGAACAGGACGGCCAAGCGGCCAATGCCTTGCTGCAGATGATGAAGCCCCTTTATGTTTACTTGCCCCTCGAACCCTCCGCTGGCAGTGGATTGGCGGCTGAAACCGCATCTGGGGATCTGGATTGGCTAAATGGGGAAGCCTCCAGTCGCATCACCTTGGTTGAGCCCTGGACTCCAGACTACCCAGAGATGGATGGAGGCGAGCCGCTCGACCCAAATGATCCCTATCTCAGCGCGGATGCCTGGCCTGAAGCATCTGTTGTCCCACCTCCTGCTGTGCCGGAACCCCCTGCCCCCACTCCCCCACCGTCTCCTGCCAGCCGACCCCGCTTTGTGACGCCCCCGCCCATCCACCTACACCAGCTACCCGAGCGCTCACGGCAGCTATTGGATCGCAGCGCCAACTCCCTCATGGCCACCATCGAAAACACCCTCAGTGAGCTGGGCAATGCCCTCGATGAACGGCTACAAGATGAGGAGCCGGAACAGTATCTCACCCTGAAGCACCAGGTGCTGCGCGGCCTCTTGAAGGATGTGGAGGGATCCGCAGTGACGTTTATGGCCATTTTGAAAAAGCTGGAACAATCGGAACGTCGCCTGGTACAGCCGGATCTGCCAGAGGTGGTGACGGAGATGCCCAGCGATTTCGAGGATCCCTATTCTTCCTTGCGGCAAGTTTTGGCCACCAGTGATCTGACTCAACAAAAGCCGCAGTTGGAGCAAGAGGTGATGCGTTTGGTACGCCGCAACATCGGCTCGATCAAAGTCGGCATCGAAAATGCCTTGAGTGAGTTGGGCAATGCTTTGGATGAGCAGTTCCAAACCCACAACCTCGAAGAAGCCCTGTTTTTGAAGTACCAGGCGTTGCGTACCTTTTTGCATGAAGTGGAAGAGATCTCCACAAAATTTTCTGCCCTGCTAGATCGCATGGAAGAGGCAGAGCGTCGTCTGTTTGGGCTAACTTGAGGGCTGCCTCTCCTGAGGTGGGGGGATGAGGGGTAACAGGCAAAATCCGTACATTGTCGGATCTGACCAGCGAGGATGATATCCACGGGCTACGGCGGCGGTAACCTAAGGGAGCAAGCTAGGTAGACCTTATGGATGCCAAAGATCTGCTCCGGTTGTACCGGTCAGGGCGTACCAACTTCTCGGGTGAAAACTTTGCTGCTCTTGATCTGAGCCGAGCCGATCTGATCGGGGTAGATCTCTCCAGTGCCAACCTGAACAATACCAACCTGATTTTTGCTTATCTGGGGCGGGTCAAGTTGCAGAAGGCAACTTTGGTGGGGGCCAAGTTAAGCGGGGCCAACCTCAGCCAAGCGGATTTGAGCGATGCGGATCTCAGCGATGCCCAACTGCACGGCACCACCCTGCAGGGGGCGGATTTGCATGGAGCCAACCTGACGCTGGCTATGCTGATTGATGCCAACCTTCTGGATGCGGATCTGCGCTGGGTCAACCTCACCAGTGCCAATCTCTTGGGAGCTTGTTTGCGGGGAGCCAATTTCCGTCTGGATAGCCGTCGTAACGCAGTGTTGCGCAGTGCTAATCTCAGCCGCGCTGACCTGAGTGGGGCCAATTTATCGGGGGCGGATTTAACCCGGGCTGATTTGAGCGGGGCCAATCTGCGGGAGGCCAGTTTGCTGGGGGCCAATCTGAGTGGGGCCAATCTGCAGCAAGCCTGTTTGCGCGGGGCAATCCTCAGCGAGGCTGACCTGAGCGGGGTTTCCTTTTTGGGGGCAGATATGCAGGGGGTGCAGATGGCGCGAGTGAACCTAAAAGAGGGAATGCTGAGCCAAGTCAACCTGACTGAGGCCAACCTAAGTGAGGCGGATTTGGGGGGGGCTGATCTTTCCGCCAGTTGTCTGTATTCGGCCAAATTGGCACGGGCGGATCTAAGCCGGGCTAATCTGGCAGGGGCAGATTTGAGATATGCCAGCTTGGTGGACGCCTATCTGGGTCGTACCAATTTAGAAAATGCTGATCTCAGCTGTGCAATGCTAACCCGCGCCGATCTGAGCACAGCCAACTTGATTGGGGCTAACTTGCAGGGGACAACCATGCCGGATGGACGGGTGAATTGAGGCGGGGATCCACCCTAATCAGGGTGAGGTTTTCCCCTGCTAGGCCACGACTGAACCCGCTACCCTGAGGGGAGGGCTAGAGGGATCCGTGAACAGCTATCGCTTGCCATCTTTGTTGCAGTCGCTGTGGGCTGATTTGCCTTTGCCGGAGTGGTTGCCGGCTGCGGGGGAACGGTCTTGGCAGCAGACAGTGGCTGCCCTGGTGCAACTGTGGCAGGAGGTAGGGCAGTTTGGGGTGGTTCTCAGTGGGCCAGTCTCTTGGTTACCTCCTTGGGTAGTATGGGCTGGCCAGGATCCGGCCAGCAAAGATTCCTTGCCACAACTGCCGGTGCGCATCGACACGCTGAAAACCGCCCTGAAACTACGGGATCCGGCCCGAGAAGCCCCCTGGCTGTTTACCCCCGATCTGTCGCCAGAATCGATCTTGACCCCCGGTCAGACGGTGATTCCCCTATTGTCTCGGGATCCGCTGGTACAGGAGCCTTTTTTGCTGGTACTCACCCCTGTTTTTTCGGCAGTAGCCGCCCAAGGGCATCACCCCCATACGCGGCAGGCGGGCATGATGATCTCCTTTGAGCCGGAGGTGGTGCAGCGGGCCTGGCAGAGCTTGGAGCAGCGGGTTCAGCAGGGCCGACCGGATCGGTTGCCCTTGTGGCAGAGCTTAGCCAAGCAATATCCGCTGATGGATCCCCATGTACGGGTTTTGGCACGGTTTAGCAGTTTATTGCTCTTGGGGAACTTGGCAGAGTTGGGATCCCAGCCCGCTTGCTTGCCCCCGGCCAAGACGGAGCTAGAGGCTTCCCCAGAACCCAGAGCATCCACAGAAGATGTGGAGCAGCGGATGGCGACCCCATCCCCCTCCCAGCCTGCTTCCCTGGACTCCTCCGCCCATGACTTGTCTTCGGGTCAGCAGAGCGGCCTATCTGAGGCGGAACTGTTGCGGGCTCTGATTCACGAGGTGCAAACCCCCCTCAGTACCATTCGCACCCTGGCTAGCTTGATTTTGAAACAGCCCGATCTCCCCCCACGGGTGCGGGACTATGCCGAGAAGATCGACCGCGAGTGTACCGAGCAAATCAACCGCTTCGGCTTGTTCTTCCAAGCTACCGAAACGGTGATGCCTGCCGCCAAGGCACGGGAGGGGCGCCGGTTACAGTTGGAGCCGATTGCCTTGGTGGATTTGGTGCGACAAAACCTACCCCGCTGGCAGGAGCAGGTGGAACGACGGGGATCCCAGTTTGATCTGGAGATTTCCGATGAGTTGCCGGATGTGGTCAGCGATCCGAAGGCGTTGGAAGCGGTACTGTTTGGCATGATCGACCGCATCGCCCGCAGTACACCGGCTGGCAGCCATATTCGCGCCCAACTGGTCAGCGCTGGGGATTTGGTCAAACTCCAGTTTCAGGTGGATACTCCAGAGGGCGGGATCCCTGCTACCGCCACAGAACTCAGATCCCCACAGGCCATTGGTCAATTGTTGGTATTGCAACCGGATACGGGCGCGGTCAGCCTCAGCATTCCGGTCACCCAAACCCTGTTTCGAGCCTTAGGGGGCTATTTAACCGTGCGCCATCGCGCCCATCAGGGGGAGATCCTCAACATCTACTTGCCCCGTCAGATCTAAACCTCTGGGCTGGGATCCCGACAAAAGTGGCGGATCAGAGGGGAGATGTGGCTAGGATCGATCTGCTAGATCAAGGGCTAGGTAATCGAGAGATGGTTGTCCATGCCAAGAGTCAGGAAAGGTGTTGAACAAGCGCGAGAGCCAGAGTCCGCATGGGGAGCTGAGGAGGGAGGGGATCCCTTGACAACACCTTCAGCCATGACACGCTCTTCGCGGCAGCTCTCTACCTTGTTACACGAGGTGCGCAATCCCTTGACCGCCTTAAATACCTTGGCCAAGTTGTTGCAGAAACGCCTGCCCCCAGAGGATCGCAACCACTGGATTGGCCTCAGCATTGAACAGGAGTGCAAGCATTTACAGGATTTGCTGCTGGAATTTGAGCGCTCGGATGGGATCCCGGCCCCCCTGCAGGTACAGCCTCTCTCTCTAGGCAATTTGCTGCGGGAGTGGATCCCGGTGTATCAAGCTGTGGCCGAAACTCAGGGACACCACTTTCAAGCGGAGATCCCCTCGCACCTGCCTTTGATCCAGGTGGATCCACGGGCGTTGCGGCAGATCCTGGACAATCTGATCGACAATGCCTGCAAGTACACCCCTAGCCCTGGCCAAATTCAGTTGAGGGTTGAGCTGCAACCCGACACCGCTCCCACGATGGTGG
The DNA here is from genome assembly GCF_021533835.1 of Synechococcus sp. Nb3U1. Taxonomy (NCBI): domain Bacteria; kingdom Bacillati; phylum Cyanobacteriota; class Cyanophyceae; order Synechococcales; family Synechococcaceae; genus Synechococcus; species Synechococcus sp. Nb3U1. The sequence goes on along the minus strand of NZ_JAKFYQ010000004.1, from coordinate 9,603 downwards.
AAGTGTCCATTTGCGATAGCGGCCCCGGCATTCACCCCGAGAATCTGGAGCGTATTTTTGCTCCCTTTTTTCGGGCGGATCCCTCCAAGCCAGGGCAGGGATTAGGGCTGGCCATCAGCCGCGATCTTGCCACTCAGATGGGGGGGCGGCTAGAGGTGGAGAGTTCTACTCAGGGATCCTGTTTTCACCTGAGCTTACCCCTGGCTTAGGGAACCAAGGGAACCAAACAGATCAATCGGCAATCAGTAGGAGCTACGTTATGCCCTCCACCCCCCCAAGACCCACAGAGCCATCTGGTGCGACCGCACCGGCACGGGTCATGTTAGTGGACGATGAACCGGGTTTACGGGATGCGGTACAAGCCTACCTAGAAGACAGCGGGTTTGAGGTGATCCCTGCTGCCCATCCTCAGCAGGCTCTGCAATTGCTTAGCACCACTCAGCCCCAACTGATCATCTCCGACATCATGATGCCGGGCATTGACGGCTATCAATTTTTGGCGCAGTTGCGGCAGCTAGAGCCCTATAGCCATCTACCTGTGGTGTTTCTAACTGCCAAGGGCATGACCGCTGATCGCATTCAGGGATATCGGGCCGGGGTCGATGCCTATTTGCCCAAGCCCTTCGATCCTGAGGAGCTGGTGGCCATCGTCTCCAATCTGCTTGAGCGCTCCCGGTCAGCCAATCCTTCGGAGATAGTAGCGCGGGAGCTAGCCTCAATTCGCGCCTTGCTGTCGGAGCGGGCCTCAGTTTTGGATAGTTCCCCTCATCCCCCTGCCTCTACTCCCTTGCCCCCGCCGATCAAGGTGGAGTTTACGCCGCGAGAACAGCAGGTGTTGGAGAAGGTAGCAGAAGGACTCATGAACAAAGAGATTGCCAAACAACTGCAAACCAGCGTGCGCAATGTAGAGAAATACGTGACCCGGTTGCTGAACAAAACTGGTACCAGCAGCCGCACAGAGTTGGTTCGCTACGCCCTTACCTATGGTCTCATCAGCTTCTGAATCGGGCTCGGCACTGGCGTTGGATCACCCCTTAGCGGCATCATGAAAACAAGGGATCCACAGAACAGGACAACAATGGACATTCAACTGGGCCATAATCGGCAGGTCAGACGGGCTTATGGGCTGGATGAGATTGCCCTGGCTCCGGGCAGGCGGACGCTGGATCCCAGTTTGGTGGATACCCACTTCACATTGGGAGGGATCCAACGGCAAATCCCGATTATCGCCAGCGCCATGGATGGTGTGGTAGATGTCAAAATGGCCATCCTACTCTCGGAACTGGGAGCGTTTGGGGTGCTCAACCTGGATGGGATCCAAACCCGCTACGCGGATCCAGATGAGGTGTTGGACAAGATCGCCGCTGTGGGCAAAGACGAATTTGTACCCCTGATGCAGCGCCTCTACAGCGAACCTGTCAAAGCGGCCCTGATCCAAGAGCGCATCCAGCAAATTAAAACCAGCGGTGGAATTGCGGCTGCCAGTAGTGTGCCCGCCAATGCCGCTCAATATGGCCCTTTGGTTGCCGAAGCTGGTGGAGATCTGTTTTTTGTGCAAGCCACGGTGGTTTCTATTCACCACAAAGCCCCAGCAGGGCTAGATTTGCTGGATCTGGCCCAGTTTTGTCACTCGATGCCGATTCCGGTAGTGGTGGGTAACTGCGTCACCTACGATGTCACCCTAGAACTGATGCAAGCGGGAGCCGCTGGTGTACTGGTGGGCATTGGCCCTGGTGCCGCTTGCACTTCCCGTGGAGTCTTGGGGGTAGGGGTGCCTCAAGCCACTGCTGTAGCTGATTGTGCAGCGGCGCGGGAGCAGTTCTTGGCCCAGACGGGTACCTATGTTCCCGTGATTGCCGATGGCGGATTGGTAACCGGTGGAGATATTTGCAAAGCCATTGCCTGTGGTGCCGATGCGGTGATGATTGGATCCCCCTTGGCCCGTGCCAAAGAAGCTCCTGGTCGCGGTTTTCACTGGGGAATGGCCACTCCCAGCCCCGTATTGCCCCGTGGCACTCGTATTCAGGTGGGATCCACCGGCACGTTGGAAGAGATCTTGCGTGGCCCCGCCCGTCTGGACGATGGCACCCATAACCTCTTGGGCGCACTGCGCACCAGCATGGCTACCCTGGGTGCTGCCAATCTCAAGGAAATGCAGCAGGTGGACATTTGTATTGCTCCCTCCCTGCTTACAGAAGGCAAGGTTTATCAGAAAGCCCAAAGCCTGGGTATGGGGAAATAGCCTCACAACGGATGCTAGACTCAATAAACTGGGATTCCTCGCTTGGGCGGTTAGCTCAGCGGTAGAGCGCCTGCCTTACAAGCAGGATGTCACTGGTTCAAATCCAGTACCGCCCATCTTTTTTTCTCAGTCGCCTAAGCGTTGCGTAGCAACAAGCTTCTAGCTTGATGGGGGCTTTTTCTGTCCCTGACTAGCTTTGGGGGCTCCATCGGCAGACGGAGCTGGATTGAGAGCTAATGGGTAACTAAGCGGCCTAACAACCCCAACGCAGCGGGCTGGTGAAAGCTGCGGAGTCCCATATGAAGCATCTTTGTGCTCCAACAAGAGGGAGAAATCGTTGAAATGGCTTGCCATGCAAGCTTTTGATCCTTATCGGGATGACAGGATTCGAACCTGCGACCCCTTCGTCCCGAACGAAGTGCGCTACCAAGCTGCGCTACATCCCGATGAGTAGCTCATCATAGCATCATACCAAAGCAGGGTGAGGCTACACGAGTCTTGCTCTAGCGATATGCTCAAAAGATCTAACCCATCTGGAGACCAGGCATACATCCGATTGCAACCATTCTCACTGCCCTTGCAAAACCGGGATCCGTTCACTGGGGCTGGCTTGAGGCTGGGGTTGGCCCTGTTGCAGTTGTCGGATCATCTCCGGTACCACCTGATAGAGATCCCCGACGATGCCGTAATGGGCAAATTTAAAGATGGGGGCAGAACTGTCTTTATTAATGGCGATGATGGTTTGAGATTTATCCATGCCGACGCGGTGTTGGATCGCCCCAGAAATACCGCAAGCGATATAGATCTGTGGACGTACAGTTTTGCCAGTTTGACCCACCTGGTGAGCATAAGGGATCCAGCCAGAATCCACTGCTTTGCGGGAGGAACCGACGGCGCTGTTGGGAAAACAAGCTGCAAGCTGCTCCATCAACTCAAACCCTTCTGGCGAACCCAACCCATAGCCGCCCGAGACGATTACCTCCGCCCGCGTTAGATCGATCGCCTGGGAAAGATTGCGCACAGTCTCGACAATCTGCAAACTCAAGTCGCTAGGATCCAATTGAACCGGCACCTGAAAGACCTCGCCCCGACGGGATCCATTCCAAGCCAGCGGCACCATTACCCCCGGACGTACCGTAGCCATTTGTGGGTTTTTCCAGGGGCCAAGAATACGCGCCTTCAGGGATTCCCCGAAGCTGGGCCGAATCGCATACAAGCAATTGGGGAAGAGACCAGACTTGCTCGGGTCTTTGCTGTTGGAATACTCGAAGGGGCCAATATCCAGCTCGGTGCAATCGGCTGTCAAGCCAGTTTCCAAATAGGCAGCCAACCGGGGGGCTAAGTCCCGACCCGTGGTGGTGGATCCCAGCAGGATGATGTGGGGAGGCTGTGGCCAGCTTTTGATCAAGTCGGTAATCACCCGACGATAGGGCAACGTGCGGTATTGAGCCAGTTCGGGATGATCCGCCAAAAACACTTCATCGGCTCCATGGCCAATCAGGGTTGACGACAGGTGGGCAATATTGGATCCCAGAACCAGCGCACTCAGGGTGGCCCCTAATTTATCAGCTAGCAAACGACCCGAGCCCAACAGCTCCAGACCAATCGGCTGCAATTCCCCGTTCACCTGCTCGGCGAAGATCAAAACCCGCTTCTGAACCATAGAACTGCAACTCCCACAAGGATAGATATTGGACTGGATGGCTTTGATTGAACAAGATTTAACAACAATGAACCCAATGAACCTTCCGACTATCCTGCTCCTATGTAGCTGGAGATGGAGGCGGCCTCCCTCAGGCTTTTCACCAAGCTAGGAACCGATTGTCCTTGAAAGACTTGGCAATTGCCGCCAATTTCTCCCACTTTTTCCGTAGCCGCCACGATGGTCGGGGATCCCTTCAGACCACAGCGTTCCGGATCCGCGCCCACATCGTCCAAATTGATGATTTGAATTACCTCAGCCCGCGCCGCTTCGTCCCGCATCAGATGTTGTACCCGTCGGGCACCTCGCAGGGTTTGGTAGGCCAGGCGTTGGGCAGAATTGGCAACCGTCACCAGAGCTGGTAGGGACACCGTCACCGTTTGGGATCCCCCTTCAATCGCCCGCCGCGCCAGGAGAATGCCATCCCGAATCTCGAAGGCCTCGCAGTAGGTTACCTGCGGGATCCCGAGCCGCTCCGCCAGTTGGGGCCCTACTTGGGCCGTGTCACCGTCGGTGGTCTGTAAGCCACAGAAGATCAAATCCGGGGAGCCCGCGTAACGTACCGTCTGCGCTAGGGTATAGGCCGTAGCCAAGGTGTCCGATGCCGCCAGTCGGCGATCTGTCATCAAAATGCCCCGATCCGCCCCATGGGCAATGGCTTCGTAGAGAATTTCCATCGCGGGCGGGGGCCCCATAGTGATGGCGGTTACCCTAGCTCCATGTTGCCGCTTGGTTTGTAAGGCCGCTTCTAGGGCATAGCGATCGAAAGGGTTCAACATACGCTTGGCTTTGGCCCGATCGATGGTGCCATCGCTGTTGATGCCCGCTTTCGAACTTTGATCCGGAACCTGCTTGATCAGGACAAAACTTTCCAAGGGTAAGCGCCCCCACAGTGACCCCCTCTAGGCTAGAAGGGATCCCTGAGCAACATCGGCTTATTCAGCTTTTTTTCGGGATCAGAGCCAGAGGATGCGTTCAAGCCCGAATCAATTGTTTTTGAACAGAGGTATTGGCCACCACCCGCCCACGATGAAGGACAATCCGCCGTTCACTTCCATCTGCGAGAGCATCCGTCAAATGCCGCCCTTGAATAACCAACAGCTCAGCAGGAGAGCCGGGAGCCAAAGTCATCTCTGGCAAGCCCATCGCCTTGCGAGCTGCACGAGAACACAGATCCCAAACATGCTCAGGCGTGAAGTGGGCCACCATCCCCAAAACCGTTGCCGTCTCCACCGGATCAAAACGGCCATAGGGAAAGAACAGATCCCGAACATTGTCGGCTCCAGCAGCCACCACCACCCCGGCTGCTTCTAGTTTGGCGATGGCAGTTACCCCCCGTGGAGGCGCAACCGGCTGATCCCATCCGAAGTAAAACAAGCTGGTCAAAGGCATCGTGGTAACCGCTATCCCCGCCTCGGCCACTTCAGCCGCCACCTTCTCCTGGACAGCCTCCGGTTGGGTCGCCAAACTGATGCAATGGCTAGCCACAACGTTTTTCACTCCGTATTCCTGAACCAGCCGCACCATTTCCGGTAGATAGAAAAAGTCAGGATCCACAGTTTGATCCGTATGCAGATCCAGAGGCAAGCCACTGCGAGCCGCCGCCACCACCGAAACTCGAGTGGTCTCAACAGGATCCGGAGCCAAGTCTGGACTGCCCCCCACCACATCCATCAAGCCTTCTTCAATACCTTCCTCCAGGAGGGCGCGATGTTCCGCTCCTTCATCCCCCACCAGCGGATGAGCAATCAAGCCCACGATCTGCAAATCCACCAGATCCCGGTATTGCTCTTTCACATCCTTGAGTGCCCGCAACCCCCGCAAGCCCACACCCGAGCCAATGTCAACATGACTGCGAATCGCTGTCACTCCGCGTATCACCATGGCTTCTACCGATTCACTAGCCCGTTGCACTAGATCTTCGTGGGTTAAGGTGGGCCAAATGTGATGCCAATCTGCCACGGCAGCCGCCAAATCTACAGGCATAGCGGGCACAAGGCGAGAAGATAAAGCCTTATCCAGGTGGGCATGAGGCTCGGCTGCGGCTGGTAAGATCACCATTCCTGTACAATCGATTTTTTCATCTTCTGGGAAAAGTGCGACAGAGCCTACTGCTGCAATCACTCCACCAACGGGATCCACAGCAACACCGGCTGGTGTTCCATCGGCAAGTACACCATTCACTAGAACCAACCTGGATTTTTTCATGCTCCAATATTCCTGAGAAGGGCTTACGCTTTTACAACAGATGCCTCAATTTTGCTGCGAATATATTCTCCAGCTCTCACAGCTTCATAGCGCGGTGGATTGCTCTCACTTTGGCAAGTCGGCAAACACTCAATCCAAGCATCTGCCCGTGGCCCTGTGAAATAAACCAGGGAAAGTCGCCGGGTGGATCCCGAGAGATTTCTGGGTGGGTTAATAACTCGATGCAGCGTGGAACGCCAACGATCATTGGTCCAACGGGCGATCAAATCCCCAACATTGATGACAAAAGAGTTGGGCAAAGGTTTCACATCCACCCACTCCCCAGATCGTAAACACACCTGTAGCCCACCTGGGGCCTGATCCTGCAACAGAATCGTGAGACCCCCATAGTCAGAATGTGCGCCGTATCGAAGTTGCCCTGGTAAAGGTTTCTCCTGTTGATCCGGGTAGTGAACAGCTCGCAACACTCCTCCATTGGGTTCTAGGAAGGGGAGGAAATACTCTTCTGGCAAATCTAAAGCCAAGGCACTGATACGCATTAAGGTATGGCTGAGGCCCAACAAAGCCTGACTAAAGTTCAAAAAAGATGCTCTTAAAACAGCGGGATCCATCGGCCAAAGATTGCCAGAATCTGGATCGATGCCGACTTGAAATCGATCAGGATTTTCTCTAACCAAATTGACAAACATTAATGCTTCACACAAATCCGGTGGAGTTTGTTCATTTCGTGTGGCAGCCACGCTATCAATTCCTAAAGGAATATAGCCTCGATTGGCCATACGATCCGGAAGGGTTGCCTCTAGTTTTTTCTCCAAAGAAAGATCAAAGAAGGCTATTGCCTGCCGATAAGTCTCTTGGGATAGAGTTTCAGGGATCCCATGCCCGGTAATCACCACAAACCCTATTTCTTCTAACGCTTTGCCAAACTCACGAGCAACCCCGGCCTTGTCCATTTCATTCAAAAAAGGGGCGATATCGACGCAGGGGATCACGCAAGGGATCCCTTGAGCGGCAGAAAGCATGGGAGTTTGCGTAACAGTCTCAGGCATAACCCAGAAATTGAGGTAGGCTTCCAGATGAACACGCTATGGGAGAAGCCACTTAGGTTTTGTGCCGACAGATACAATAACGATTTGCTTGCAATGCAAGAATCGTGCCGCTTCGAGAATAGTACGGGAGCAGTAGAGCTATGAAACGGTTTACTTTGCCCGAGAATCCTGCGAGCCATAATCTCTCTAGGTTTCTCAAGCTCTGTTCAAACGCAGGCCTCGAAAAGCTAGGGCTCCTGCTACTGTTTTTAACAATATTGCTCAACAGCCGGATCGCTCCAGTTCTGAGTGAAGTCAAACCCGATATTGCCGGCATGAAGCTGGCACTTATCCTCGGTGGATCCGCCAACGATGGATCTTGGAATGAAGCAGGAGCTGAAGGGGCAGCAGAGCTGAAGGACTTAGGTGTTGAAGTCGTGATTCTCGAGCAAATTCCCGATCCAGACGCTGAGCGGGTAATCCGTCAATATGCGGAACAAGATTTTGATCTGATTATTGGGCATTCTTTTAATCATCAGGATGCTATTTTTGCCGTTGCTGAGGAATTTCCAGATGTCAATTTCGCGTGGGAAGCGGGAATTGGAAGATTTAGCGAAAATGTTGCCGACTACGACCAACCTTTTTTCGAAGCAGCCTACTTAGCAGGGATCCTGGCTGGAGATCTTTCCTCCACAGGTCAATTGGGGGCTCTCTACGGCTTTGAAATTCCGGTTTGCAAAGCGATGGGCAATGCCTTTTTATTAGGAGCTCAGCAGGTCAATCCAGAGGCTAGCCTTACCGATGTTGGCGTTGGGGATTGGTATGATGTGGGCCGAGCTAAAGAAGCTGCTCTGGCTCAAGCGGAAACTGGTGTAGACTTTTGGATTGGTTGTGGCCAAGGGCCAACCTGGGCATCCATTGAAGCTGCTAAGGAAGTGGATGGATTTGGAATTGGCTATGTGCGGGATATGACTGACATTGGGCCAGAGGTGGTGGTTGCCAGCATTGTTTGGAATACCGAGCCTCTCTTCCGACAAATGCTAATCGATATTAAATCCGATAACTATGCGAATAAATATTATGCCTTAGGCGTTTCTGAAAATGTAATTCAGTTATCTATTAATCCCAACTTTCAAACCCAAATTAGCCCTGAAGCCCTAACTCTTTATGAAGAGACCCAGGAAAAGATGATTGCTGGCGAACTGGAGGTTCCTTTCCAGCCAGACTGAGGATGGGATGAGTTCTCACTTCTACACTCCTTCAAGGGCACAAGTTCAAGGGTACAAGCATTGTTGTAGGCAACCCGCACCAGAGCTGTATCTATGCTTCCCGACTCTGAGATGCTCTTTGAAGATGGATGGATTGGGAAACTACTGGCAGCTGCAACTCAACCACCACAGGTTCCCTGGCGGTCTTTTCGGTTTCTTTACCAAACAGATGCACCTCCCGAAAGCTGCCGGCGCTAGCATAACCATTACGTCCCATCCAGGTAAATAGAGCTGTGATCGCCAGACCCACATCCCACAGGGAACCCGTGTGAATAACGCAGGCCATTTGATCCACTGCTGGTAGTGAGGCCAGTTGTATGGGATCCCTGAAAGTCAACCCCGGGCGCGGCTGCACCGGGATCCCGAACTCCATATCCACATCGGTTTCGGTGTATTCCACGAAGTGGTAGAGCACCATCTCCGGCCCACAGGGTTGCAAATGCTGTTTATCCAGCCAAGCATAGAGTTCATCTGAGGCTCCGCAACGGTAGGCAGGCATATCCATCAGGGTGGGCACAACCCGCCGAATCGAGGCGAGCACCCTCTCCGGTACAGCACGCAGCACCACCTCATAGGGAGAAACCACAGCCTCAGTTTCCAGCTGGGCCAAACGTGAGGCCACCCGTTGCAAGCGGATTTGGGTCTCTGCCACCTGTTGGCTAAGTTCTGCTTGCTTGAGGGCCAACATCTCCTTCAGTTGCCCTGGGGCGAGATCTGTTTGCAGCGCCGTCTCAATTTGTTCCAAGGACAGCCCCAGATCCTTAAGAGCCAGGATGCGATGCAAACGCGGCAACTGCTCCAGGCTGTAGTAACGATATTCGGAGTCGGGATCCACATAGGCGGGTTTGATCAGCCCCATCTGGTCATAGTGACGCAACATTCGGACTGAAACCTGACCGAGCCGGGAAAAATCGCCAATCTTGAGCATGGAACCGAAGGTGATTACGGGATCCCACTAACCTACTGTCCTTCCAGAGCAGGATAGATCCAAAGTTCCTATTAGATTGTTGCCTGAAACCGTAGTTCTATCTTTGCAAGGGATCCCCACCTCAATTCCTGCGATTATGGGTGATTTGTCGTGAACTACTCCCGACGCTCATGCTGTGCCTAGGGCAGGCTTGTGCCAACGCATAGAGCGCGGGCTTCTTTCCGAGC
>NZ_JAKFYQ010000002.1:600000-824373 GCF_021533835.1 Synechococcus sp. Nb3U1 | reverse complement strand
CGAACTCGGTTGTGAAACGCTGCAGCGGCAATCCTACTTGAGGGGTGGCCCTCCGGTAATCTAGCTCGGTGCCAGGTCTCTTTTCCCTCAACCTCCCCCTCCAGAAGAGGGGGAGGTTTCGTTTTATGGAGAATTAGAGAGATTAGGTTTTTGGAAGGTTCTTTTGCTGAGATCGGCGTAGGAGTTCTGTGCGCTCTAGACGGTTAAAAATGCGAGTGATTAGTTCCGGGCCAACGATAGGTTTACTAACAAAATCATCTCCTCCCACTGAAAAGACCTGTTCAATTGTTTGAGGCTGTGTGGGCAGTGAGGAAGAGTACTGGGATCCAGCTCCAATAGGGATCGTTGCGCACAACCTGGCAAAGTTCGATCCCACTGAATTCGGGCATCTCTATGTCTAGAATAAGTAGCTCAGGGTTGAAGTGATTGAGTTGCTCCCAAAAGTCGTTTGACCTAGAGAGAGTATGAACTTCTAAACCCCAGGGATCTAAAAGTTCGTCTAGTGCAGATAGCATAGATTCATCGTCATCAATGACCAGAATTTTAGTTCTCTTGAGGGTTGAATTTTTGTTGCCCCTGGTTGTTTGTAGATCCAGTTGGGTTTTAAGGGTAATCAGGATTTCAGTAAAGGAGATAGGCTTCTGTAGGAGAATATGTTGTCCAAGACGGGATGTTTCAACCCGCGTGAGTAAGTCGGCTCTATCTGTTAGTAAAATTAGAGAGGTGAGAGGATATGAGATGTAGGGCTTGTTTTGCTTGAAGTGGATGAGAGCGGCTATGGGATCCATATCTGGAATCTCATCTAGATCGATGATCCAGGCAGAGGTCGAGGGGGTAAAGTTCTGGGGATGATTTAGAGCATCAAGGTTGGGAATTGATCTGATCTTAAAGCCATGTTCTGTCGCTAAGGTTTCGAAAGAAGAGGATGTAGCTTCGCTCCAATAGGCTGCGATAACTGGGAGGCTGGCATGAGTAGCGTCAAATGATTCAAAGGCTTGCCTAAGGGCTGTTATTGTCATTCTTAAGTGTTCAAGCTGGGATCCGCTGAGTTGTTTTTGGTGTAATTGTTCTTCGATTTGGCGAGCTAGCTCTGAGCCTTGAACAAAACCAAAAGTGCCCAAAGACCCAGCCAATTTGTGAGCTTCTCCTTCGGCTTTGTGGCGAGTGATTTCTAATTCAGGATTCTGGCTGATATTGACAGAGAGCTTGGAAAGAAGCTCTTCTAGGGTTTTTAGCCGTTGCCAGTGCTGGGTACGATACCGTTGCCAAGTCTTGGTTAAGGCCTGTTGGGTGTGTTGCCGTTTGGAACTTTGATTTTGCTGTTCCTGTCCTTCAGAATGAGAAGGGTTTGACTGTGCAGTTGCGCTCAACTCCTCTGGTGGAGCTTTGAGGCGGTACCCCAGGCCATAGACTGTTTCGATGACATCGGGTACACTGGCTGACTTTAATTTGTGCCGTAAGCCCTTAATATGGGCACGCACAGTATCTGTCCCTGGGGGATCCTCATAGGTCCAGAGGTGATCGAGGATGGCACTTTGGCTGAATACTCGCTGCGGATTGCGCAGAAAAAGCTCTAATAGGGCGTATTCTTTCGGCGTGAGGTGAAGGGGAGCCTCGGCAAAGCTCACCTCACAACTGCTGGGATCCAACCGTAGCTCTCCCCAGCTCAAAATCGGTTGTTGGGCAATTTGACCTCGCCGTAGGAGGGCACGAATGCGGGCAGCCAATTCTGTGATTTCAAAGGGTTTGACCAGGTAACAGGTAATCGTCGGCCCCAGCATCCAACCCTTCCACTTTAGTCTTGCTGTGGTTGTGGGCGGTTAAGAGCAGGATCGGCTGGGTGTAGCCTTGGGTGCGCAGGACTCGACACAGTTCAATGCCATTTTGGTCGGGGAGACCGACATCCAGCATCAACAGGTCGTAGGGGGTAGACCTCCAGGTAATCTTGAGCCTCTTGACCATCACGGGCAACATCCACCACGTAGTAATCTGCGCTGAGGGCCTCGACAATAGTGGAGGCCAAGCTGGCTTCGTCTTCGACCAAAAGGAGCTTCACGCTGGGATCCCTGGGGGTGGAGTTTCACAAGTCCTTCACATCCATTCTCTACTTTAGAGTCACTGTACATGCCTGATCTCGGTTTGGCTCAGCCTGTTCAGAGAGGCTTAACCCTGGATTCAGGGGAAATTCATCTGGATTCAGCAGGCTGAGGGGAAATTGAGCGCCACAGGTCTCTGCTAATCACTCCAGCGAGCACCTTGGTCTACTTGCACGTAAGGATGGTTTGTCAATGTCTCTGTTCAACGAAGCCTCCCTGGAACAGCAGTTGCTTGCCCAGGGCATTATCGATCAAAGACAGTTGGCTTTGGCGAGAAAGCTACAGCAACAGCAGATGGGGCCACTGTTGATGATTTTGCTGCGGCTCCGGTTCATTGATCTTGACCAGATGAGTGGGCTGATCGGTGATTGTTATGTCTCTTGAAGCAATTTTCTACAACTTTTTCCAACTTCATGTAAGGCATGAAGCTAAGCAGGATCCTTGTCAGCTAGTAGATTCGTCTACATTAGCTGTAGTAGGTATCACTGAAAAAAGCTGTAAACAGGGTTGCTTTTTTGTTTCAATGGTTTCATTCGCTGCATTCTAGCGAATCTCATGGTGCCTACAGAACTTGATGTTGCAGAAGTCTATGAGGCGGCTCGGTTGGCAGCTCTCTACCGGTATGGTGTTTTGGATACTGTCGCGGAGCCTGTATGGGACAATTTGTGTCGGTTGGCCGCTCAAATTTGTGAGGCACCCATTGCTTTGATTGGTTTTATCGATCAGTCGCGCCATTGGTTCAAGGCTGCTTACGGCTGGAAGGTTGAAGCATTGCCTCGGGAGCAGTCCTGGTGTGCACAGGCTATTTGTCGTCCGGAACCGTTGCTGTTAACTGATCTGGATCAGGATCCTCGCTATCGGGAGCATCCATTGGTAGTCAGGGATCCCTGTATTCGTGCCTATGCCAATCAACCTTTGATCGATGGGGAAGGCTTTGTGCTGGGCACTTTAAGTGTCATGGATCCGCAGCCACGGCAGTTTAGTTTGTCGCAATTGCAGGGATTGCAAACGGTGGCGGAGCAGGTGATAGCTCAGTTGCAGCTTCGCCGCTTTTGGCAATTGGAGGATCCGACCGTGTATCCCTCCACCTCAGCTCCTTCATCGCCATTGGGGAATACAGGTCAAGAGATCGATAAAGGCCGAAAGGTCTGGGATCCAACCCATCCACAGGTTCATCCGGATGCGCAGCGAGCCCACGAACAACTGTATCGACGCATCGTGGATACAGCCCAGGAAGGGATCTGGGTGGTGGATGAACAGGGAAAAACCTGCTTTATCAATCGTCGTTTGGGACAACTGTTGGGCTACACTGCTCCAGAAATGTTGGGGCGTGGTCTGATGGAATTTGTCGAGCCAGATCAACGCCAGAGGGTACAAAGGCTATCGGTTCCACCGGGCCAAGTCTCCTCCGAACAATTGGAGATTTGCTGGTGGCGCAAAGACGGATCCCTGCTCTGGAGTTTGGTGTCTACCAGTCCGATGCTGGAGTCTGAGTAGGAGGGAGGATTCTTGGGCACCTTGTACATGGTGATCGACATCAGTCTACGCAAGCAGGCGGAGGCGCAACTGCGGCAGGTTAACGAAGAACTGGAACGACGGGTGGAAGCCCGCACGGCGGAATGGATACAAGCCAACCGTGCCCTGGCCCAAAGTGAGGAACGGTTCCGCAGCATTTTCACAGAAGCACCGATTGGGATTGCCCTCACCCATCGGCAGGGCCATGTTCTCACGGCAAACCGGGCTTTGGCGGAAATGTTGGGGTATGCTGATGCTTCTGAATTGGTGGGGCTTCACCTGGGATCCCTAGCCCAAGCGAGTCCTGAGCTGACTCCAGAAGAACGGCAACAGGAGAAACGACAACAGGAGCGCCTTGCTCAAGGGGAGATTCACAGTTACCAACAGGTAAGGCGCTTTTTAAGGCGAGATGGCCGTTGGGTTTGGACACAACTGACCTTTGGTCGTATTTCCACCTCTGACTCGGAACAAAAAGAAGAGGGCTATGGCCTGACGATGGTGGAAGACATCACGGAACGACAAGCGTTAGAGGGCATGAAGGATGAATTTATCTCGATTGTTAGCCACGAGTTGCGTACCCCTCTCACCTCCATTCACGGGGCATTGAGCCTGATGGCCACTGGTAAGTTGGGATCCCTAGTGCCCAAGGGGGAGCGCCTGCTGCAAATTGCGGCCACCAATACCGAACGCCTGGTGCGTCTGGTGAATGACATTCTGGATTTGGATCGGATGGAGGCGGGCAGCCTGAGTATGGAGAAAAAGCCCTGTGATGCGGCGGAGCTGATTCGGTATGCTGCTGAAACCATGCGCTCAATGGCGGAGCAAGCACAGGTTCATTTGGTTGCTCAGCCCTTGCCAGTGACGATACAAGCGGATCCCGATCGCGTTATTCAAACCTTGACCAACCTGCTCAGCAATGCCATTAAGTTCTCGCCGACAGGATCAACCGTGCACTTAGGGGTCAAACAACGGCATGCCCATCAAGTCATCTTTTGGGTGCAGGATCAGGGTCGCGGGATTCCGGCAGCCAACCTAGAGACGATCTTTCACCGCTTCAAGCAGGTGGATAGTTCTGACTCCCGCGAGAAGGGCGGCACCGGCTTAGGACTGGCGATTTGTCGCAGCATTGTCCGCCAACATGGGGGGCGGATCTGGGTAGAGAGCGAAGTCGGCAAAGGCAGTACCTTCTTTTTTACGTTGCCCCTTTTTGCTCCTGAATGATTCATCCATTGCGTAGTGACTCAATTGGCTAAGACCATGCAAACTTTAACTTCTACCTCCAGTGATGCTACTCTGACCCGCCGGGTTTTGGTGGTGGATGATGAAGACGATATCCGCGAAGTGGCTCAGCTTAGCCTGGAAATTATGGCCGGCTGGGAAGTGTGGAGTGCGCCTTCCGGCGAAGAAGGGATTCGCATTGCAGAAACAGCTCACCCAGATGTGATTCTGTTGGATGTGATGATGCCGGATATGGATGGCCCAACCACCTTCCGTCAATTGCGGGCCAACCCCAAAACTCGAGATATTCCGGTCATTCTCTTGACAGCAAAAGTACGGGCACGGTTGGTCAAGCAGCAATTTTTGCCGCTGGGGGTGTGTGGGGTGATTACCAAACCCTTTGATGCAACCAAGTTAGCGGATCAGGTAGCCAAAACCGTAGGTTGGGATCCCGCCTCTGACGATCTAACCTGAAACCTGAGGGGAATAACAGCCACAAAAAAAGCAGGGCTGAATTGACCCTGCCTTGAAGATGAAGTAGATGGGGAACGGTCACCCTGTCGCAGTCGTTGCATCAAGGTACGGTTCCGTTTGTCCAGTTGTCGTTTGCGGGCTGCCCCACCCCGCCCGCGATGGTTTCTTCCCTGTTGGCGGGGGGATTCATGGGATTTGAGTCGCATTGGATCCCTCACAGTCTAATGATCTATGGGTGATTTTAATCCAAACTGGGTTGATCTTTTTTGCGGAGAACCGCTGCCCTAGGGATTGAAATCTGCGCCTTTGGCTAGCCAATCTTTGAGGCGATGGGTTGCGCGGCAGTCATCCTCGTTGTAAGTTACCGAGCGCTCCAAAAAATCTCGGTTTTGAGTTTCCAACCACTGGCTGTACCAGTAAATCGACTGTGCCCCACTGGCATCGGGGATCCGCCACTCAAACCCCAGCCAACGGGCGATGTTTTTGAGGGAGTAACTCTCGATTGGCAATACTACAGAACGCTGTACCCATTCGTGCAAATCCACAAAGCGCTTCAACAATTGCCGCACCTGGTGGGGATCCGTATTGTATTGCTGAGCAAGGCGTTGACAGGTTTGTACTTCAAACCCGTGGAAATGATAAATGGGTGCTTCGGAATGCTGTTCTGTCAGGCGCAAAAACTGCTGCCACACATGCCCTTCTTCTTCTGGAGTTGCAGCCAAACAACTGTGATAGCGAAATGCGTGGGTATCTTTCGTTTGCTCTACCACCAGTAAGCCCAGCAGATAAGCAACATTGTGACGGGGATCCGCCTCAATATCAAAGTAAATTTCGACAGCAGCTTCTGGGAAAGGCTCCTGCTGAATCCAGACGGGTTGCTGGGTGAGGGTGGCATGGGCTTGCCGTTTCAGTTGTAGGGCGACGGCGGATCCCAGTTTGGGAATGGCTTGTAGGGTTTCTAGGTGAGCGTTGGCCAGAGCTTCCACCGACTCGATCCCCGCTTCTTGTAAAAGCGGATAACGGGATCCCGTCACTCCTGGCAGCAGGCTAAGGGGTTGGCTGGCTGCATTCAATTGCCGACAATACTCCCGCCAATGGCAAAGATGACAACGGCTACGGGCCATGAACACCTGGGGGGGGGCAGGCTGATTTAGGGTGAGCAAATACTCGCGTATCAACTGCCGTACCTGTTCCCGCCGTCGAACCAGATGGATAGGGTGCCATTTCCCCCCTTTCAAAATCAAGATTCCCCGCTTTGGGGTGATCCCCTGCAAAGTTCCGAGCAATTCCGCCTGCAAAGCCAGCAGCAACTCGTACTCAGGTTTGAGACGTTTGCCAATACGAATTTGCGCCGGCAGATAAAAGTGTCTTAGGGGGCGTTGGCCTTTGGCGGGTAGGGGCTGATCCCGAACGAGTAGATCGAGGGGACTGCTCACCCGGATTGCCTCAAACGCTGAGATTAAGTCCGAGGTCAAGATGTTGTCCGCAGTTGCAGTGTCTAGACCTGTAGGCTCTGGGATAGCATCTGGGATCCCTGGGGAATGACGGGGATCCTTTGCAACTGAAAGCTCGGTTTCAAATTTAAGGGCGGTTATATCCACCGTTGCTGCCCGCTCAAAAAAAAGTTCCGCCTCAATTCGTCCACCGTAGATGTGCTGCACGCCTTGGGATATCGCCGCTAACACTGCCCTATTGCCAACCTCTATCCGTTCTCCAGGGAATTGCTCAAACACTCTTGCCACTAACGTTTGGCGATCCCGCCGCCATTGCTCTAGGAGATCTTCTGGGGGTAGCTTTGCCTGGGTAGGGCCAACCCGATCCAGATAGGGCAGTCGTCGACAACGAAAGAAGGCGAGCAATTCCTCGGCATCAATGGAACCCTGCTGTGCAGCTGCAACCTGAAACTCCAACGGTGGACGACCTCAGCTCTGGTGCCATTCTGACATGCCCTTCCTCTCGCCCCTTGGCTTTTCAGGGCTTAGGATCCTGAAGCTGGTTCAAATCCAGTTGCCAAAGTTCTGAGCACTGGGGATCCCCCGTCTTGGGTACTAGTAACCAAATCTGTCCTCGTTGCCCCACCCGCAACACCTCTACCCCAGTAGGCAGAGCCAGTTTGGCCAAGGGCTCCCCAGCTTTGCTATAGAGCCAGAGATTGCTAGAGGGATCCCCTAGTGCGTCGGATCCCTGCCCCACCCACAAAATCCCCCAAGGGGCTTTGCAGATTTGGTGGGGGGTCTCTTTGAGAAACCAGTAGCGCACCCGTAACGGGTTCACCTGCACCGAATATAGGCCGTAACACCCTTGCGCAGCACCGATTCCCATCTTCTGCCCAGGAGTCTTCCCCTCATCCACCAACAACCGTTCCCCAAGGCTGACAACCTTTGCCGCCGGATCTAAAGGCAAGCGATAGCTCACGGGCTGGGATCCCATTTTGAGGTCTAAACCTGCTTGATCAGTTGCCAGAGGTAACAGGCACATGTCCAGAGAATGGCCGGGATGGGTGGAGAGCAACACCAGATGATCCGCCAGAGCCAGCAATTTTGGCACCCCTCCTTTCCAGCCCGGTTGTAGAGAATTGAGATCCCAGCGGAAGTAACGGTGGGAGTCTGGGAACAGGTTTTCTTGGACAGGGATCGGGGAGTGGGGGCGTAGCTGAATGGCTCCTAACTCGGTTGCTGTCGCCCAAAACAACTGCTGGCGATCCCCGAACCAAGTTGCCTGCCAGTCGTCTTCAAGGCTAAGCAAAGTACGGATACGGCCAGGGCTGAGGTGAACCACACTGTTCTTGGCGAGGGCTAAGGCTTCAGGATAGGTGTCCAGAGGCAATAACCGATAGAGTGGCTCACTGAGGGGATGACTGTGAAGAGGCGGGGATCCCTGTGGACATTGTAGAGGCAACCACTCCACTGCTTTCTCGGTTGTTCGCAGCAGCAACGGGGCTGCCACTCCAGCCGGGTCTGCCAAAATCTGAAACTGCTGTTCTAATGAGGAGTCTGAATGAGCTATTGCCCAAACCTGAACCACAGGGGGCGACGAAGTGGGCAACCGAGGCCCCACCCAACAACTGTTCGGCTCCTGCCACTCCTGAGCAAAAACTGCCAGGGCCGAGCGCATTTGTGCGGCCGTGCGAAACCGCCGCGGGGGCAATTTGCGCAGCGACAGCTCCAAAAGGGTTTGCAGAGGGGCTGGGATCTCAGAGGGGCAGACAAACGGCTGGTTCAGATGGGCGTGCATCAGCTGGCTGGGGGATCCCGAAAAGGGCCGTTGGCCGGTCAGCAACTCCACCAGGATGATCCCGACCGCGTAAAGGTCAGAGGCAGGGCTGAAATGCCCATAAAACCGTTCTGGAGCCATGTAGGCCGGGGATCCGGTAGCGGTGATTTCTCCAGCGATGCGTTCCGGGTGGCGAGCAATGCCAAAATCCGTCAGCTTCAGCTGCCAACCCTGAGGCGTGGGTTTGAGCAGAATATTCTCCGGCTTAACATCACAATGGATCACCCCCTGTTGATGGGCATGGGCCAACCCGGCCAAAATTTGATCTGCAAGGCCTAAAACCTGCTTTACCGGCAGCCACAGCCCCCGTTCCACTTGGTCGATCAGATCCCGAAGCGTGCCCCCCTCACAGTACTCCAGCACCAAATACCGTCCCTCCCGAGCATGTTCAAGGGCATAGCAGCGGGTAATATTGGGGTGGTTGAGGGTGAGGAGATAGCGCAGTTCCCGCAGCAGATTGTGGGTGGGAAAACGCTGGGTTTGTAGCTCCTTAAGAGCCACCAACTCTCCTCCCTGGTGAGCCCGGGCACAAAAGACACGGCCATACTGCCCTTGCCCGGCCATACCTAATAGCTGGTAAGTGTCGTGGATAGACTTGGTGGTACGGGCACGTCGGGACACAACCCAAGCCAGAGGGGAATGTGCAGCAGTTTAATCCCTGTCCGGGAACCCTGACATCAGGGGGGCCGCAGATCGCAGCATTTTCCCCCAAGATGGGTGGAGATTTTACGATCTCATTCTCATTGCGGGTGGGGTTTCCCTTTCAGGAGTCGCTCCATTTCCGTTTGCAAATCTTGGGTCAGGGTTTGTACCGCATGGCGGCGGTTGGCTTGGTAAAGGGGCCAGCGCTCTGAAACCGAGAGGGGATCCCCAATGCTGAAGCGGGCTAACCGAGGCCCCAAACGGGGGGGAGCCAACTCGACGGGGTTTTCCCCCTTGATCCAGGCCAATAGGCTCCAGAGGCGCAGAGCCGTTTCTGCCAATCCTTGTAGGCTGGGCTGTTCCGGTACCGGCCGCACCGCAAACACCATCAGAGTTTCCACCAGGCGCATGTGCCAGAGGTGAAAACTAGCCTCAGAAGCAACTCGATTGGCCAAACCCCGCTCCAAGGCAGAAAGGGAGGGAATATCGGCGATATCTTCTCGATAAATCCAAGCCCATCCCGCCTGCTCAATGCGGTGTCGCCGTTCGATTAAATCCCCTTGCGGCTGCAGGCCAAAATGTTGTTCTGCCACTCGCAGGGCCAGATCCGATAGGGCCTGTAGACGAGTTAACAAATCCGCCTCACCCTCGACAGCAGCAGTCTTGGTCACCTCAGTAGGGGGCAAAACCGGGACATAAAAGCGCTGATAGAAAGGCTGCATCACCTCGATCAGATGTTCTCCTAGGCGCATAATGCGAGCCAACAGGTAATCCTGTCCGGTACGGGAGTCCCTCAAGGGGGGGAGCTTGCAGTCGGCCTCCATACGGCTGAGCAACTGAGCTAAAGCTGAGCTGGGATCCCTCAGGTAGTGGTAGCGAATGCCCACGGGTAGGATCAGAACCTGCTCTGGACGCTCTGCTTTGTGCAGATCTTCTACGGCCCAAAAGCCCATCTGCGCCACTCCCGGTTCTAGGGGGTTAAGAAAACCACTCAGGCCATTCACCGCCCCCTCGGGAGCCACCGCCAAGGGATACTGCCCCGACACAAACTGCTCACGAGAACTTTTGAGACCAGCGCGATCCAACCGCCCCCGCAAAATCGGGATCCCTCCCAAACGGGGTAACCCCCAAGCGGCTAGGGATCCCAACCACAAAGGCAAACCCCGATCATAGACGAACAAAACATGAGGACGGCGCCGAAAGCGGATCCCCTGTTGTCTCGCCACCCACGGCAAAAGATGGGAAAACAGATACATCAAGCAGGGGGGATCGTCGAGAGTAGGATGACGAAACGCCACCAACAAACGAACTTTGCCTGCTTCAAATTGCTCATAGAGCTCAACCAAGCGCTCGCCGCCCTCCACCTCAACCCGAGGGATCCCTTTGGAGAATCGCAGCCAAAAGGGTAAACAGGTTTGGGCGAAATTCACTACCCACGGGGTCAATCGCGGCGGCAAAAACTGAATCGGAGGTTGAACCGTTTGCTGCATAAGGATCCCTATCTAGGATCAACGGAGTGAATGAACCTAGCCTTTGGATCCAATCTTAAAGAGGGTGAAGAGTGAGGGGAGCGGCTCAGTGACAGTTTTCCGTCTGGCCTAATGCTGCCCAGCCCAAAGAAGCTTAAGCCTCAGGCATTTTTTTCTTGCGGCCTCGGGTCGCTTTGGGAGGAGCTTCTTCCGTTGTGGTTGTCTCCTCCATCACCTGACCATTCAAGACTTGCTTGAGATGAATGTGCTTGTAACCCAGCTGAATCTCAAACTCATCACCCGGATTAAGCTGCATTTTTTCGGTGTAAGCCGCCCCAATGATCAGTTGGCCATTTTTGTGAACACTGACCCGAAAGGTTGGCTCACGCCCCCGCTTGTCCCGGCTGGAACCTGGAGTGAGACTCAGACCTTTTGCCGCCAACACCGCATCATAAAACTCATTTAAGTTGACACGAGGCTTGTTGGTCTTGGTTAGGGTTACATAGCCACATCGCTTCGCCGTTTCCCGGCGCGGAAGATGCCCCAGAGCTTCGACCTTCTGTAGCAGAGCTTTGCCGGTTAAAGGTTGTGGTGGTATATCCGACATTTTTTAATGTCCTACATCCTTCTCTAAAATCATAGCCCCCGAATGTACTTCTGCAACCAAAAGTCTGAACCATTTTTGAGGACAAGTTTTCCTGCTCTTGCTTGAAGCAGGAGACCAGAGGGGAAAGATTCTTGTGAGCTGGCGTTCCTGCTCTTGTCAAACGGTGATCTAGCACAAAAGAGGTCAGGAGCTAAAGGCAACTTCTGCTTTTATTGGATTCAGTGGATTCAGGGTTGGGTAATCGGTATAACCCTTTGGCCCCTCAGTATAGTAGGTGGAGCGATCCACAGGATTCAGCGGGGATCCCTGGACAAAGCGTTGTGGCAGGTCAGGATTGGCAATAAAAAGTCGCCCAAACGAGACAAGATCTGCCTCTTGACAAGCCAAAACCCGAGTTGCTTTCTCGTAGTCGTAGCCGCCATTCACCATCAAATTGCCTCGATAGAGAGGGCGAAAGATCGCGGTTGGGATGGGAGTGGCCCCGTGGCGCAAATCCGATTCACCGGTCTCCATAATTTGCAAATGGGAGAGCGCAAAGCGATTCAGTTGTTCCACCACATAGCTAAAGGTGCGAACCGGATCGGAATCCGCCATGTTGTGGTGAGTGTTGCTTGGAGACAGTTTAATCCCCACTCGTCCAGCGCCCCAAACCCCGATCACAGCTTCGGTGACTTCCAGCAGAAAGCGAGCCCGATTTTCCAAAGAACCGCCATAGACATCGGTGCGATGGTTGCTGTTGTCTTGCAGAAATTGGTCGAAAAGATAGCCAAAAGCGGCGTGAAGCTCAATACCGTCAAACCCAGCCCGGCGAGCATTTTCGGCTCCTTTGCGAAAGTCTGCAATAATCTGGGCAATTTCTTCAGTTTCTAAGGGGTGTGGGGTGACATAAGGATGATGACTGCCATCGGCCAAGGTGACATGGCCTCTAGCGGCAATGGCTGAAGGCGCAACGGGCCATTGGCCTTGTTCTTGCAACAGTGGATGAGATAGCCGCCCCACATGCCACAGTTGCAGGAAGATGCGTCCTCCTGCCTGGTGAACCGCTGTCGTTACCTGTCGCCACCCTGCCACCTGGGCTTCACTATAAATGCCCGGTGTGCGAGGATACCCTGCCCCCTGAGGGGACACTTGAGTGGCCTCGGCAATGATCAATCCGGCACTAGCCCGTTGACTGTAATAGAGGGCGTTTAAGGGAGTAGGAACGTTGCCTGCCCCAGCTCGGCACCGTGTCAGGGCAGCCATAACGATGCGGTTGGGCAAGGGCACGGCTCCCATCTGGAAGGGCGTAAACAGATCGGGGCTGACCATAGGACTGACTTGCTTCCACAACACAGCCCTGCAGTATAGCGGGCAGCAGTGAGCCAAAGCTGTAGCAAGGGATCCCCTCCTCAGGGTTTCTCAGATGGGAGGCGCCGTCATCAAAACCTGCAATGACAGCCCTAGGCACTTGTTTATATTTAATTGGGATCCAGGCGATTGGCCACCACCGAGACAAAAATCATCGGCAGACCCACCAACAGACAAAGGCTCCATTGTTCCCAAGACAGCGGTGCCGTATCGAAGATGATGTTGAACAGGCCCCACTGGCTGAACAGGATTTGTAACAGAATCGCCCCCCCAATACCGATGGCGATGGCTGCCGTATCCATCAAACGTTCATGGCGCTCCAGTTGGCTGGCGCGCCCCCGGCCCAACAGAGTTGGAATTGCCTGGCTCAGGCTGAGCAAATAGAAGATTCGCCCCATCACCAAGGCTTGAATGGCCATCGTACGGGCGAGATCGATATTGCCGGTGGTTTGTTCGATGTACTCGAAGATACCGAAAATCAGGATCCAGTTAAACACCGAGACCAAGAGAATCCGTTGCAACAGCCTGGGGGAGAGCAAATTGGCCTTCGGATCCCGGGGCGGGCGGAGCATTTCGCGGCCTGTATTCGGTTCGAAGGACAGGGGCACCGTCATGGTGATGGAGTTGATCATGTTCAGCCACAACACCTGAATCGCCAAAATCGGCAGCTCGCGGCCCAAGAGCACACTGAGCAGGATCGTCATGGATTCCCCCCCATTCACCGGCAGGATGAAAGCGATGGCTTTGAGAAGGTTGTTGTAGACGGTACGCCCCTCCTCCACGGCTGCTTCGATGGAGGCAAAATTGTCATCCGTCAAGATCATGTCGGCTGCGGCTTTGGCCACTTCGGTGCCGCCCCGCCCCATGGCAATGCCCACATCCGCTTGTTTGAGGGCGGGCGCATCGTTAACCCCATCTCCGGTCATGGCCACGATTTGCCCCCGCGACTGCAACGCCTCCACTAGGCGCAGTTTTTGCTCAGGGATCACCCGCGCAAAGACGGATCCCTGATTGGCCGCATCGACAAACTCTTCTGGGCTGAACTGCTCTAGGTCCCGTCCACTGTAAGCTTGTATCGCCTGCCCTGCCCCCAGGCCCATCTGTTCGGCAATCGCTTGGGCAGTGAGAACATGGTCACCGGTGATCATCTTCACTTGGATCCCGGCAGACTGACAGGAACGAACGGCTGCGATAGCTTCTTGCCGGGGCGGATCGATCATCCCTTGCAACCCGAGAAAGGTGAGGCCAGATTCGATATCTGCATGTTCGAGTTTCTCCTGGCTGCTGGGAACAACCTTCTGGGCAAAGGCCAGAACCCGCAATCCCTGTCGAGCCAAATGATCCGCCTGTTGCCAGATCCGCTCCCCTTCAATGGGCCGGAGTTCCCTCTGTGCATCTAGCTCTGTTTGGCAGCGACTGAGCAGGGCTTCAAGGGATCCCTTCACATAAATACAGTGCTCATCTGGCCCAAGTCGATTCAGGCTGGCCATGTATTGAAACTCGGACTCGAAGGGGATGCTGTCGAGGCGGGGATAGCGACGGTGCAGTTCCTCCACTTCCATGTTCACCTTTTGCCCCACCACGATCAGGGCCGCTTCAGTGGGATCCCCTACTACCTCTAGTTGGCCGTTATCCTTGAGTTTCAGTCGTGTATCGTTACAGAGGGATCCCGCCAACAGACAGGTTTTCAACGCGGGCAGAGCCTGTGGATCTACTGGAGCGGCGGCCTCGCTATCGGCAGGGGAGCGGAGAATCTGGCCCTGCGGACTGTAGCCTGTGCCGGTTACCCGAAACCGCTCACCCCCGGCGTAGATGGCCTGTACGGTCATTTGGTTTTCCGTCAGGGTGCCAGTTTTGTCAGAGCAGATCACCGTTGCACTACCTAGGGTTTCCACCGCCGGTAGTTTGCGAATGATGGCATGTCGTTGTGCCATCCGCGAGACCCCGATCGCCAGAGTCACAGTCACCACAGCAGGCAAGCCTTCGGGAATGGCACTCACTGCCAAGGCCACCGCCGCCTCAAACATCGCCACTGCACCTTGCCCCTGCACCAGCCCAACCGCAAAGGTGACTGCAGCTAGGGTGAGGATGATCCTGAGCAGCATCAGGCTGAATTGCTCGAACTTGCGTGTCAGAGGGGTTTCCAGGGATCCTCCCTTTTCGATCAACCCCGAGATACGACCCGTCTGGGTCTCGTTGCCAATGGCCACCACCAAGCCCGTACCCTGACCAAAGGTGACAAAGCTACCGGCATAGGCCATGTTCTGTCGATCAGCAAGGGGGGTATCTTCCGGCAGGGATCCCGTCTGCTTTTCTACCGGTACCGATTCGCCGGTGAGGGCGGATTCATCCACCTGTAGATTGCGCACGCTCAACAGGCGCAGGTCTGCAGGCACTTTATCCCCCGAGGCCAACAGCACGATATCCCCCGGCACCAGCTCCCGCGAGGGTATTTTCAGCTTTTGCCCTCCCCGCATCACGGTGGCTTCGGTGGTGACCGACTGGGCCAGAGCGGAGATGGCCTCTTCTGCTTTGGCCTCTTGGATGTAGCCGATGATGGCGTTGATCAGCACCACCGCCCAAATGACGATGGCGTTGCGCCAGGATCCCAGAAAGGCTTTGATCGTGCCCGCCACCATCAGGATGTAGAGCAGCGACTGGTTGAACTGCAACAGAAAGCGCATCCAGGCAGGAGTAGCCGCCTTGGCCTTCAGCTCGTTGGGGCCGTATTGCTCCTGTCGCTCCGCCACCAGGGATAGGGGTAAGCCCGTTTCCGCAAGCAGGGAGGAGGATCCCGATGTGCCGACGACTTGCTGAATCACTTCCTGTTCCGGCAAAGCGTGCCATTGGGTAGAAGGCAAGGTGATGGGGGCCGAGCTTGGCATAGGGCTGTCTCCAGTCCGACACAGTAGGAATCCAGGCACAGTCAGGGCCTTGGCGCTGCTGTACGCCTCGTACAGTCAGCCTAGCGGATGATACAAACTGTTGGAGTCAAACTGCTAACATTGGGGCGTAATCCATCCGATAAGTTCAGCCAAAAAGGAGGTGATCATGCCTGTCCAGAAAGGATCCCAGCCGCATCTTCTGTATTCGATGGGATAGCCAATTTCTATTAAAGACAGGCATTCATTTTTTGCAGCACTGCCCGATCCAACAGCAACAGAGCTGAGCGCAACCCTCCAGCGTAGCCCCAGAAGAACCCGACGGGTAAATGCCCTTTGGGCGCCTGAAGGTGGTTTTTTAACTCGCCATACCCCAGCCAGTAGCCCTGTACCCACCACCCTACTTTTTCCGCCATCTGTTCTTCGCGGGGCCGGGAGCTGGGGAATACCCCGCTGTTGTCTAGCCCCTGCCACAGTTGTTTTTGCACACTGAAGCCGAAGTGTCCCAGACTAGACTGCATCCAAAACTGATCGATCAGCCGCAGCATCCGGCAGGGAAAAGCCTGAATGTCTTCGAGGGTAAAGTAGCCCGTCTGGGAGCGCCCGCTTAATTTCAACATCAGGGCCGTTGTCCAGCGATCTGCCTCTCCCCATTGCCCGGCTTGCAGACGATCCCATAACCCTTGAAAAGCAGGAGCCGCTTCTCCAACCCATTCTTGCCAGGGGGGAGTGACCGGGTGCACCATCGGACGGGATCCGATTGGGCCAAAGTCTGGCCCCATCTGCACCTCTGGGAACACAAGGGATCCAGGATCAGAGTCCCTAGAGACCCTTTTCACCGTAGGAGGGGTGGGCGAGGCAACGATGCGTTCTAGCTCCTCAGCAGAATGCTCTCTCAACAACTGTTCCAACTCATCTTCCACCAGGATCTGCTGCAGTTCCTCGAGATCACGGGTGTGGATCCCGATCCCAGGTTGGGGCTGACCCTTATCCTCTGCTCCCACGTTTATCCTTATTGCATTTGTCCTTATTGCATTGACAGAGGTGTCTTCAGGGATCCCTTCAGAAGTCTCTTCTCCGAGCAGTTGCAGCCATTCCGCTATCGTTTGTGGGCGTTCCTCCCATTTCAAAGCCATCCCCTGCACAATCGCTTGGCTCACCCTGTCGGGAATATGGGGGTTCAGCCGTTGGGGCGGATCCAGCTCTCGGCCTGTGGCTCGTACTGGGGCACACAGGGGCACCATCCCGGTCAGCATTGTGTAGAGGGTGGCCGCTAGGGCATAAACATCGATAAACGCCCCTCGACGCCGCCAGGTGTCATACTGCTCCAGGGGGGCATAGCCATCGGTACCATAAGAGGTGTGCCGCTGTAGGGTGCCCTGAGAAAAGCCGCGGGCCAAACCAAAGTCGATCAACACCGCCTGTTTGGACTCAGACCGCACCATAATGTTGGCCGGTTTTACATCCCGATGCAGGATCCCTTGCTCGTGGAGGGTGCTCAGGGCGGATCCCACTTCTTGGGTAAAGCGCAAGGCTTCGGGCAAGGGCAGTGGCCCCGTTTGACGTAGAAGCTGATGCAGGGTTTGGCCGCGAATAAACTCCATGACAATGCACCAGCACTCTCCCTCGCAGATTACCTCCTCGACTTTGACCACATGCGGGTGATGGCAACGAGCCAATTGCAAGGCTTCGTTGACAAAATTCTGCTGAAAGCGCGGATACTCAGGATCCCGGGCAATGCTGTCGTTGAGCGCCTTGATCACCACCTGATCAGCCCGGAAGCTATCCCAGGCACAGTAGGTGATGCCAAAACCCCCCTCCCCCAAAATTGACTCGATGCGATAGCGCCCCTCTTGGAGCTTTTCCCCGACTGCCCAAGCCATGCTCAATCCCCGCTCCTGGGGCTATTGTGTCACAGGGGTTAGAGAAAACTCAGTACACCGACGGCACATAGAACTGTTCGTTGCGGGGTGGGCGCTGATAATGCTCCCCTTCCTTGCGGGGGGGCAGCTCCACCGCCTCAGGGATCAGATCTTCGTAGGGGATCTTGCTGAGAATGTGGTGAATGCAGTTAAGGCGAGCGCGGCGTTTGTCGTCGGCTTCCACCGTAAACCAGGGGGCCTCTGGAATATTGGTGTGGGCCAGCATGGTGTCTTTGGCCTGGGAATATTCCACCCAACGGTTACGGGACTCGATATCCATGGGGCTGAGTTTCCAGCGCTTGAGGGGATCCTTCACCCGTTTTTGGAAGCGCCGTTCTTGTTCCTCATCGCTGACGGAAAACCAGTATTTCAACAAAATAATATCGGAGCGCACCAGCATTCGCTCAAACTCGGGGCAGGAGCGCATGAACTCCTGATACTCCTCTTCAGTGCAAAAGCCCATCACCTTCTCAACCCCAGCCCGGTTATACCAACTGCGGTCGAAAATGACGATCTCCCCGGCAGCAGGTAAATGGGCTACATAACGCTGAAAGTACCACTGGGTTTGCTCCCGATCCGACGGTACCCCCAAGGCCACCACCCGACAGCCGCGTGGATTGAGGGGTTGGGTCAATGTCGTGATCATGCCCCCCTTGCCAGCGGCATCTCGCCCCTCGAAGATAATCACCACCTTTAAGCCTTTGTGCTTCACCCAATATTGCAGCTTCACCAACTCCACTTTCAAAGGAAACAACTCCCGCTCGTAATCCTTTTGCGAGAGTTTACGGCGCTTGGGATCAGGCTGCCCCGTGAAAAAAGTGGATCTAGGGATCCCGGCGGTTTTAAGCCGCTTCTTTTTGCCCTTGGCCATCGGTTTTGCTTCAGGGGTAGAGGCTAGGGGAATCGGTTGGGGATCCGGCTCAGGGGTCACGTGGCTACTCCGACTAACTCATGGGCAAGCACTAACTCCATAAAGCCAGATCTCACTCGAGATCCGGCCTCAGCTCAACAAAGTGACAAAAAAGTAACAAAGAAAGGGCTCCGACTCCCGATCAACCTTAAGAATCTGCAGGCAGTACCCCGGTTCTGACTTCAAAGTTTTGCTCCTGTCCGTCCCGGAGCACCTGCACATTGAGGGCATTGCCCACACCGGTCGCCTCTACCATCTGCTGAACCTGTTCAGCATCGCGGATGGGCTGACCGTTGATCTGGGTGATCACATCTCCCTCCCGCAGTCCGATTTGCTCGGCTGGGGATCCAGGGATGACCTGCCCAATCAAAACTCCCTCTTGCACGGTTAGGGTCGTGGGGCGCTCGGGATCCCGGTTGAGGCGCTCCACAATTTCCGGGTTGAGGGTAATCATACGAATGCCCAAGAAGGCGTGATCAACGCGGCCATTGTGGATGAGCTGCTCAGCGATTTCCATGGCCCGGTTGATGGGAATGGAGAAGCCGACACTTTGGGCCCGTTGGAAAATGGCCGTATTCACCCCGATCACACGCCCCTCCGCATCCAAGAGTGGGCCACCGGAGTTGCCGGGGTTAATCGCCGCATCCGTTTGCAGGAAAGCCACCCGCTTGTTGGCGGCCCCAATTTGCCCGGAAGAGCGTCCGACGGCGCTGATGATCCCGGCTGTCACGGTGTTATCCAGGCCGAGCGGGTTGCCGATGGCGATAGCCCAATCCCCTGGTCGCACTTGGTCGGAGTCTCCTAGCGTCACAGTGGGCAGATCCTCACCCTTGATTTTGATCACCGCCACATCGGTGACGGGATCCGAACCCTTCACTTCCCCCTCAAAGGTGCGCCCATCCAGCAAATGCACCGTCACCCGCTCGCTGCCATCCACCACATGAGCATTGGTAAGGATCAGGCCACTGGCATCGATGATGAACCCGGATCCCGTTCCTTCCCGCTGAAACTCCTGCGGCAGTTGCGGCATCTGATCCCCGAAGAAACGGCGGAACAGGGGTTGGTTAAACAATTCAGGGTTGGCCACTCTCGACACCGTGCGGGTGGCATCAATACGCACCACTGCTGGCCCCACCTCTTCGGCAACCACCGCAATAAAATTGGAAGGCCGGACAACATCGGCAGATCCAGAACGAGATTCAGGCTGGGGCAGACGGGATTGCACCTCCTCTGTGGCCCGTTGCGTCCAGGTGCTCACGGGACTCTGTTCCAGCCATTCTTGCCCCGCTCGAGACGATAGCCAGACCCCACCTGCGACGCCTCCACCGAACAAAACCATCGCCAGAAGTGTGTGTCGTAGAATCCGCACCATGATTCCTCCCAAAGCTGTGCAACATCGACAAGAAAGCTGATGGCTGTGACAAAGTAGCGTGCATCGATTCTGTGTCAGACAGCCCGATTCACGCCTGATGCTCCACCTGATCTGAATCTGATATTTCTGATAGTTCAGTTTAGTAGGGCCACGTGTGATCAACTTAGCAAATCTTGAAGACGACGGCAGTGCTCGAAAGGCCCAAAATGATCGGGAATAAGGGCAATTTCCCCAACGCCTCACAGCCAAGCAGTCGGGATCCCTGGCCAATTCATCGCGCCTGGATGCAGTTGGCTCTTGAGGAGGCCGCACGGGCGGGAGAAGCAGGAGACATTCCGGTGGCAGCTTTGGTGGTCGGCCCTGGAGAACGGTTGCTAGCCTTGAGCGGCAATCGGCGGGAACGGGATCGGGATCCCACCGCTCATGCGGAAATCTTGGCTTTGCGGCAAGCGGGACAACAACTGGGAGATTGGCAACTGTTGGGCTGTCGGCTGTACGTGACTCTCGAACCCTGTCCGATGTGTGCCGGGGCGATCAGCCAATCTCGACTGGCTCAGGTGATCTACGGTGCGGATGACCCTAAGGCCGGCGCGTTGCGTAGTGTGCTGAATTTGCCTGCATCCGACGCGAGCTTCCATTGCCCAGAGGTGATCGGCGGGGTTTGTGAGGCAGAGTGTCGGCAACTGCTGCAACAGTGGTTCCTGCGGCTGCGGGGGATCCCCCCCCATCCCTAGAGAATTGTCGGGTTGGGGTCGTGCATCTGGGAGATGTTTTTGATACTGTCATAACGAGCTCGGCTGCTCCTGGTTCAGGATCTGGTTGAGATCGTGAGGGGAGTTGCTCCTTACAATGGCATCCCCTAGATGTGGAGTTGGCCGTCGCCGTTCAGTTGTTCACTGTTGGCTGAACCATTAACTTCTGGTTATGCCTGCCCGCAGGTAGGCGGATCGTTGCTCGTTTTGAGGATCCTGTGTGTGCCTGTTGCCTTCTTTCCCTCTCCTTCCTCTTCCTTTCGATCCCATCCTCAATCCGCTTGGTTTAAGGGTATTGCCCTGCTGATTTGGGCCTGGCTCTGTCTGACCTTCCCCGTACAGGCGCGCGTGCTGCTGCGGGTGGGGATCGCAGTCAACAAACCGCAAGTCACTCTTGGTAGCTCTACAGGGGCGCGGCTGTTGAATGCCCAGGGACAACCTCTGGCAGAGGTGCAGGCCATGCAACCGTTGCGGGCTAGCCGTTCGGGGGCCGGGATAAGCCTAGCCGGCCAGCAGGGACAACGCCTTTTTCTGCAGCCCACCTCCCCGGATGGGCTGGTGTTTATCAACCAGAATTGGTATCGCGGCTTGGTGGAGTTGATCCCGGGCGAGAGCGGGTTGATCGCCATCAATCAAGTGGGACTAGATGACTATGTCTCCAGTGTGGTGGGTAGCGAAATGGGACATCGTTTCCCTCTTGAGGCCCTCAAGGCCCAAGCGGTAGCCTCCCGTACTTATGCTCTCTACCACCGCGGTCGCCGTTCTAACCAACCTTTTGATCTGGGGGATAGCGTCGATTGGCAGGTGTACAAAGGGGTGGCCGCCGAATCCAGCCGTACCCAAGCGGCTGCCCGCGAGACTGCCGGACAGGTTCTCACCCATCAAGGGCAGTTGATCAACGCCGTTTTCCACTCCTCTGCGGGGGGGCATACGGATGATGCGGGCAACGTGTGGCTAGAGTCGTTGCCCTATTTGCAGGGGGTGCCGGATTTCGACCAAAACTCGCCCGTGTTTAGCTGGACGGCCACCATTCCCGCCCAGCAAATCCAGCAGTTGGCCTCTGGGATTGGGGTGATTCGCTCGGTCGAGGTGTTGCGCAGCTCCCCCTGGGGACGGGCGATGATGTTGCGCTTGACGGGATCCCAGGGCAGCAAAGACCTGAATGCGGGGGAATTTCGTCGGCTCTTGGGGTTGCGCAGCACGATGATCGCCATTAGCCCGCGCGGGGCTGCGACGACCACCGCCAGCTTGACTCCCATGACGGGATCCCCACCGGCATTTTTCGAGATTCAGGGGCGCGGCTACGGACATGGGGTGGGCATGAGCCAGTGGGGCGCTGCTGGCATGGCGGGCCAAAACTATTCCTATCAGCAGATCCTCAGCCATTACTACCGCAATACGGGCCTGGCATTGGTGGAGGGGCGTTAGAACCAGGCCAGGGATCCCAGGGCAAGCTATTGGAAAGGGAGATTCTAATGGCCTATTTGGTAGCAAAAGCGGCAGCATTCTTTAGAGTTTTGTGGAAAGCAAGACTTTTACTGCCTCTGGAGTTGATTCCTGAGAGTCTGTTGCGATTCTATAGATTTTGTTAGCTCCAATGGCAGATTGTCTTTGGATGTTCCGGCATTTTTGATTTCATCGTTGGCTAGACTGCCTATGGGAACTAAGTTTCGAGCACTTCCCGTTGCAGTGGCAAGACCGAGGGATCCCGAGAAAATCCGGCTTGGATCCCTTGGGGATCTTGTAGAGATCTTGAATTCTCCTGTCGAAATCCTCAGAATTGACCCAATAATTGAAACACGTTTACCAGGATCGCTCTCTCCTTCTTTTTCGAGCCTAAACTTTATCCCCAGGTATCTGTACTATGTCCATCGCCACCTTAGCCCCTGCCTTTCCTGAGCGTTGTCCCGTACTCCCAGAGGCTCTCACGCCCTTGTGCGAGATCGCCCGCAACTATTGGTGGACTTGGAACCCGGATCACCTCACCATTTTCCGGGAAATGGATCCCGCCTTGTGGGAGAAAACCTCCCATAATCCCGTGCGCATGCTGGAGGAAGTCTCCTATCTGCGCCTGGCCGCCTTGGCTACGGATGTGAACTATCTAGCCACTCTGCAACGGATGGTGAAGTCCTATCGCGTCTACATTGCCGCTGAGGACACCTGGGCTAAGCGCACCATGAAAAGCTATGACTGGCAGCGCCCGATTGCCTACTTCTGTGCCGAGTACGGTTTGCACGAGTCTTTGCCCACCTACTCCGGTGGTTTGGGCATGTTGGCTGCCGACCACCTCAAGTCTGCCTCTGATTTGGGGGTGCCGATGGTGGCGATTGGCTTGCTCTATCGGCAGGGCTACTTTCAACAGCGCCTCGACAACAGCGGCTGGCAAGGGGAACTCTACGAAGATTCTGAATTTGACTTGCTGCCTCTCACCTTGGTACGCCGTCAGGATGGCAGCCCTCTGTTGGTGGAAGTGGCGATGCGGCAGCGAGTGGTGAAGGCGCGTACCTGGCGGGTAGATGTGGGTCGGGTACCCCTCTTCCTTCTCGATACCGATATTCCAGAAAATGACCCGGTCGATCGATGGATTACCGGCCACCTCTACGGCGGTAGTACCGATACCCGCATCGCGCAGGAGTGCATTCTTGGCATTGGAGGTGTACGTCTGCTGCGCCAGTTGGGCTTGGATCCCTCGGTCTACCACATGAATGAGGGGCATGCCGCGTTCCTAACGCTGGAGCTGTTGCGGGAAGAAGTTTCCCGCGGTATGCCCTTTTTGGCAGCAGAGCCGAAGATTCGGGAGAAGTGTCTGTTCACCACCCATACGCCTGTGCCGGCAGGTCACGATGCTTTTGGTCCCAATGAGATGGATACTTTCTTCGCCTCCTTCTGGCCGCAACTGGGTCTGACACGGGAGCAATTCTTGGCCTTGGGAGCTCGTCGCACCGGGGATCCCTGGGAGCGCTTTAATATGACGGTGCTGGCTTTGCGGTATGCCCGGGCAGCCAACGGGGTGAGCAAGCTACACGGACGGGTTTCCCGGGAAATGTGGCATGTGCTCTATCCGGAGCGGTCTGTGGAGGAGGTGCCGATCGGCTCCATTACCAATGGTGTTCACGCTCGTACCTGGATCTCACCCTTGTTCTGGAATCTCTACAACCAGTATTTGGGGCCCGATTGGCCAGAGCGGATGTCGGATCCCGAGGTATGGGCGCAGGTTAAGGAGATTCCCGATGAAGAATTATGGCGTTGCAAGGCGGCTCTGCGGGAGCGTTTGGTGTCTTTTGCTCGCCACCGGGTGTTGCGAGCTCGGCGCAATCGTGGGGAAGCCAATGAGCGCATTCAAGCTGTAGGCCACCTTTTGGATCCCAAGATCCTGACGATTGGGTTTGCCCGTCGCTTCAGCACCTACAAGCGGGGCGACCTGATCCTGCGGGATTTGGAGCGGATTACCCGCATCTTCACCAATAAGGACTATCCCGTTCAGATCATCTTTGCCGGTAAGGCTCACCCACGGGATGAAGGGGGGAAACGCCTGATTCAACGGGTGGTGGAGTGGTCCAACCAACCTGAAGTGGCAGATCGCATCGCCTTTATCGAAAATTACGATGCCTATGTCGGTCGTAACTTGGTGCAGGGGGTGGATGTGTGGCTGAACAACCCGCGTCGTCCTCTAGAGGCCTCCGGCACCTCCGGTCAGAAGGTGGGCTTCAGCGGTGGTTTGAATTTGTCGGTTTTGGATGGCTGGTGGCCTGAAGGCTACAACGGTCATAACGGCTGGGCGATTGGCCAAGAAATCGACGGCATTGATCCGGCAGCCCAAGATGATTTGGATGCCAACTCTCTCTACGATCTGCTGGAATATGAGGTGATTCCCATGTTCTACGACCGTGATGAACAGGGGATCCCGCGTCGCTGGGTGGCTCGCATGAAGGAGGCGATTCGCACCCTCAACCCTGTCTTTAACACCGACCGAATGGTGGCGGAGTACGTGCTGAAGATGTATGAGCCAGAGCACATGCCTGCTGAGGTTCAGCCCACCTTGTCTGGCTCTGCGGTGGCAGGTTAAGGGTTTCGGATTCTTAGAAGCTGAAATCCACTCCAAACATAAAAAGGCCCATCTAAAACCAGATGGGCCTTTCATTTTTTTTATTACTGTGCAGATGATCCAATCAGGGATCCCGCTCTCAACAGGGGATCCCTGACGAGGGCTAGGCCTTGACATTCACGGCCATCGGAATGGTCAACGGCTCTGGCTCCTCCTGTGGCGGCAACATCACCACCTCAGAGCTGTCGATAATCGCCTGCAACTCTTCCCCATCGATCGTTTCAGTTTCCACCAAGCGGTGGGCGATGCGATCCAAGAGGGCACGGTTTTCTGTCAGCAGGCGGGTAGCCCGCTCATAGGCTTCATCCACCAGTCGCCGCACCTCTTCATCAATGATGGCCGCGGTTTCTTCCGAAAAATCCCGCTCGGTAGCGATATCTCGACCCAAGAAGATGTTGCTGGACTGCCGACCCAAAGCGACATTTCCCAGGCGATCGCTCATGCCAAAGCGGGTCACCATGTTGCGGGCAATCCGAGCCACCTGTTGCAGGTCGCTGGCAGCACCGGTGGTGATCTCAGACTCGCCGTAGATCACCTCTTCCGCTACACGGCCCCCCAAGGCGACGGTCATCATGTTTTTCAGATGGGCACGGGTGGTGAGTCCCATATCGTCATCGCTAGGCATAAACCAGGTAAGGCCACCGGCTTGCCCACGGGGGATGATCGTCACTTTTTGGATCGGATCGTAGTTGGGCAAAAGGGATCCCACCAGAGCATGACCCGACTCATGGTAGGCCACCAGTTCCTTGCGCCGCTCGCTCATCAGGCGATCTTTCTTCTCAGGGCCGGCCAGCACCCGATCCACCGCATCGTTGATCTCATCCATGGAGATCTCGGTGAGGTTACGGCGGGCCGCCAGAATGGCTGCTTCGTTCAGAAGGTTAGCCAAATCCGCCCCAGTAAACCCAGGGGTACGGCGGGCCAATTTCTCCAGATCCACATCAGCAGAGAGGGTTTTGCCGCGAGCATGCACCTTGAGGATCTCGGAACGCCCTTGGAAGTCGGGGCGATCCACCGTCACCTGGCGATCGAAACGGCCCGGTCGCAACAGCGCTGCATCCAAAACATCCGGTCGGTTGGTGGCCGCGATCACGATAATGCCGGAGTTGCCCTCGAAGCCATCCATTTCTGTGAGCAACTGGTTCAGGGTTTGTTCCCGTTCGTCATTGCCACCTCCCAATCCGGCCCCCCGTTGGCGACCAACCGCATCAATTTCATCGATGAAGACGATACAAGGGGCATTTTGCTTGGCTTGCTCGAACAGATCCCGCACCCGTGAGGCACCGACACCGACAAACATTTCCACAAACTCGGAGCCGGAAATGGAGAAAAAGGGCACCCCCGCCTCTCCGGCCACAGCACGGGCCAACAGGGTTTTACCAGTACCTGGCGGGCCGACCAACAAGACCCCCCGCGGGATCTTGGCCCCCAAAGCGGTGAAACGCTCAGAATTCTTTAGGAAATCCACCACCTCAGCCAGCTCCAACTTGGCCTGCTCAATGCCGGCCACATCATTGAAGGTGATCTGAGTTTTGGGTTCCATCTGTACCCGCGCTTTCGACTTGCCGAAGTTGAGCGCTTGGTTACCGGGGCCACTCTGGGCACGGCGCAGCAGAAAGAACAAGCCGAGCAGCAGCAAAACAGGCAGGAAGAAGGTGCTGAGGATGCGTCCGAGTAGGCCATCCTCTTGGACGGGGCGCACCGACAATTCCACCCCTTGGGCAACTAGGGCGCTCTCAAACTCGGGGGTGAGGGGGGGCAAATTCACCTGAACCTGAGTGGCACGGTTGTTCACCTCCGCCTCGGCAATGGCGATTTGACGACCATCGGGGGCAGTTTCCACCAAAACTTTGCTGACCTCGCCCCGTTCGACGCGGCTAATCAGGTCGGAGTAGCTGATCTCTTGGCGTTCAGCTGGGCGGGTACCGAAAAAGGTCGTGGCCAACGAAATCAGCACGATGGCCAGCAACGCATACAACCCCGCACTTCTCCATTTCTTGTTTTTACCTTTCTGACTCACGGAAGCGTTTCCTCCCAAAGGGTGTTTCTTATCGAACTCGCAGATGACAATCTGGGGTCGAGTGGGTTCTAGCAACAACAGACTATTAATTAATATTAACCTGGCTGAGAGACTAGCTGAAAATCCGCCAAATCTCTCAATCCAGGTACTTGGCTGGAGGGATAGGATCAAATCGATACCGCCTCTTGGGACCTAGCCCATCTGCCTGCCAATCTGGCCTCTCCTTTTCATCTTGGGGATATTTCATGCTGACTCAACTGCGCGAACTGAGCATCGCCGCCGATGGACGCTACCTCAGGGATGAGGAGATGCAGTTCATGGAGACCTACTTGGCCTCGTTTGATCTGCGCCTGAGCGCCTATCACAAGATTCAGAATGCAGAAGCCCAAATCATCCGAGATGTGGAGATGAAAATGCGCGCTCTGGATCCCTACTTGCTCATGCGCGGGGTGGAAGACTTTAGCAACAAGTGGAAAGCTGATACAGTAAGGGTCTTACGCCTTTCGGCGCTGGCTATGCTACTGGATGATGAGCAACGCTACAAAGAGCGATTTCTCTACTGGTTTCAAACCTTGATGCGGGCCTTCCGAACCCAACGCAGTTGCGAGGCAACCTATCGCTTTCTACAAGAGGTGGTGGCGAACTATCTAACCCGCGACGAATTGAACCTACTCAAGCCCATCCTAGAAACAAATCGCACGTTGCTAGGCCTGAACTAGGCCGCTGTCTCTGAGGGAGCGATGGACTCGATCACCTCTAGCTCATCTGCCTGTAGATGGGCTCGAAACTTGCCGCTAAACTGCACTTGAAAGGGGAAATTGGCGCTGATTGGGCGGCCATTCCAATCTCGGATCACTGCCTTCAGCTCCCCTTCCATTCCTTTAATATCAAAGGGTTGATTGCGATATTCCGGGTGGTGATAGACGATCACGCTGGTACGAACCCGCACCCGATCTCCAATGTTCATGGTTTTGCCCTCCC
The DNA here is from genome assembly GCF_021533835.1 of Synechococcus sp. Nb3U1. Lineage (NCBI taxonomy): Bacteria > Bacillati > Cyanobacteriota > Cyanophyceae > Synechococcales > Synechococcaceae > Synechococcus > Synechococcus sp. Nb3U1. The sequence continues at coordinate 796,788 of NZ_JAKFYQ010000002.1, read as the reverse complement.
AAAAAGGCGGCCCACCGCAGGAACCGACCTGACCTACTCTAGCTCAATTTCTAAGGAAGAATGCGAGGTGTGGAGAAGTGTGTGGGGATCGACACAGTAGTTTGCATTTCTGGAGAATCCGCCTCTTCTGACCCCTTCGCCATCAGCGCATCTGTTGAATACCCCCATAGGGACAACCACCCCCAAGGGATCCCCTGTGGAACCTCAGACAAAAATCGATCGTCTCTGTATCTCTGGACACATTTTCCAGGGAACTTTCGTTTAACGAGGAAGAGTGGATGATCGATTTGCTGACCAGCGCTTTGATTGCTCTATTGCCACCGGTGCCCGGAGAGCCAGAACAGATGGTGGTGAGCCACTACGGCCAACTGCCCCCCGGACAAAGCTGGAATCGACTTAAGGATGGCAGCCTCTTTCGACCGGAACAAGACTTCGTTGCCGCCCACCGCACCTTACCCATTGGCACACGCTTGCTCTTGACCAATCCTGAGCAACCCGAGCAGAAGGTGGTGGTGGATGTTTTGGATCGCGGCCCTTTTATTCGGGGTCGGGATCTGGATATTTCCACCGTCGCAGCCCGCAAGCTGGGAATTTATGAGCAAGGAGTGGCTCAGGTAGAAGTGCGTCTTTTGCCTGCAGAAGAACCACCCCTCTCTGGTATTTTGATGAGTTTAAACTAAGTATAAGTACAGCCCTTTGGTGGATTTTCTACAACAAGGCTTACATCCCTGACAAATTGTAGGCCAGCGCTCCTGGATGACCTGAGATGATCCGATGCGGGGTAACCAACAAAAGGGCTGTAACTACGGGAATCCGGATTGAGTTTCCACAGCACTTCTTCACCAAGTTCATGAAGATTTGCCGGAGTGGCTCTCTCTAGACATTTCTTCTCGGCGTCTGTCGCCGATGCCGCAGTCTCCACAGCATTCTGGCCGTTTGAAGTCGTCCCAATGGATACAGGCCCGGCAGCCCTTCAGCATTTCTGGCCAGCGTTCCCGAATCAACAGTTGCCGCAATCTGACTTCCTGTGACTCCCGAAACTGGTATTGGGATCGATCCATAACTATGAGGTTTCGCAGCTCTCTGTATCTGGTATAAGAGCAAATTTAGGTATGTAATCGAGAAACATTGGTATAGCTTAAGATTTCTGCTGCCTGTCAGTTTTTTCGACTGGCTTGAGATAGTCCAATCCCATCCCTTCGATATCCCTTTGGAAAAGTTTGCCAAACAATGTAAACACAACCACATAAAACTTAGTTCATTTTTCCCCGCTCAAAACGAAGGTGGGATCCAGCGCCACGAGCATTTGTGCCCGCCCACGGTGTTCCAGCCGATTGACCGCCGATTGAATCACCTCTACGTGATGAGCCCGCACAGCGGCTAACCCGGCAGAAAGGCCGTAGAGTCCATCCAAAGAATGGGTAGTAGCTACAATCCGCCCTTCTGGACTGAGGTATTGCCAGCAAGACTCCAGGATCTCTTGTAAAGGGTAACCTCCCTCAATACAGATGCGATCTGGTGGCGGAGAAAGCTGCTGCAGACAGTCTGGGGCTATTCCTTGAATTACCTGGATGTTGCTCAGACCAAATTTTTCACAATTGCCCTCGATCAGGCTGACAACCTCCGCATCTCGCTCAACGGCGATCACTTGAGCTTTTGGGCATAGGACGGCTGCTTCAATGGCGATGGTACCTGTACCGGCGCCGATATCCCACAAACAGTGGTTTTCTCCCAACCGCAACTGGCTCAGCACCAATACGCGCACCTCTCTGGGGCTCATGGGGATCCCGGGAATACGTTCGAAGGCGGAGTCAGGGATCCCTGGGGTGCGGTACGGCCAGGGGAACGGGGTTGACATGGTGAAGTACCTATCTGTCGAGGTTCTGTTCTGTCCCTCAGCATAAAGCCGATGCTCTACTGACCCGGACCGAGGGGTCTGATAGAATTGTTGAACACTGCGGGCGTAGTTCAGTGGTAGAACGCTAGCTTCCCAAGCTGGATGTCGTGAGTTCGAGTCTCATCGCCCGCTTCCTTGCATCAAGAATGTCAAAAATGTCGTGGCATCCTCTGTTGGTCAAACGGATTGAGGTAGCCTTAGGGGAAATTTCGCATCGGAGAATTGACCATGACTGGGATCCACACCCTGATGACAGGCTTGGGGCTCATCCTGAGTTGGTCACGAGCCTACTGTGGCTGGGTGTGTGGGGCTTTGGTTCCGGCCTGCCTGTTGATCACGCTGCAGGTATTGGTGTTCACGGCGTTGGAGTGGCCCCAGTGGCAACGGAGAACCGTGGCTGGAGTGAGCCTGGTGTGGGTAGGTCTGTTAGAAGTGCATGTATGGAGCTGGTTTTGGGTGGGGGTGGTGCGGATCCCAACTTTTGTGCTGATCGGTTTGGGGCTACTCTGTGTGCTGTGGGTCGGTTGGGCCATGGCGTTTCCTGGGCCGCTGCAACATCTTGGACAGCGGGCAAAACGAGGGCAGATGAGCAGGAGCAGAAGCCGTCCGTCAATGGGTGGGTCGCACGATAGCGAAGCAGGAGGTGTAGCCGTGTAGAAAGGTCGTTCCCCCCACCGGGCCAATCTCGCCATTACAGAAAAAGCCCCCCAGCGGTAGATCCCCCACTAATTCCCGAAATTGTTGCGAATCGAAGTGGGGTGTGCCGTAAAGCCCCTGACCTCGCCCCAGGCAGGCAAACATCAATGCCCCACAGGGATCCGGTCTAGGCTCTGGAGGCTGTTCTGCTTGATAGCGGCTTAAGGCCCAGCGCAAATCCTCCGATGACGTCTGGGCATCCCGCAGATGAAATTGCACCGTTTGGCCAGGGCGCACTCGATCTCCGATTGCCATCGCCCCTATCCGCGGGTCGATCCCCAAAATCACCCGTATCAAAAAATCACCTGGGGTGGGATCCAGTTTGAATTCATTCATCAGCAAGCCGATGAAGAGGGAGTGACGGGCCAACTGTTGGTCGGCAGGGCTAAGCCGTTCCGCCAACTCCTGCAGCAAAGGTAACGGGGCACGCCCTTCCAGCCCAAGAATCACGTTCCCTTCTGCCTCGGTTACCCGCAAGGGATCCCCAATCGGGCGGCACCCCTGGGCTACCACCGCCTCTAGTACCACGTTGCCGTAGAGGGCCAACCCTACTGTTCCCTCCCGATGCATTTCCTGCCGCGGGGTCGGGGTACGGGCATCCCGCAAAAACAGCGCGTTGCTGTTGGGGCTACGACCGCCACTGGCCAATCCGCCCACCTTGACCGCACCAGGATAGGCAAAGTCCAAGCCCTGCAACAGTTCTGAAACCCCGGAGGAAAATCCATCCGCTAGGAGCAGGAAATTCGGTCTTGTTTGCGGAGATACTCCGATCAAATCCGTCCAGGCAGAAGGGGCCGCATCCAAATCCGGCAGTTGACTGCCCCGCACATGGAAAGGGTGCACTATCCCATCCGGTAACACCGCCAACGACAAAGACAGGGCCGGGCCGTCTTCGATTTCCTGGACTCCACCGACAATGCCCCCCCCCGAACACCCGATCAACACCTCAACATCCAGAAGATCCGACAGCAGCGGTAACACGCGGATATATTCGCTAGCAAAGGCCGCCGACACAAATAGGATCCCAAGGCTAGGGCGCGGCGTTTGAGAGGGCACATACCCCGTCAGCACCCCAGGCAAATTGCCGGATCCCACCGTTTGCACTTGTCGCGTTAGGGCGCTTTTGAGTTGGGCTGCCTGAAGCTTTGCTTTGGCCTCTTCCACCACTTGCCGCAGAGCCGCTTCTAGGGAGGGGAGCTGGGAGAGTGCGTTCACCCACTGCATCGGCGTGTTCCTACGGTATGGAGATTACTGCCTTTAGGCTAACAATTTATCACCGGACTGGCTGAGCTTAGGGTAGATAAGGACGTGGATCCACAGGGGCACCTCCGCCGGGGCGCACTTCGAAGTGCAGGTGAGGGCCGGTACTCCAGCCGGTGCTACCTCGGCTCATGATCGTTTGTCCCTGCTGCACGTACTGGCCATTGGACACGTAAATCTGATGCCCGTGGGCGTAGCGGGTGACTAACCCGTTGGGATGGCGAATATCCACCCGGTTGCCATAGCCATCGCCGCCATTACCAGCAAAAATCACAGTTCCCTCCATCACCGCCACAATCGGGGATCCCACAGGGCCAGGGATATCCACCCCAGCATGGAGACGCCCCCGACGGTAGCCAAAACCAGAGGTAATTTGCCCAGAAACCGGCCAGACAAAACCGCTGCTGCTGCGGGCTTGAGGAGGAGCTGCTGGTACCGGTTGGGCCTGGGGTTGAGGCTGAGCTGGTGGAGCCGGCGCTTGGGTGGGCTGCGTACCTGGTGCCGGAATCGCCAGACGCTGGCCAATGCGCAGCCAATGAGGATTGCGCAGGTTGTTGGCCTGAATAATGGAGCGTTGGGTTACCCCATAGCGGGCGGCAATGCGCTCAATCGTGTCGCCGGAGCCGACGGTGTGGGTTAGGGATCCACTGGCCAAGAGGGCGGCTTGGGTCTGACGTTCTTGTTCGGCTTGCCGTTGAGCTTCTTCCGCCAGACGTTGCTGTTCGGCTTCCTGGCGAGCTTGTTCCTCTGCTCGGCGCAGGGCCTCCTCTTCTTGGCGGCGGCGTTCTTCCTCCTCCCGAGCCTTCTGAGCCGCAATCATCTCCTTTTGCCGGTTGATCAACTGGCTGACATCGCCGGGAATGAGCAAGCGTTGACCAATGCGCAAGTATTCAGGTCGATTAAGGGGGGTGGCGGCGATGATCTGTTGCTGCGAAACCTGATAGCGATTGGCCACATCCTCAAGGGTATCTCCCTGCTTGACGGTATAGACCAATCCCGGCTGACTGGGGATCCACAGGGTTTGACCAGGCTCCAACGGGGTATTGGCCTGAATGCCATTGGACACTGTGATCGCAGCAGCGTCCAGCTGATACATCTGGGTCAGTTGCCACAGGGTTTCCCCAGGCTGAACCTCGTGCTCCAGAATGCCCTTAGGCCCTTCGCCGGTGGGAATGGCTCCTTCTTGGAAAGCTTCCCGTAGCTGTGCTTTTTTGAGGTCGTAGTTTTGCTGCAAAGCCCCAGATAGGGTATGCACCGAGGGCGGGATCCGCTCTATTACCGGAGGAAGAGGGGTCAAGGGCTGGCGATTCAGTTGTCGCTGCTGCAGCGTGGCGGCTCCTGCCAAACCCAGCATGAGCAAAAGCCCATTGGCCCAAACGGGATAGGTACGCCGAAGCGAAGCGTTCGATTTATTCGATTTATCAGAGGTTCCCTGGGCCAGCTCGGACAGAGGATCTGGAATCGCCTGCTGGGGATCCCGCACTAAGGTTTCCAAAGACTCCGCGGAGGGATCCAACTCCAACTTGAGCAGCCATACCAGTCCGGTTAAACCAAGGGATAGAGCAAACCCTGCCAGTCTTGGCTTTGGCAACATGGGAGGGGAAGCCGCAACCCATTCCAAACGGGAACCTTCAGCATCCTGGGGAGCTTCGGAAACAGACGGATCCTGAGAGATCTCCGGATCCTGAGCAGTCAATGAGCCTTCGGAAGGGATCCCAACAGGTAGGGCTGGGCTGGAAAAGGTGCTCACGGCGGCACCGGCGGAGTCCAGTTCCCCATTCCGGGGATTCGAGAGGGTGGGTCTCAAGGGCGTCCTCACACAAACAGACTGACACTAGAGCGCAAGAGAAGAGGTGAAAATAAGAGCAGCAACCTATTAGTGCCAAGCACTGCCAAGGTCGCCAGGGATAAGGGGAGTTCGATAATGAACAGGTCAATTCGCACTCAGGTTAGAGTACCGTAGTTAACAAATCTAGACAAGTCTTCGCAGATGATTTCAGCTATAACGCTTATCCTGCAATGATCCTAGCCGTTTTCTATGCAGGATTTTTGGAACTCTTATCCGATGTCGGACAGAACACACCACTGTATTTTCTGGGAACACAAAACCAATTTTGCTGTAGCTGAAACTACAAACCAAGGATTCCAATGAGTTTGGTTGTCTACAACACACTTACCCGCCGCAAGGAAGCGTTTCTTCCGCTTTTGCAGAGTGGATTTCTGCCCGCTTCCACCTCTGATCTGAGGGGCACGGCAAACCTGTCTTCCCCAGAAAAACCACGGGTGCGCATGTACGTCTGTGGGGTCACCGTTTACGATTTCTGCCATCTCGGCCATGCCCGCACTTATGTGGTCTGGGATGTGGTGCGTCGCTATCTGGAATGGCGTGGGTATCGAGTGCAGTATGTACAGAATTTTACAGATGTGGATGACAAAATTCTCAAGCGAGCTTTAGAACGCGGAGAATCGATGCAATCAGTGGCAGAACGCTTTATCGCAGAATACTTTCAGGATATGGATCGCCTTAATATCAAGCGAGCTGATCTTTATCCAAGAGCAACTCAATCCTTACAGGCAATGTTCGAATTAATCCAATCTTTGGAGCTCAAAGGCTTTGCCTACCGGGTACGGGATCCCATACCCAAAGAGTCTAAAAAAGAGTCCAAATTTTCTTCTGTTCCAGCAGCGGATTCACCCACAGCTGATTGGCCTGAGAAGCTGGCCTACGATGTCTATTATTCTGTCCGTAAATTCTCGGATTATGGTCAACTCTCTGGGCGAAAGTTGCAGGATATGGAAGCTGGGGCCAGTGGTCGGGTGGGAGAAGAAAGCGCTGACAAACGGGATCCCTTTGACTTTGCCCTTTGGAAGGCGGCTCCCCTCACAGAGCCGGGGTTTGAATCCCCTTGGGGTTGGGGGAGGCCGGGCTGGCACATCGAATGCTCGGCTATGGTGCGAGAAACCCTGGGGGAACACATCGACATCCACGCTGGGGGCGCTGACCTGATCTTTCCTCACCACGAGAATGAACTCGCCCAATCGGAGCCAATCACCGGCAAGCCCATGGCCAAATACTGGCTACACAACGGCTTTCTCAACATCAATGGCGAGAAAATGTCCAAATCTTTGGGCAACTTCACTACCCTCCGGCAAGCCCTCACCGTTTACGATCCCATGGCTCTGCGTCTATTTCTTTTGCAGACCCACTACCGTAGCCCGATCGACCTCACGGATGCAGCAATGCAGGCTGCTAGCCACGGTTGGGACACCCTCCATAAAGGGATCCAAGCCGCGCACCAGTTCCTCAAGCAGGGTTCCGGATCACTGGAATCCCCAGAGGCTGGGGCAATACAAGCCTTTGAATCTACTATGGACGATGATTTCGGTACCCCTGGCGCCCTGGCTATCGCTTTTGAATTGGCCAAAGAACTCACCCGCGAACACAACCTATTGACCCACCAAGGTCAAACCCATCTGGAAGCGGAGGTGCTGAGGCAGAAAAGTGTGGCTCTGCTGGAGGTTCTGGGGACTTTAGGATTTGTGGTGGAAGATGCCCATCCACAGCAGTCGGACCCAGCAGAGCTATCGGGGAGCAGGAGAGAATCTTTACGCCCAGAAGATGTTGAGGATCTGATCGCACAACGCTTGGCAGCCCGCAAAGCAAAAAACTTTTCAGAGGCGGATCGGATTCGGGAGCACTTGAAAACTCTGGGCATTACTCTGGTCGATCAAAAGGATGGCACCACCCGCTGGCTTCAAGAATCGAGATATACCTAACCCTTGCCGAAGAGGGATCCCATTGCTGCTGACCTATCTCAACTGGGCTGGACTGGCTCCCCTCACTCCCCGCAGTTATTTGCGCAGTCTCTTTGCTCCGGAGCTTCTGGGAAATACACAGCTACCCGGCTGGTTCCGACGGGTTCAAGCTTTGCGAGAACGGGTGGCCAATTGGTTAGGGTGTCAGCCGGAGCAGGTGGCTTTCTTGCCCTCCACCAGTGCAGCTCTTTACATCGCATCGTTGGCGCTCGCTTGGCAGCCCAGCGATCAAGTTCTATACGCTCAATCGGACTTTCCGGCCAACATCTTGCCCTGGCAACGCTTAAGCCGCTTTGGAGCCGAAGGGATCCCAGTCTCGAATTGGGAGGATCCCTGGCCGGAGAAAGTGCGCATGGTCAGTCTTTCGACGGTTGACTACTCCACCGGCATCGAACAACCTTGGCAGCAGGTGGTACGGCGGGCACGGGCACAGGGGATCTGGAGTTGTGTGGATGCTATTCAATCTGCTGGGGTCAAACCCAGCTGGATCCCCGAGGTGGACTTCTGGTGTGCCGGTACGCAAAAATGGCTGGCCTCGGGGTTAGGTCTGGCTCTGCTGGTGGTGAGCCAACGGGTTTTACAGGAACTGGATCCCCCGATGCCCACATGGCTAGGACTCCAACACCCCCCCGATTTGAACTTGGGGATCGACCCGACGGCCCGAGGATGGGAGCTGGGCTGGATCACCCCTCCAGCCTTGGCCCGCTTTGAAACCAACCTCAAAACCCTGGAGCACATCGGGTGGGAGGCTGTCACAGCAGGAGTGAAGCAACGGCGGGATTTTCTGCACGAACGGCTGCTGGAAATGGGCTGGCCGGTGGTCTCTTGCCCAAAGCGCTGGTCCGGGATCCTCTCTTTTGCACCGGGATCCGTTCGGGCGGAGGCGATTGTGCAGTCTGGCTACCGGCGGCGGATCATCACCGCCCAGCGGGGAGAATACGTGCGCTTGTCCCCCCATATTTTTAACGCTCAACGGGAGCTGAACTGGGCTGTAGACTGGCTGTGGGATTGTCGAGTAGAAGGGCAAGCCCAAAGGGATCTTCAACCATGACCGATATTCTGGAGCGAATTGGCTATGCCCTTTTTCGGCTTTTGCTGCGCACCATCGGGCAACTGAGCGAAGGGATCCGGCTGGGCTGGCGCACCGGCTTTGACTCCGGGGTGATGCTGGAATACATCTACGAAAATCACCCTCGTGGCATCACTCCATTGGGAGTTTGGTTCGACCGTCTTTTCATCTCGCATCCGGTTTGGGATGGGGTACGTTCCCGCCGACAAATGCTGATCCAGCAACTCACCGAGGCCATGGGCCATTACCACCAACCTTTGATCTTCGACTTGGCCGCTGGGGTGGGATCCTACCTGTTCGCTCTACCTCCCAACCGGGCCACAATCATCGCCGGAGATTACGAACCGGAAGCTGTGCAACAGGGACAAGCGAAAGCCAGCCAACTGAACCGCCCCGACATCCAATTTCGACGCAACAATGCCTTTGAACCCAAGGAATTTGCTTCCGAGCGGGCCGATATTTTGGTAGCCTCGGGTTTTTTCGACATCCTCACCCAAGAGGAACAAATCCAACTGGTTCTCAAGAATGGCAGTGCGGTAGTAGAACCGGGATCCCGTTGGATATTCACCATCCAAGAAAGCCATCCCAACCTAAAAATGCTGCAGCAGGTATTTGTGGATCTCCATCAAAAACCCTGGGAACTGGTGCCCCGTCCTGCCGAAACTTTGCTTGCATGGGCCAAACCTTTGGGCTGGAAACTAGAAAAGCTGGAGCGCAACGCCTTTTTTGCAGTCGGCACTCTACTCTTTCAGCCGGACTCGGTTTGAGTTGCTCAGTTCAATTGGCTTCAGTACCTCAGCTCAGGAGGAACAGCCTCGCGATATAGCTGCTGCATCGCCGCAAACCACTCCAACCGCGAGGGATCCCAGGTATAAAACATGTGCCCGCCCCGATAATGTTTCAGGGTCAAATTGTCTTTCAGGCGCGGATCCAGCTTCATCAAATCCACCAAGTGATTGGAGGCAAAATAGGGTGTGACCAGATCATAAAGGCCGTGGTGAATGTTTACCCGCATATGAGGGTTGAGGGCCATGCTGGTGCGCAACTCGTCCATCGCCCCGATAAACCCCTGCTTAAACTCACCTTTTTGGTTAAATTGCCAGGCTTTGAACACCTCAAAATTCAGCAGGTGGTAGGTGAGCTCTGTATTTACCTGTAAGGTATCCCGTAAGTGGCTGTTGATGGCAGCGGTAAACAAGCGATCCAAACCATCTAGAGTTGGGTCGGATCCCTCGAAAGTGGGTCGATCCGGAAAGGGATCCACCGCCGTCACAGAAGCATCGTACAGCCCCACCACCTGTCGCTGAGGCCGCAACAATTCCCGGGCAAAGCTGCTGATATCGATCCGCCCACCTTTTTGGGCGATATACTCTGCCGATAGGCCGATCCCTGCCGCCATGTCTTGATACACAGCCTGGCGTTCTGCTTCTGGCATCGCCTCTCCCATGGCCAGAAGGGGTAGCAATCGCTGTCGGGCAAAGGTCTCCGCTCTGGGGAGCAAACTGGATAGATCCTCACCCCAGCTAGATAGACCATGATGCGCTGCCGAAGCCACATAGGAAGGAAACAGCGTTGCCCAAGTGGTGAGATTGTAGTCGCTGGTCTCTAAGAGGCTGAACTCTATGGCCGGGGAAATCAAGATCGCCCCCGACAGCCCTACCCCAAACGTTGATTGCAGCTCTTTGGCCAACCGTGCCACCCGAAACCCGCCATAACTTTCGCCTGCAATAAAAATGGGCGATAGCCAGCGTTTGTGCCGCGAGAGAAATCCCTGAATGAACTCCCCCAGAGACTTTAAATCTCGCTCTACATTCCAGAAGGGGGCTTCTTTGGGGGGATCCTCCGCCTTACCACCGGATTCTGGACTTGCTTCTTTTGGGGGATCCCCGGCTTTACTGGGGTCAGTATTCTCTTTGTCTTTCGGCAAGGCTCGACTAAAGCCTGTTCCCACAGGATCGATAAACACCAAGTCTGAAAATGGCAACCAACTTTCGGCATTATCCACCAAGCGCACTGGGGAAGCCGGCAAACTACCGTTCGGCCCAAATTGAATCCGTCTTGGCCCCAGTGCTCCCATGTGTAAATAGGCAGAGGCTGCCCCAGGCCCACCGTTGAACACAAACGTGAGGGGACGGTGTGGCGAACTGGATCCTGAATCAGAGTCTTGCTTCAAATAGGCCACATGGAAGATCTCTGCTACGGGCTTTTCCCGCTCGTAGAGGGTTTGCCATCCCGCTAGAGCCTTGTAGGTCAAGGGCTCACCCTTAGCCTTAAACGTATGTTCTGTGGAGTAGATCGGGGGAGTTGACTTGGATTCTGTAGCCATAGGGGCAAGCTACCAGCGACGTGATCCCTAGTGAATCATAGGTAGCTGGCTTTGCAGCTTCTCAAAAGAGAATTCGCCGCAAGGGATCCCGTTTTTTCATTTTCAGAGGCTCTACGGCGGCTCTAGCTCTACAGATTATTGATTATTGATCTATTGACTACAGATTAAGAGGAGCTTCCAGGGTCAGATTCAAGGACTGGCCTGGGCGCAACACCACCACTTGAGGAGCCGTGACATTGCCAATCACCACCCCAGCAGCAGCACCACCCAGCACATTCCCTACCGATACCCCTCCGGTCAACGCCCCCAGCACCGCCCCAGCAGCAGCACCGATGGCAGCATCTCTAACGAGGGCATCACCCGAGTACTGACGGGGATCCTTCTCATCGCGAATGATATTTGAAGTAGCTCGCAAACTATAGGTGCGGCCACCGATGACAATTGAAGTGCCTATAAAACGGGATCCCCCAGGAGCCGGTTCCATTTGGCCATAGATACGACTACCCGCCGGGATGACCAATCGACCTTGGGCATCGTAAATACCCTGGGTCACCGCCAACTGTAACGGGTAAACCGTATCAGGGTAGAAATACTCCGGAGCTTCACTGTTGAGGCTGCCGACGGGAATGACCGTCCCCTGCTGTAGACGATAGGCTCCCAGTTCAAAGAGCTGCTGGGCTTCAGTGGGCATGGGAGCAACTAGAGGGATCCCGGCTAGGCCAACCAAGGCTGCAACAAGAATGGCCTTCATGTTCAGATCCTCCTGATCCGCTCTGACATTACCTCTATTCTAGACAGCAAGGGGCTCTCACCGCTTGCGAAAGCTGGCAACTTACGAGCTTTCCAAAGGTTTCCAAAGGATATTAGTAGACTAGACTCAACTCCAAAGGCAGCTCACTCCAGAAAGCGAATCTGATGGTTGTGGGCAGAAGAGAAATGAAGTGGTATGTTCTCTACCTCAACAGTAGGCTCTATGGCTTTTCAAGGCTCTTCTGACTTGGGAATCTTTTGCTCAGCTGAAATACGATTGCGATAACGTCTTGCTTTTTCCTGCAATGACTGGAAGAAGTCTGTATCGATAATTTCCTTCACCTGGTTCTGACGTTTCACCTCATCAATCTCAATCTTGAGCTCTGCCACTTGTTGTTTTAGTTTGATCTCTCTGCTCCGTACATCCTGCACCATCAGATCAAAAATATCTGTGAGGGTAGAAATCTCATCGGTGGGCAGAAGACTGGGCAGCCCTTTGCGAGGCTCCAGTTGCTTCAACTGCTGAATGTAGCTGTCATAGTCTTCCTTCTGTACATCCTCAGCGGCCTTGGCTAGCACCTGCAGAGGACGGCTGAATAAAGAAGAGAAGATAAACACCAAAATAAACAGCCCACCATAGGTAGAAACGAAGGCAACTAGGATGCTATCCCGGATCCCTTGCTGCACACGGATCACATAATCTGCTCGATAATCAATGCCCAAACCTCCTACATTTTCTCCTTTAGCATTTTTCACTGGAATCCAACCAGAAACCCAATAGCCGAACTCATCTGTGTAGGGTTCTAGATAAATGCTCAGTTTTTCCAAACCACTAATGAGGGAGTTCTCATCACCAGAACTGACGAACCGCTCGAGAAACTTAGCTCCAAATGGGGGATCCTGCAGAGCAGAGCTACTACCGATAAAAATCACCTCGTTGGGAGAGTCTCCTGGAAGGTAAGTGTAGGCAAGCACCTCAGGATTGATCGCCTTCAGAGAAGCTAGAAACCGTACATGCTCCCAATAGCGTGGATCGTCTGTGTAGCCATCTTCGCGAGGCTTAGCCTCTTTTTTGAGGGTGAGTAGAGCATCTCCATCAATCTCGGCAGAAGCTCCTTCTAAAGTCCAGATCAACTCTTCTTTAATTCGACTCAATGCTGTTGAAGTAGAGTATCGGTAAAACCAATAATAGGCTCCCGCAAAAACACAGCTAAAGGTTAAAGTAAATCCAAATAGAAGTTTAAAGCGCAAGCTTAGAAAAGGCCGCTTCCTTTTTCTCTGGGATACGACTTTTGAGTTTAGGGCTTGAGTCAACATGGGATCCCTAGTCTGATTCTAGTCTGATTAGATTCTAAAAGTCTGACTGTATATTCTATCTTATCGGTTTAGGCTTGCATAAAAACTTTTTATTTGCATAAGATCTTCTCACGACTCAGGTAGGAGTCCAAAATCTGACCCAAGAGATCCGGGTAGGAAAGCCCCTGTTGCTGGGCGATGATTGGCAGGGCACAATGCTTCGGATTCAGACCGGGCAATGGATTAATCTCCAGAAGGTTAGGGTTCCCCTCTGCATCTAGCCGAATATCGACACGACCCAAATCTCTACATTCTACAGCTTGGTATGCGGCAAGAGCTACCTTGGCAAGTTCATCCCACAACAGGCTTGGCCCCAAGGGAAGATAGGTATCAGGTGCTAGGCTCTCCCATTCTTCCTTCTCTCGATACCCACTAGCTCCATAGAGAGCGACCTCAGTAATTTCCGTGATTCCCAAGACGCGGGTATTCTCCCCTGTACCCAATATCCCAACTGTAAATTCCCGACCTGATAAAAATTTTTCAATCAAAATAGGCTGTTGATAAATCCTGAGCAAATATTCAACCTGACTTTGCAGCTCTAAAAAACTTGAGATCACAGAGCGCTGACTATCAATACCTTTTGAGGATCCCTCATGACAAGGTTTGACAAAAAGGGGAAAATAATCGACAGAAATTGATAAATGACTCAATTCCTCGACCCTTCGTACCACCCAAGCGGAAGCTGTAGGAAGACTACATCCTTTCCATACTTGTTTGGTCATGGCTTTATCTAAACAAAGAGAGAGTGTCAGGGGATCCGATCCCACATAAGGAATCCGGTAGGCTTCCAATAGAGCTGGGATGAGAGCTTCTCGTCCTCGACCCCATAGCCCTTCGGCTATATTAAAGATTAAATCTACAGAAAGCAGATTTGAATGAAGTCGCTCTAGTAGGGCTAAAAGGTTACCGATCCGCTCAACCTCGAAGCCCAGTGCTTGCAATCCTTCAGTTAAAAAATACAAGGTTTCAGAGCTATCAAATTCTGCGTAATGATCCACAGGTAGATCTGGAGATGGCGGATCCAAGGGACGCAAGTCGTAGGTAAGACCAATTTTCATGAGAATTTCCGCTCGCCTGCGAGAGCATAGGAAGGGTAGTAGCTATGCTTGATACGCTGAGTAATCTTAGGATCCCAGCAACGGGAAAGAATCTTACGATGGGCGGAACGCTCGGCACTACGGTATTCCTCTCCCAAAATAGACACCGCCGTTTCGGCAGCGAAGCTACATTTTCCCAACTGAGCTCGTTGAGACACAGGAATAGCCAAGTTCATCAGAGGCAGGGATCCCAGCCTCATCAGATGCCAAATGCCGACGTAGTGAGAGCATTGTAGAACTCCGCCATATCTTCTAAAAATATCCTCCTGTAGTACTTCAGGCTGGCTGAGTTGCTCTAGGGTGGATCCCAGCAGTCTATCCAGCTCGCTCTCAAAACAGACATAGTCCAGCTCAAAATATCTGGCGATAGTCGCCACAAAAGGAACAAAACTTTGGAATCTATCTTGATCATTCTCGTAAAGTTCTCGATCGTCAATTAATACGCTAATACAATAGTCTTCCGGCATTAAGTCATAGGCCTTGATCCAGCGTCGTGCGTAATCTACAGAAAAGTGAATATGATAAAGTACCTCATCCGACAGAAATTGAGGATTTTCCTTGTCAACATAGATGTGGGCAATCTCGATATTATGAGAGTTCACCATTCATTCCCCATCTCAGCCTGTGGTTGGACATACCTCATCTAGAAATCCAGTTGATCCAAAACGCTCCTGCCTTTCTGTCTACGCTTCAGTCGCCAGTTAAGTAAGCTGCTATCGTAGGTAGACCGCATTTTCAAAACGAACCCAACATTGGCTACGCCGACCACGGCTGCTAAGATCAAATAGATTTGCCGATGATCGACAGTTTCAATAAAGAATGAGGATCCCCATATCAACGTTAAAATAACACATCCCATGATCGTTCCAATTGCAAATAAGTAGCTGTCCATAAACAAGCTAACCCTACCTCGGCGTTCCTCAGGCACAAGAGATTGGATCGATTTTCCAGCAGCTTCGTTAATCGTCAATTGCGAGATTTTGGATAGGCTAAAGCCTCCGATCCCACTGACCAGACCTCTAGAAAGAATCATCCACAGGCTGGCAAACAACTGGTTGATCGGCAAGATCAGCAAGGCGTTTTTTAGATTTAAGACTTGCAATATGCGACTGGTTAAGAAGGTTTGGATAAAAGTGGCAGAGAGAATAAGTCCTAGTCTAAATAAGCTGTAGAATTGCTGGTAGCTTTCTACAGTAGGAAATGCTTGGTTAGTAATGCCAAGAAAATCGAACTCAAAGATGGTAAGAACAACATTAATTCCAATAATAGAAAACATAATGTAACGAAATGCAGGAATTTCTTTGATGAACTCCCAACCCTCACTGAGAGATTCCTGGAAAGTCTCTTTCTTATTACTGGTTCGTCTAATCTCAACCCCATGCAACCCTGCTTTTATAAAGATAAAAATGATCATATAAAGCAATCCATTGAAGACAAGCAGTTCCTCCGTCTTCAAGTCAACTCTAGTTAAAAGTATTGGGGCAATTCCTGAAATTCCAAGTCCTAAAATTTGTCCGACAAACTCTCCAGATGCAATCGGAGGAAACAAGCGTTTCGACTGGGTCATGCTAAAAATATCATTGGCTAGAACCCAAAAGATGATGGGGAAGAAAAGCTGTTGCTGCTCAGACAAGAGAAACAGTAAGCCGTAGTTAATCCCTCTCACGCCTTCAAAAATGAATAAAAATCTTAATAAAATATGAATTAATGCAAAACTAAAAACCATCCAACTTAAAAGCTGAAGTCGATTGTATTTATCAATCACTACAGACTGAATTGCTGTCACCAGCATGACGATAAACATATCAACTAGCCAGACAACTAAAATAGCATCGGAACCTACTGTGCTGAGAAATCCGCTGACGGCAACGACATCCGATATTTGTCTGGCAATAGAGTTTATCAACAGAATTAAAGTCATCATAAAGACGACCCTGACCTCTGCCTCCTCGACCTTGAAGAGTTGTCTTAGACTTTCAGATATCTTCATTGAGGGTTCATGAATCCTTTGTATAGTACTATCACCCATCACTCCTAATGAGAAATGGCGATTATGCTTATTGTACCTGGTTGCTTTTGCTGAAACTACAGATGATTCCCAGTTACGGTCTGTTCCGACTTCACACAGGCTGTTGAGCTAGACAAAAACCTTATGGGGTACAAGATTGACCTGAATCTGCTGTATCAGATGACGCTGGAAAAGGCTGTATCGCCAACTGTTTACCGAGAAGGAATGACAGAATCCCTTTCTGAGCATAAATTCGATTCTTGGCCTGTTTTAGGATCCTTGACTGGGATCCCTCCGCAACAGAGTCTGTAATCTCTCTACCTCTCTCCATAGGCATACAGTGCAGGAGGATAGCATGGGATGGAGCGTGCATCAGGAGTGCTTCGTTGACTTGATAAGTAGCCAATTTTGTGAGCCGGAATTCGACTTCTTTCTCCAACAAGCCTGTTTGAATCCAAGAATCCGTGTAGATGGCATCAGCTTGTTCTACGGCTTGCACGGGATCCCCTATGAGGGTAACGGCTTCATGATGGTTAACTTGGTTGGCCAGTTGGATGGAATCTGCGTCAAGACAAAATTCGGGTGGGCTACTGATCATCAGATGAAACCCAAACTTGGCGGCTGCAAAGGCTAATGAGCGACAAACCTCCTGAGCGCTATGCCCCACGAATGCAACCCTTAAGCCTGCATAACTGCCAAATTCCTGCTCTAGGGTCATCACATCCGCCAGAGTTTGACAGGGATGACAGTAATCGGTCATGGCATTGATGATAGGCACGGTAGACCAGCGGGCTAACTCGAGCAGTTCTGTATGGTGCCGCAAACGAATAACAACAGCATCCACAAAAAGGCCTAGCGTAGCTGCAAAATCCTGAATGGACTCTCGATAGCCCCAGCCAATTTCCTCAAGACTTAAGGGAATAAGTTGCCCTCTTAGCAAGCTCACCGCAACCTCAAAGCTAAGTCGGGTTCGCAAAGAAGCTTTTTGGGAGAGGAATGCAACTCGGGTTGGCTTGTTTGCAAGATCCTTATAATTCTCATCAACCAAACCTTGTTGAGCTTGTTCGAACGCTTCTATACCTAGCCTGAGGATTCCCTGCAGGGATCCAGGATCCCAATCTAGTAGGCTAATCCAATGTTTAAGCATTTAACAATACAAAAAAGAGCAGAGTTGTTATAACACCAGCACAACTCTACTCTTCTTCTCAGAAACGAGCAAACACTCAGTCATCTGGTTAGTCATCTGGCATTTAGGTTTACCATTTTGGTTTTGGAGGTTTTGGAACCCAGCCTGTCACTACACTTGCTGTTGCGCCCACTGTCGCAGAGACAATAGCAATTGTAAGAGACACCTTAACTTCTCCACCTGCCACAGACTCTAACTCCTCATCAGTTAATTCATTAGTGGGAGTCTCTGCCTGCCGTCTCTGCACTTCCTCCCAAAGCTCATCAGGCGTCAGGTCAAACCCCTTCGAAATGGCAAGATCTGTGCAGCTTGTATACTCATAATATCACCGAAGTAAATGGACGTAGCACCGAAATAAATGAGCGCAATAATGCTATCACGTCATCATAATCTATTGATGTTTATCTTGACTAAGTTAAATTAAGGATTGTATTCGGAATAGATTAGTACCATTGTCCGCATATGCCGCCAGGCAAACAAATGAATGTTGAGTCGGCCATAAACCGCTAGGAGATAGTTGATTTCTGCCTGGATTCTTTTCCTTAGCCTAGAATAAAGATATAGCCTTAATAGATGCCAATCTAAAAATAGACGGATTCCCTTTGATTCCACTCAAGTGGGTGAGGCAGATATATGAAGATTGTATGGGCAGTAGAGGGGTCAACCCTCACTCAATTCGCCTATATCTGGACGGTGAGCAAGTTCCTGCCGGTGGCTTTTCACCTTCTTCCGAAGTTCATCAGGAGTAATATGGAGATCTTGAATTTGTAATCTGTATTTCTGTTTTCTGGAATCAATCTTTGTCCGCCTAGTAGATATTGCGAATACAATCCCCAAAAAATGAGCCTTACCACTTCACCTTAGGAGCAATGGCTATGCTAATCGCGCTGCCCAATGCCGTTGCCAAACCAACTGTTAGGGCGGTTGCCACCAACATCTCCCCTCCAGCAATGGCCTCTAGTTCTTCATCCGTCAGTTCGCCTAAATCCTGACGACGAGAGAACTCTGCTTGACGACGATATACCTCTGCCCAAAGCTCCTCTGAGGTGAACTCAAATCCTTTCTGAGCAGCCAAGGAAGCCACCGCCTCCCGGTCGTCTTCTGCATCCAGCACCTGAATGACCTCTTTCATCAAATCTTCATTCTCTGTGACTTTTGCTAAGAATTCTGTGACTGCCTGTGCACTCATGGTTGCCCTCTTCTATCCTAATTCAGTGAGTTCTTTGAACCTAGCATGTTCTGTTGCTTAGTTCTAGTACTGAGGAGCATAGATGATTCCATTTAGCTAAACAGTTTAGTCTATTGCTGTTAGTAAATCGCGAAGAGTGAATCACGAAGAGAAATTGATCTGGTTTTGTGAAAGGTGTATGAAAAGTGCCTTATTCAACCGTGTCTCTCCAAAGAATGATCTATCTCTATCAACTACAGCAGCCCCTGACGCATCTGATCCCACAAGTTAAGATAAGATGCCACTGCAGAGGTGGAAAGAGGTCGCCAAATTTCAGACTGCTGCCAAGTGGCAGGCTGAAAGTCCTCTCTTTGTTGCAAGCGGGGAGACAACTGGGCCGGATCCATTGGCAATACAGAAGGGATCCCACTCAAATTCACCCAACGGGGGGCCAACTCAGGATCTAGCAAGAAATTAAACCAATCCACGAAAAGGGATCCCAAATCCAGAGATTCCAGTCCTTCGGTTTCTAGGGCATGGGGGCGTACCCACGCATCCCACCATAGGGCTGAGCCAGAAGCCGGGATCACCACCTCCAATTCGGGATAACTGGCTTGGGTGCTGTAGAGATCCTGCGACCAACCGACCGCCACCCAGCTATCGGCAATGCGCAAGATGGGCAGGTACTCAGAGGAGGTATAAGCCAAAACCTGACGGTGCAGGGATCCCAATTCTTGCCGGAGCTCAGCATCCTCTGGGTTGAGGGGATCGTTGTAGGAACGCCCCAGCTTTTTTAGGGTTAGGCCAATCACTTCCCGCGGATGATCCGGCAGAGTAATTTTGCCCGTTAAATCGGATCTCCACAGGTCGGCCCAATCTCGAATGGGTTCTATAACCCGATCCCGACGGTAGGCTATAGCCGTTACTCCCCAGCGCCAGGGGACGCCCCAAATGTTCTCCTCTCGTTGTACCGCCTGCCGCCAACGGGGATCCAAATCTACCCACTTTTCCCCCAAAAGGTCTTCGGGTAAGGGATCCAACCAACCGGAGACGATGGCCCGATCCAACCCGTCTGCCCCCAGCAAGGATAGAGCAACCCTAGGTTGCCGAGGTTGAAACCAACCCAAGGGATCCCACCAAGCGGGGGTTGAAGGCTGAACTCTTCGCCGCAAATTAGCCAATAGCTGTGCCCGTTCATCCAAGAGCTGCACCTGAAACCGAGCGGTTGTACTGCGGCGGAACTCGTTGAGCAGACTGCCGGGAATCGATTGTTTCAGCGCCAAGATCAGAGGCACATTCGGATTCGGGCCACCACACCCCGCCAGCACCAACCCGAGCAGGATCCCGTGCAAGAGTTCACGTCGGCTAACCCTCAGATGCTCCACGACAGTACCGCTCCACCAGAATCAAAGCCACCAGATCATCGTAAGCGTTGGCCGGTACCCGCAGCCCTTTGGGCAGGAGGCGATCCCATCCTTGGGGTGGATAAAAATCCCAGTAGCGCTGACGGGCCTCTTGAGAGCTATGCCGTTCATCCACAAGGATGATCTGTTGCGGGGGGATGATCGATTCCAGTTGATGTTTCCAGGTTTGGGCCGTTGTTTGGTTGCCCAGGATCACCCGCTCTGCCTGAAAGTGTTGCCAGAGGGTTTGCAGTTTGGCCAATGCTACTGAGGAGGCAATCACCTCCCGGTGTAGGACTTTAAGCTCCGATAGCACCTGCACAACCGCAATTCCACATTTGTCCCGCCCCGGATCAAAGCCGATAACCACCCCCACTTGGGATAAGGCTGACGGGATAGATGCATTGGAGTAGGACATGGTTCAAGGCAGCTCTGCCCGTTGGGGCGTTTGAGGGTTCTCTTGGGCAGAAGTTTCGGCCATCAGGAAACTCACCCGTAAGGGCCCCGCAGTGTAAATATCAGTATCCGTGACTAGCTTCACAGTGAGAGGAGTGGTGCTCTGGCGCAGTTGTTGGACAATTTCCAGAAACTTCACCTGAGAAAACTCCCCGACTGTACCGGTGATCGGATTCGACAGCAGGCCCGCCTCCTGTGAGCGTTGGTTGGCCTGGTTGAGTAAGCCCAGTAGTTGCTGCTGAATCTGGCTTTCATCCAAACCCGGCTGAATGACCCCGCTGGCCAACACGGATCCCTTGGGGAAGATCTGTTGATTGGGATAAATTTGCACAAGCACAGGCACGGGCTCCCCCTTGAGGCGATTGGTGAGAGAGAGAACTCGCACCGCCCAACTGCCCGCTTCTTTCAATTTGCCAAGGGCTTGGTCGGCATCCTCCCGACGCATCATGATCGCATTTTCCAAAGGGGGTGCCGGTTGGGATCCCAACGCCAGGGCTTGCTGCTCAGCTTGGGCCAGAATTTGTTCAAATTGCTGCTGGATGGAGTTGAGCTCAGTCCCTTCTGAAGTATTTACTACCCCAGTTGCCAAGACTTCCCCGGCCAAAATGGCCAATTCCCCCCGTCGCAAGCTCACCGCCAGCTGGTTAAACTGCTCAATCTCCTGTTCCAGCTGGGTTTTCTGTTCCTCCAAATTGCTCAGAGCCGCCTGCACCACATCTAGAGAGCGCTCCAATTGATCCCGATCCAATTGCAAAGCTTGTTTCTGCTCCTCCAGGGTGGCAATCAGTTGCCGGGCCGATTCCACTTCTGCTTTCACTTCGTTCAACTCCGCATTGGCCTGATCCAAGCTAGGCTGCACATTGGCCAGTTGCTCATTGACCGCCGCCAGTTTGGCTTCCACCTCTTGCCGCTCTTGCAAGGCTACGGTTAGTTGATCGCGCACCTCGCTCAGTCGGGTTTGGGCGGCGGATTGTTGGTTACGAAATTGGTCGAGATCAATTTTGAGGCTATCTCGCTCGGCATTGAGAGCGGCGTTTTCTGCCTGCAGGAGGGCTTTTTCGCGGTTGAGGGAACGCAGTTCTTGCTCGGCTTGGGCAATTTGACTGGTGTAGCTGAAGAGAGCTTCGGAAAGGGAGCGATTCAGAAGCAACAGGGTGCCCAGGGTCAGTCCAGAAATGCTGACCCCCGTCACCACCGCCACTAGAATCGCGGTATGGCGCGGGCGCAGATTAAACCAGGTGAGGCGCTTCTTGCCAATCCGATAGCCGACCCGATCTCCAACGACGGCGATCAGGCCACTGACAAACAACATGTAGACGATGAGCAGTATGCCTTGCATGACCCTGGGATCCCTGCCATGCAAATCTTAGCAAGGTTCCTCAGGAGGTTTTGGCCATGTGCGGGGTTAGAGCATTTGCTCAACAGCAGCAATAATATCCGCAGGTTGCACAATGGTGGCCGCTTCCATCGCGCCATTGTAAGGGGTGGGAATATCCTGAGAGGCCAAGCGCACCACGGGCGCATCCAATTCGTCAAACAGCTCTTCGGTAATCCGAGCCGTCAGTTCTGCCCCAATACCGCCGGATTTCATATCTTCTTCGACAATGATCACCCGGTGGGTTTTGCGAACCGAGGCAGCAATGGTTTCCATATCCAAAGGCTTGAGAGAGATCAAGTCGATCACCTCCGGCTCAATCTCCGCCTGCACCAGACTGTCCACCGCTTTCATAACGTGATAGCGCATACGGGAGTAGGTGAGAAGGGTGATATCGGATCCCTCTCTGACCACTTCTGCTTTATCCAGCGGCAAGAGATATTCTTCTTCCGGCAGGTCTTCTTTGAGGTTGTAGAGCAGCACATGCTCAAAAAACAACACCGGGTTCTCATCTCGAATGGCGGACTTGAGTAAGCCTTTAGCATTGTAGGGAGTGGAGCAAGTCACGATCTTCAAACCCGGCACAGCCTGGAAATAAGCCTCCAAGCGCTGGGAGTGCTCAGCCCCCAGTTGCCGACCTACTCCCCCCGGCCCGCGAATCACCACCGGAATCTTAAAATTACCGCCGGAGGTATAGCGCAACATGCCCGCATTATTGGCAATTTGGTTGAAGGCTAGGAGCAAAAAGCCCATGTTCATGCCCTCGATCACCGGGCGCAACCCCGTCATGGCAGCCCCAATCGCCATGCCGGTAAAGCTATTCTCGCAAATGGGGGTATCTAGCAGGCGCAAATCCCCGTATTTCTGATAGAGGTCTTTGGTGACTTTGTAGGATCCGCCGTAGTGACCCACATCTTCTCCCAAAACAAACACACTGGGATCCCGTGCCATTTCTTCATCTAGGGCGGCACGCAAAGCATTAAACAGGAGGGTTTCGGCCATAGGGGTCTGCAAAGATCGCTAAATTCTCATTAAACCATTTTGCTGGCGCGAAGTTGGGAGGAATCCACAGCCCTTTTGCTTTCACTGACCGGCTTTGGATGATCCCTTCCACAATCTCGGTGCGGAATCGGCTCACCAAGTCAGCGATGTTGCTGGCCACAAAAGCCCAATCGGGAGTAAGAGCTGTAAATCCTTCTCCAGGGGTAGGTCTTTTGGCCTCAACTGTAGGTAGGGATGGGATCAAAAACACATTCGCCACTTTCTCCTGCCCTTCCGGCGAAAGCATGTAATCAATAAACTGCTGGCCCTCTTCTGGGGTGGGGGCTCCTTCCTGAAAAAA
Organism: Synechococcus sp. Nb3U1; assembly: GCF_021533835.1. Lineage (NCBI taxonomy): Bacteria > Bacillati > Cyanobacteriota > Cyanophyceae > Synechococcales > Synechococcaceae > Synechococcus > Synechococcus sp. Nb3U1. The sequence goes on along the minus strand of NZ_JAKFYQ010000002.1, from coordinate 773,583 downwards.
GACAGGTCGTAACGCTACAACTGTACCCTCTTACTGTTAAAATCTGCCGTATACTTGGCTCTCCCCAAAAAAACAACAATCTCTTACCAGACAGCTCCGCCTCTATTCAGACTCTATTCAGACGGAGCTCCCACGGGTGTCCCTGCCACCACTTCAGTGCCGATGCCATGTAAGGCTGCAACCGGTAACTCCACCACCACCGTTTCGCCCGTGGGTTGCACCGGAGAGCGGGCTTGTCATCGCTGAGCCCGTTCTCCTGGATTCAGACCCATCATTAGCTGGAACAGGTCGATATGATTCTTCATTTTTGCTTTGGTTATACGGTTGAGTGTTGATGATTCAGCAAAGATTTTGTTTGACAATAAATTTGTTTCTTTAATCGAATTTTTCTGGCCTAGATTTGAATCGATTAGGAGCAGAAGATTGTCGAGGGATCCCCTTGAGGTTGGTTCTGCTGGGTGAGGTCTACGGAGGACGGTATCAGCAGACGCAAGGGAGGAGCCGGTATTGAGTTAGATGGCACAAGACACACACCGCAAACTCAGTGCTAGCCTAGTAAGGCTGTATTCTCATGCACGGTCATGGCTGTTCCCAAGAAAAAAACCTCCAAATCCCGCAGCCGCAAGCGCTACGCCACCTGGACTCACAAGGCGACGCTGCAGGCACAACGGGCGATGACCATCGGGCGCTCAATTTTGACCGGTCGCAGCACCGGCTTCTACTACCCCGATGCCAAGACAGAGGATGAGGATGAGGAAGAATAAGCCAGAATAAGCCCCTGGGATTCCCCTGGATAGGGGGCCAATGATTACACTGGATTAGGCTAGATAGGCTAGACCCATCGGAGAAGAGCCCTTTTGTCGTTGCTGTCTTGCTTACCCATCGGCTTGCATGCACTCGCTGACCTCCCTCACCTACTACCAACGGTTGGGCCTATCTCCGGGGGCATCTCCTGAGGCCATTCGGCGGGCCTATCGGCAACTGAGCAAACGCTACCATCCCGATACCTCCCCCCTAGCTCCAGAAGTGGCGATTCGGCGCTTCCAGGAGCTTCAGGAAGCATATTTGATCCTCAGCAACCCCCTACAGCGAGCCACCTATGATGCCAGCCTGCGGGCCGTGCTCTCCAACTCGGGGCCAGCAGATTCAGCCGATGTGGATTCGCTAGAGCTGCGGATGGAAACCCGTCCCCTCTCGGGAGGTGAAATCTGTGCCCTGTTGTTGATGGGATCCACCTTCGTGATGTGCCTGCTGTTGGCGGGTACTCTAGCTTGGCTGCGGGAGAGTGGGGCAGGCTGATGGTTCAATATCGATTCAATTCAATATCGATATCGATCAACGTCCAGCGTCGATTAACATCCATCAGCATCAGATTGGTATAGGTATATCGATATTGAGAGTGACTGAATTGGGATCCCTGTTGTGACTCTTGTTTGACTGCTTTTTCTTAAACTCGCCATGCCTTTGCCTCCTGCGACTACGCCTTTGTACAATCACCCTCTTCACACCCTCGAACGGTGGCTAGAGGATCTTGGCTGCACCCGGGATCCCGAGGATGTGGAGCAATGGTTTTGTGAGCGCCCGCAGTGGAAGGCCTGTCTGCGTCTGGATGAGACCACCATTTGGGTGCGCTACACCTACCAGGATGGCAACACCAAGACCCTGTCCTTTCCCTATTCCCTCAGCCGTGGGGATGTGGAACAGGCGATTTTCGAGGATTAGCCGTGCGCATTCTGCAATTGCCCGTCCTGCGTGATAACTACGTGTACCTGCTGCACGATCCCGATACGGCAACGGCGGCGGTGGTGGATCCCGCAGTGGCTGAACCGGTGCTAGAAAAACTGGCGGAGCTACAGGCAGATTTGGTAGCCATTTTTAACACCCACCACCATCACGACCATGTCGGGGGCAATCTGCTGTTGTTGGCCCGTTATCCCCAAGCGGCAGTTTATGCCAGCGGGGTGGATCGGGATCGGATCCCGGGCCAGACGGTGGAGCTAGCGGCAGGGCAAACGGTTCTGTTCAACCGCCACATGGCCCAGGTGTTGTTTGTGCCGGGACATACCCGTGGCCACATTGCCTACTACTTTCCCGAGAGTGGTGACCTGTTTTGCGGGGATACCCTGTTTGCGGGGGGGTGTGGGCGGCTGTTCGAGGGGACACCGCAACAAATGCTGGGATCCCTGGATCAACTGCGCCAGCTACCGGAACCCACAAGGGTATGGTGTGCCCACGAATACACCCTGAACAATCTCAAATTTGCCCTGACGGTGGATGGAGATAACCCCGACCTCCAGGCTCGCTACCGGGCGGTGGAAGCTCTCCGCCAAGTGGGATCCCCCACCGTACCCAGCACCATCGGCGAAGAACAGCGCACTAACCCTTTTTTGCGGTGGGATCAGCCGGCCCTGCAAGCGGCCGCCGGGATCCAGGAGCCGGCTCGGGTTTTGGCTCGCATTCGCGGTATGAAGGATCACTTCTGAACCTGAGTCGTGTAGAGCCGGGATCCCATTCCAGCACAGTGCGCTTGGCTGGCAGGGGGCCAGAGTTGCCTCTGCTGGAGCCGGTCTCTGCTGCGACGGTCTATCTGGCTATCCCGCCAGAACGGGTGATGGTATTGCCTGCTCACCCCAGTTTGCGATCCTAGCAGGTACGTGGACGAGTGCTGGATGTGCGCTATGGCGGCGGGGAATATCATCTTTTTTCGGAGCTGAGGTGGAGTTGTTGCCCGATCCTGAGGATCCTGATTGGTTAGCCCGTTTGACAGTGATCCCTGGGGGTGCAATAGCCGCTTCTACGGCGGGTCTAGCGGAATGCATCCTGTTGCAACACACCTACCGCAAGCCCTTTGCCGACAGACCGGTTGAGCCCTTTGTGATAGAAGCCCTGATCGAGGCAGCGCACGCCGAAAAAGCCTGGTTTCAACCTCTGCTGACTGCAGAAGCTCGTCAAAAGGCCGCAGCCTTGGTGATCGAGGGCGATGCACTGCATGGGGGGATCCCCGGTGCGACAGGAGCTAGCTGCTTGGATGCATCCGTGGCGGCAGGGAGATGGGCTGACGGTTTCCAGTTGGAGCGGGCCGATTACCCAGTGGGGGGTGCGTACCCTTGATATGGGCCGCAGCATGGGATCCCAGGATAAAAACTTGGCAGAATCAGCCCCGCTGCTGGCTTTGTTGGGATCCGGTCAGGATGATGTGCGGGTATGGCTCGAAGCTGGACAAGGGTTGCAGCGGGTGTTGCTCACAGCTTGGCAACTGGGGCTACAGGCTTCCTATCTCAATCCGTCGCTCCAGGTGCAGTCCTTGCGCCCAGAGGTACAAAAGGGGGTGGAAGGCACAGGCTCCCCGCAGATCCTCCTACGCTTAGGCTATCCGCTAGAAGAAGTGCCCCCCTCGCCTCGCCGCCCTCTGGAGAATGTGCTCCTGGGGTAAGGCCATGTCCCCCATGTTTTTGCCCCTTTCTAGGAGGTCTACTATGGTCAGCATCCTTGGCTTTATCCTGCTGGCTCTCCTGCTGCTTAGCCTTGTCGGAATTGGGTACGGCGGATCCCGTTGGCAGGCACAGACCCAGGCACTTCGGTCTGGTCTCAAAACGACACCGCCCTCCCTGACTCGCTACAATCCAATAACATGTTGATGAAACTGACCAGCGGCAAATGCCCTGTCAGCCACTAAAACTATTCAACGATTCTGAGTCAAACAAAGTCAACTCAAGACAATGCAGGATGGGCTGCCTGGAGAAAGGGTGGCCCATTTTTTACATTTCGGAAAACAACTCTTAAATAACTCTTGTGATATCTATCACTGCCCTTAAGCTATTTTGGGATCAAACTTTGGAATGTCACCCTGATTCTGTTCTGCGTTCGGAGAGCTTGGTTATGCGCAACCGATGGGTCTTGATGGTCGGGATCCCTATGATGACTGGATTGTGGGGCGGGATCCCTGTAGTAGCTCAGTCAGCCAATCCGGCTCTCTGTCAGCAATTTCCTCAAGATATCCGCTGTACTCTTTCTGCTCCTAGTCAGAGTGGACAAGCACCGCAACCTACATCCCGTCCTCGTATTGCTGTCCTGGATTTTGATTTCAGCAGCCTCAGCAATCCGTACAGCATTCCCAATGCCTCACGGGGAGTGAGTGATGTATTGGTGGATCGACTGGTTAAGGATGGAACGTTTTCGGTGATCGAACGGTCACGACTAGAAGCCATCTTGGCTGAGCAAAACCTAGGTTTATCTGGACGATTGGATGCCAGCACAGCCGCTCAAGTGGGGCGGATTCTGGGGGTAGATGCCGTGATCATCGGCAGTGTGACCCAGTTTGATGTGTCGGTACGCCGCTCTGGGGGAGGAGCCCCTGTATTGACTCCATTTGGGCAGTTCCCGGTGGCTGTGGGGGCTGAGTCGGTGGATGCTGATGCCAATGTGCAGCTGAATGTGCGCATGGTGAGCACCAGCACTGCAGAAATTTTGACAGTTGTCGAAGGTCGAGGGAACATTAGCCAGTCTGATAGCACCGTAACCGTGGCTGGTTTTGGGGGAGGATCTGCCACCAGCAATGAAGAAAAGCTGTTGGTATTGGCCACTCAGCAGGCTGTGGATCAAGTGGCGGGTCAGTTGGCAGCCTCTGCTGGGCGTTTGGCTGCTCAACCACAAGCCTTGCCGACGGTGGATGCTTTGGTGGCGGATGTGTATGGCAACCAGGTGATTTTGAATAAGGGCAGCCGCGATGGGTATCGAGTCGGTCTGATTCTCTCGGTGGAGCGTGTGGTGCGGGAAGTCACGGATCCGGCGACAGGGGCAGTGCTGCGCAAATTAACTGAGCCTGCCGGACAGATCCAACTCACAGAAGTGGATGATGGTTCTAGTGTTGGGCGCATTCTCAGCGGAGCAAGCTTCTCGGTGGGGGATGTAGCCAAGCCCATTCAGTAACATCCAATAGCCTGACTACAGCTTTATGGAAATTGTTGGGAAAACCCCATCCCTTGTGGAGAGAAAAATGCCTCATCAATTCGGGATGCCACTATCTTGAATACCCTCCCCTAGCATCTTGGATCCCAGTCGAGTCTTTAAAATTGAGCAAGATCAAGCTCAGCTGACCCATCTGCCCAAGTTTTTTGTACAGTGACGGCAGGTGAGCCGGATCCCGCGAGGTTGAACCTGAGTGGGATGCGGGCGGTGTGAGATCTTCAAGGGCAAAAATGCGAAGCATTACTATGGCCAAATCTGCCATGCAACGGGTGAAGTCCATGATGCAAAAATCCCTGCGTTCTGTTCCCACTTCCCCTTGTCGTAAACCTTTGTTCCCAGCCGTGGGACGGGGGCTTGTCAAATTTGGGAGCCTGTTGGTTCTGCCCCTGGTGTTCTCAGCTCTGCCCAGTTGGGCCTTAACATCGGTGGCACGTCCAGATCTGCGCACCCTCAAACGAGCGGAAGTGATCCGGGTGATCAACTACAACACCCTAGCTGTCCAGATCGAAGGGGATTTGGATTTGCGGCTGGTGCAACTGATCGGGATTGATCCTTTGCCTGCCCAGATTAACCCCAACTGGACGGAGTTGCGGGAAGAAACCCCTTTAGCGGTCTATAATGCCGGCCAATATTTGCAGACTTCTTTGCTGGGGCGCGAGGTGTTCTTGGAATTGGACGCGGCTTTGGCTCCCGCCTCCACACTGCCCGCTTACGTTTGGCAAGCCAATACCCTCATTAACCAAGAAATGCTGTTTCTCGGGCATGGCCGGTTGTCGCCGCAAACGGAGGGCTTAAAGTACGGTACCATCCTCTCCGAAGCTGCCACTGCAGGAGAAAGACAGGGGCGCGGCTACTGGACAACCTATGGCCCTCGCTAGGAATTAGATTTTAGGCTCAAATTACAGGGCTAGGATTACTTGTGTAGCCGTAACTCAAAAACAGACCGACGATGGGTGGAGCCGTTCGGATATCGAGCAATCTCTGGAGCTAGACTATCGGGGTGGCATCGAGTGGTTTTCTTAGGCACTCTTGCTTATCTATGATGATCTGATACGGGTTCTCAGGGGCGGGCTGAGCTGGGTTGTCGAAACGTATTGCCAAGGCCAGACCCATTAAGCTGCGCATCAGAGGCTATCTTGTCGCTGGGGGAGTTACAAGGGATCCCGCTGTGTTGTTTGGAGTTCCCTATGGCGGATGAATTGCCGTTTACGCTGGATCAGCTGTTGATCGTGCGGGCAATTGCTCAGCAGGGCAGTTTTCGCCGTGCCGCCGATAGTTTGTTTGTCTCCCAACCTGCCGTCAGCTTACAGATCCAAAATCTAGAGCGGCAATTAGGGGTGGTGCTGTTCGATCGGGGCGGACGTAAGGTGCAGCTAACGGATGCGGGGCAAATTCTGGTGCAGTATAGCGAGCGCATCCTTAAGTTGTGCCGCGAGACTACCCAAGCTCTGGCAGACTTGCAGGACATGCGGCGGGGGCACCTGGTTTTGGGGGCTAGCCAAACGGTAGGTACCTATGTGATGCCTTCTTTGATCGCTCAATATCACCGCAGCTATCCCCACATTTCGGTGCAGTTAATGGTGCAGTCCACCCGGCGGATCGCCCGGAAGCTGGTGGAAGGACAATTGGATGTAGCCATTGTCGGGGGAGAGATCCCGTTTGATTTGCAAAAAAACCTGAAGGTTATTGCTCTGGCGGAGGATGAGTATGTCTTGGTTAGTTCTCCCGGTGCCGCCATCGAGTCTCCCTCCATTGCGGATCTGTTGACCTTGCCCTTTATCACCCTCGATCCGCAGTCCTCGACTCGGCAAACCATTGACCGAGTGTTGGATCGTCACGGCATCAATCCTTCTGAACTGGATGTGCAACTGGAACTTAGCTCCGTCGAAGCGATCAAAAATGCGGTGCAGGCGGGCTTGGGGGTGGCCTTTTTGTCGGTGGTGGCGGTGGGATCCGAGTTGGAACAGGGGCGGCTACGAAAACATTCGGTGGAAGGGTTACAGGTGCGGCGTACCCTGTGGCTGGCCTTTAACCCGGAGCGTTACCAATCTCAGGCGGCCACTTGGTTTCGGCAAGGACTACTGGCGCGTCAAGACTGGCTGAAAACTCCCCCTCCCCATTTGCAGTTGATCTAATAAGCGGATGATTGATCGTGTAAGCGGTGCAGAGCACTATGCAAGAGCTGCTGAATCGGGTGCCTTTGGCACGGCGCCTGGCGGAGTTACGAGCCCATATCCAAGGGATCCCGCTGCAGCGGGTGAAACTGGACGGATTGGAGATCGCGGGAGCAGAGTCCTGCTGGGTGGCTTACCGAGAGTGGGGATCCGGGATCCCGCTGCTATTTCTGCACGGCTTCATGGCCACCCATGCCAACTGGTGGCTCTTGATGCAAGGGTTGGGATCCGGTTACCGCTGTATTGCGCTGGACTTGTTGGGGTTTGGCCAATCTAGCCAACCGGCCTTGCGCTACGACATTGCTGCCGAAGTGGCGTTTGTGCGGGGTTTTGTTCAGGCATTGGACTTATCTGCCCCGGTGGTCATAGGCCATTCCTTTGGGGGGTGGGTGGGGGCGGCCTATGGGGTGCGTTATCCTCTGCGGGGGTTGGTTTTGTTAGCTCCTGCCGGGATCCGCGACGATAGCTTTGTTGGGCGGTATAACCATTTGCGGCCTTTGCTGTGGGAAACCGCTTGGGTGGATGGGCTGTTGCAGGCGGCTATCCCCCTGGCTCGGTGGTGGCATCAGGAGGATAAATTGGCTCAAATCCTATGGTTACGGGGATCCCTGCGCCAGCAGCCAGTCGCTCGACAATTTCTGTTGCACCGTCTGCGCCCGGAAGATGCCGTCGATACGATCGAAAACCATATCCATTGCATTCAGGCCCCGACACTGGTGATTGCTGCTGAAGAGGATGATACGATTCCCCTCTGGCACTGCCAAACCTATGCGGAGCGGATCCCTGGGGCCCAGCTCAAGATCTTGCCAGGAGCCAGTCACGCCATCCCCGCCTTTCATTCCGAACAGGTCTTGCCCTTCATGCAGGAGTTTCTGAGCTCGATATAACCGAACTCAGTCCTATTGTTGAGACCAAGGCATGGGGAAGGACTCTGACCCATGGATGTCAGCTCAAAGGTGGGTTGACCCTTCTCTTTGCTTCGGGGCAAATGCTTTCAAATCGCACAACTCCGTTTCCCCTTTTAGTACCAAGTCCCGCATAACGGCAGCAGTAATGGGAGCCAGCAACACCCCATTGCGATAATGGCCAGTGGCGATGAGGAGGTTGGTGTAGGGAGGGGCAAAGCCAAGAATGGGGGCCCGTTGTCTTGTCGGTCGGGGCCGATAGCCTGCCCATTGGTCTACCAGTGTGGCTTCGGCTAAAGCGGGGCAGAGGGTGATGGCACGGGTGAGCAAATCTTGTAGCGTCTGCAGCGTTGGGTCGGGATGAGGGGCATGAAACTCCACCGTTGCGCCCACCCACAGGGATCCATCCCCCAAGGGAACCAAATGCAAATCTTCGTCGGTGATCACTGGCCCTAGCAGGAGATTAGGGGCTTTGACCCGCAGCGCTTGTCCTTTCACCGCCTGTAGCGGCACCCGTAGATCCAGCTCATCCGCCAGAGGGGAACTCCCCAAACCGGCAGCGAGGATCACCTGCCCAGCTGAGAAGGTGAGATCTGGAGTGTAGACCGCCTGGAGACGAAAAGGGGGATCCGGGCTGCGCTTAACCCTTTGCACGGGCTGATGAAAGAAGAACCGGGCTCCCTTGCGTTGGGCCGCTTCCAACAGGGCCTGAGTCAGGAGCTTGGGCTGGATTTGCCGATCCTGAGGGGAGTAAATAGCCCCGGCCAAGTCGGCGCGGAGGCCCGGTTGCAGGGATCCCACTTCGGCGGGGCTTAAGAGCTGTAGTCGGTAACCCGCTTGTTGACGAGCTGCCAGGGTCTCTTGCCAATCGTCTGCCTCACCGAGTTTGAGGAGTTTGAGAATACCGCACCGATTCACGGGTAAGTCCCGACCTAGGTCTTCTTCCAAGCGGGCAATGAGAGGATCAAACCGCTCCAGGCTTTTCAGGCGTAACTCCACCCCATCTCCACTCACTTGCTGGCTAGAAATGCCCACCAATATCCCCAGGGCGGCTCCCGTAGAGCCTGCGGCAAGATCCCCGGCCTCAACCCCAATCACCGATAGGCCAGCCACCGCCAGCTCATAGGCAATGGCACAGCCCACCACTCCACAGCCAATCACCACCACATCACAGTTCAAGGGCAGGATCCTTAACAGAGGCGCTTTTCGTAGTGATATTCCACGGAGTGGCTGCGGTCACATAGCTCGCGGGTTTCGGGCAAGCGTGTATAGCCTAGCCGTTCATAGACTCGATGGGCCGTGGTGAATCGGGTGTCTGTCCACAGATGGAGAGAGTGGGCATAGCGGCGTCGGGCTTCTGCTTCCACCTGTTCAATTAACCGCCGCCCCAAACCTTGGCCCCGCACTGCCGGCAGCGTATAGAGCTTTTTTAATTCCATGCGCTCTGCCCTTTCGGTTGGGACAATCCCCACACACCCCACCACCTGCTCCTGCTGTTGTGCCACCCAGAGGCAACCGCCCATTTCCGCAAAAGCAATGGCCGGCTGAAGTAGCTCTGGAACTTCCTCTATATTCAATACACAGCCCGGATATTCCGCAAAGACCACTTCTAAGATGTGGAGCAAAGCATCACTATCCGAGTCTTCCACTGGGCGAATATCAATTTGCATTCAGGACAAGCAGTCAATCTAACTGGATTGTAGTCAGTTTTGCTGGAGGGCAAGGGATCCCCGGCTTTGCTGAGGCTGGGCTCGCTTGAGAGTTGAGAGATAGACTCGACCTCAAGTTGGAGATTTAATTCCCTGGCTTGAACAGACCGATGGCACTGACTCGGTTGGATCCCACTTCAAAGGCGAAGGCTAAACCCAAGGCATCATAATTGACATAGTAGCGGTCATCCCGCAGATATTCACGGCTACCTTTGGGATAGGGGACGATCTCGTTGTAACCATTCTCGCCCGGTTTACCATACACTTCCGTGACTTCTGTATAAGTAGAGCCGATGCGGATCCCTTCGCTGGTCATGGCCTCTGGATGGGTGGTGTAGATGCGGTTGGCAAAGAAGCTATCGATAATACCGGGGTGACGGTAGGTAAAAAGGATGTAGTCTTGCAGATAAAACAGTTTCAAATCGCTGTTGGGCTGAAATACATTCGCCCGAGATTCTGCTGAAATTTGATCGACATTCCCCAGCAAATGGGTATCCACATTGCGGGTATCCATACCCAGCTCAAAGCGACCGACGCGACCCTCCTGCAAAAAGACCGTGGGTCGGGGGGGTGGGGTGGGGCGGCGGGGCGGCACAGCCAGCGCTTCAACTCCAGCATTCAACCAGAGGGTGCCCTCCCCATTCACCGTCTGTAGAGGAACCAAGCCTTGCTCCAACGAGCGGCCATCCCCTGTTTTCCAATTGGCAACGGCCAATTCCACCGCTGCACCGGAAGGAAGGGCGAAGAATTGGGTTTGCCGTTCGCTACCCTGGGTGGGTTGGCCCAGAACAATGGTGTTGCCGCTGGATCCGAGTTGGGCGGCCAAGAGGGTAGCACCCTGGCGAGTATTGCCATCCACCAGCACAGCCAATGGGATCCCCGCCGCAATCGGCAGATTTTCGCTATTCCAAGCGGTAGACTCCCCAAAGCGGTCTTCGGTGATCAGCAGAGGATGGATGGAACGGGGCAAAAATAGACGGGCCACATCTGCCACCACCTGGGGGTCATAGCCCACGGATCCCCGTAGATCGAGAAGGATGCCGCGGCTATAGTCTTGGGTATAGAGGGTTTGGCGAATCTGCTGAGCGGTGGCAGGGGTGAGATCCGGTACCGCTAAGTAGACGATGCGGGGGGCGATCACCTGAGCTTGTAAAGGCGGACGGGGTCGATTGAGTAAGCTTTTGAAGGCCTCAGGATCCCAAAACCGATCCACGGGATCCCCGTACTCTTTGAGGATTTCCTGCAGCAGCTCGTATTCCACTTCAATCGGTGGGCGTGGATCCCCGTAGCCGCGAGCCAACAGGCGGGTATAAAGGTCGTTGTAGCTGACTGCCGCAATCTGACTGCCCGCATCCAAAGACTCGTTGATGAACAGGCTCACCAAATGGCGAAGATCCAACCCTACTGGCTCACGGGGGGGTAAAGGGGCTGCATCGGTTGGAGCGGTTGGGATCCCTGGCTCAGCCAAGGGAACCGGCTCAGGGAAAGGAGCCAACACGGGGTCGTTCGGCTCCCCCAAGGAGGGAACTACAGGCACAGGAGGCAACGCCGATTGGCCAGCAACGGTACTGGGGAGGATCCCACCCACCACAGTCAAAATCCCCCAAACCCCAATGGTTCGTTTGCACCAGTGGCGACTTGTCGCAGCGAATCCTGTCATGGTGGCTGGCCCCTTTTGTGGATGTTGCGGATAGAATAAACCCTAAACGATCCCCTCTGCCACTGTCAGCAGTGTTGGGTACCTGTTTTCGAGATTTTGAAACACTACGGGTTGTTTTCCCGCCGGTTGGGATTTCTGGCACTCCTCCCAAGTCGGGATCCCCTGCTTCCTCCGCCGACTAGACTAAGAACCGCAGTGTTGGGAGACCGAGTTGTATCAACATGAGTCCGTTTTGACGGAGGAGGTCGTGGCCTACCTGCAACCTCAGTCGGGCGGAATTTTTTTGGATGTGACCTTAGGCGGGGGTGGACATACGTTAGCGCTGCTGCGGGGGGGAGCCGCTCAAGTCATGGGGTTGGATCAAGATCCTCTGGCTTTAGAGGCGGCCCAGGCTCGTTTTGTTGCGGCAGGGATCCCCTTGGAGGGCCGCCGGGTCAAACTCTGGCACCTGAATTTCGCCAAGTTTGAGCTGCAACACTATGGTTTTCAGGATGACCGGGGGGAGAGGATCCCGTTTGATGGGATCGTGGCGGATTTGGGGGTGAGCTCCCCGCAACTGGATCAACCTGAACGGGGTTTCAGCTTTCGCGCCGAGGGGCCACTGGATATGCGCATGGATGCTAGCGCAGCACAAGAGACGGCTGCTGATTGGGTCAATCATCATGAGGTGGAAGCGTTAATCGACATTTTTAGCCGCTATGGGGAAGAACGGTTTGCCCGGCGTATTGCCCGGCGCATCGAACAGTCCCGTCCCCTGTTGACCACAACTCAGTTGGCGGATGTGATCTGGCAAGCGGTTCCCCCTGCGGCTCGTCAGGGTCGTATCCATCCCGCAACGCGGGTTTTTCAAGCGCTGCGTATTGCGGTGAACCATGAGCTGGAGGTGTTGGAAACCCTGCTGGCCCAAGCCCCCAACTGGCTGAAACCCGGCGGTCGGTTGGCGGTGATTAGTTTTCACAGTTTGGAAGATCGTCTGGTGAAATGGGCTTTTCGCACGGATCCCCGCTGGCAAGTGCTCACGCCCAAGCCTCTACAACCCACGGAATCGGAAATGCGGCACAATCCCCGCGCCCGTTCTGCCAAGCTGCGCGTGGCTGCCCGTAGCCAGAGCAACATTGAAGACAACCTGCGCCTAATCCCGAAAGATCGGATACAGTGAATCGAAATCGGCAGAAGTTTTTAAGCCTCCGCCAGGTTGGATGGATTGGATCCCTTTGGGTGTGTGTTGGTTGTGTGTGAGGTCTAAGCAGCATGGTTAGCCAGCCTTTTGATGCGGGCCGCGGCCGCAGTCGTCTCCCTGTCCGCCCCAAAAGCTCTGCTTTACCTCCCCGCCGCCGCGAACGGATGCCTTCCCCAACACCTTCCCTTTTCGGTCAAGTCAGTCGCCCCCGACCTCTCAAATCTGCCCATCCCTACAGCCGGGATCCCGTTTGGACAGAATATCTAAGCTGGTGGAAACAAATCTCCACAGGGGTGGCCATTGTCTCTGGGTTTTCAGTGCTGAGTCTTTACAGTTGGACCGTTCATACCCAAAGCCAGTGGAGCCAGCGCTACCAAGTTTGGCAGCAGATGCAGCGCAACGAACGGCAATTTTTGCTCACCCAAGAGTCCATCGCCAACTCTTTGCGAGAAACCGCCAGCCGCTCTGAAATGGTTCCCCTAGTGCCGGATCGGATGATCGAGGTGCCGATAGCCCTCCCCAACCAAGGCGCACAGGATGCCGGTCAGTCCTCAGAGCAGCATTTACCCAAAGCCCTGCAAGATTCTGCAAAAGCAGCAATTTTCTATCCCATTGGTTATTAGTCCAACGGCTCCAGTCGATATCGGCTTAGCCAGTGATCCAATTGCACTTCCTCTTCATCCAAAAGTTGAGCATTGATCAATCCCCGTTTAAAGGCGAGACGAATGGCACGGGCACGCAAACTAAAGGTTGTGCCCCATTCATCGCTCTCAATTTGGTCGTTGCTGACTTCTAGCTTGTCGTAGAGGTTGCGCAACCGATTGGTCACCCCGCGGCGGGACAAGAACCGTCGTGAGGCAATCGCTTGATCCGTCAGACCCAGGGCAATATCGATCAACACTTCGTACTCGGCATCGCTCAGGCCGGTAATTTTGTTTTGGGAGCGGGAATCTACCCCACGCACCTCGCGGTCGATCACACACTGCTCGTCTTGCACCACCGCTTGAATAGCACTGACCAACTTTTCATCCGTGCAGTTTTTCAAGAGATATCCGTACACCGTTTGGGGAGGGACGATCTTGTGGAGCTCCCGCACATAAACTTCATCGGCAAAATGAGACCAAAAAACGATGCGGGTATTGGGCCGCTCCGACCAAACCTGACGGGCCACCTCGATCCCGGTCATCTCGGGCATACGAATATCCATCAGCATGAAGCTGGGATGGTGCTGACGAGCGAGCTCCAAGGCTTCTGTACCATTCGAGGCTGTGTACACCGGCCCAAACTGAGGCAAATGCTGCATCAGCAGGTTGTGCACATGTTGACGGTACAGAACATCATCTTCAGCAAGGAGGGTGCTCACAGGCTCTGGTTAGGGTAATCGAATGTTTGTTTTTCAACTGTAAAAATACTTGTGATGAAAGGCAAGGCACTATTGCGCAGTTCTGTTACACAGTGCTGTGGGAGTCTCCCGGCATGGGCAAGGGATCCAGATCCTTCCTAAGGTTGCGGTTGATTGACTGGAAATTGCCGCCATTCCCGCTGAGTTTGCTCCAGGAATTGGCTCAGCCCATCCCATTGTTCTTTCTCAATCCAGGTTTCTATCTGCTGCAGGTGTTGTTGGTAACTGCGCAGGTTTGCCAGCACCGCCTGTCGGTTGTGACGGGCCATCTCTAATCCCAACTGCGGGATCCCTCCGCCGACACGACTGGTATCCCGAAAGCCGCTACTTGCCAGGGTGCGAGCCAATTCCAGGATTACCGGATCCACTTCTTGGCTGACGGATGTGATTAAACTGGCACTAATCATGACCGGCAAATGGCTAATCCAGGCCACCGCCCGATCATGTCGGGCGGGATCCGTGAAGACCCCTTCCGCCCCAACAACAGCAACCAGTTCCTGCAAAATCTCCAGGGTTTGGGGCCGAGTTTCGGCAATCGGGGTGAGGACATAAGGCCGCCCTACAAACAAGTCTGCTTCGGCAGACTGGATCCCTTGGGTGGTTTTGCCCGCCATGGGATGTCCACCCACAAACAAAGGCCATAGCTGCGTGGCAGGGCGAACAATCGGTTGCTTGACCGAACCCACATCGCTGACTACCGTCTCCGCCGACAGATAGGGTAGGAGAGCTGTCAGAGTAGGCAAAACCTGCTCTAATGGGGTGCAGATCAGCACCAATTGGGGATCCCATGCCTGCAACTGGGCCAACTCCGTTCCGCAGGCTTGCACAGCTCCTAGCGCCAGCGCTTGTTCACAAGTCATCAGGTTACGGCTGATCCCAAAAACGGCATATCCCTGTTCGGTCAGCTTGAGGGCCAGGGATCCACCGATCAACCCTAACCCGACGATGGCAATGCGCATGGTACTTCAACACTTTAGAATGAACGGTTCTGTAGCTATCCTCACCTAAGCTTGGCCTCCGCCGAGTGTTGTGGAAGCTCTACTTCTGGACTTCGACGTACAGGCTAGGGATCCAGCCGCTAAGATGAAGGGATGAACTGGGTAACCCCAACAACAGTTCTGCCTGGATCTTTTACCTCAGGAGGGGACGGTGCTTCATCGTAGGATCTATCAACTCAGCCGCGAAGGCAAAGATGTGTGGATCTACCTGCGCGATCAAGGACGATGGCTAGAACGAGCCAAGATCCTCGATATCGAAGGGGATACCATTTTGGTTCGCTACGAAACGGAGGATGAGGAGGAGATCTGCTCCTGGGAAGAGATGGTTCGCCTCGAAAGCATTGGAGCGGTAGCTCAACGCCTCTCTACCATTCCCAAAGGGATGCTCAGCACGGCCGATTTGCCCATTTCCGAAGATTGTCCCCCCGCTGAATTGTTGGGTCTACCGCTACTGGCCGCTGAGAGCGAAGACCATCCGAATGGGGAACGTCTGCTCGAAGATTACTATCTGGATCGGGAGGCTACTGCCGAGCTGCCGGTACGCCTAAACGGGGAAGACCTGAAACGGGTGGATTGTGCTAGGCACGACTCGGAGGGTCAGCGGGAGAGCAACCACGACTGAGACCCTATTTCTCTGTGTCAACTGGCTCAAATCGGGATCCCTGAATGTGAGGACTTACTCGACTGGGGATCCCGGTCTGTAGGGCAGGATTGTCAACGGGCCGTAAAATTCCTCTTGGTGCAACTCCACCTGGGAACGAGAGGCCATCAATAACAACGACCAAAACAGTTGAATCGGGTGAACGGATCCGGCGGAGCTTGTTTGGCGAAAGTACTGCTGGAGATCCCCAAAGCTCATGTGGGCAAAGCCCTGTTGCCACAGTTGTGCCAGCAGAGATTCCAGTTCGGCGGTGGTTTCTAGAAGATTTTCGGGGTGGGCCAGTTGGGTAATGGCCGATAGCGCTTGTTTGCGGGTAATCCGTTGGGTTAGGGGCTTAGGAGCGGATTCAGGCCGTTGTTCCAACAGGGTTTCTAGCTCTTGCAGGTGGCCGATCAATTCTTTGAGAGTAACCGGTCGGGTGCGGCTAAGACGGGGAACGGCTCTGGGTTGTAAAACGCGATCCAACTGGGCCAAAGACCAGCCGGGCAAGGGATCCGTCCCCAAATCCATCAGGTCTTCGTTGGCTTCTCCCACTTCCGGTTCCGCCAAAGCCATCGCCTTGAGATACACCAACATGGCGGCATACAGCAGGGCTTGTCCCGACTCAGACAGATCATGGCTGCTGCTGGTGGGAGCCATGCGAGTCAAGAAGCGATCGATCACCTCGATCACCTGCACATCCCAGGGGTCGATTTCCCCCCGCTCTGCCAAATCAATGAGCAGAGAAATGGCTTCTTCGGTCGGTGAAAAGGCCATGGTGCCCCCGGATCCCTGACCTTTACTGTAGCGGGCAGACGGGATCCCGGCTATCTTGGGTTGAAAATTCTAGATCCTGCCGTGCAGCGCTGATAATCGTGTAGGATAGAAATCCTGCTCTCCAATGAGCAGCAGCTAGGGGCGGTTAGCACAGTGGTAGCGCACTTCCTTCACACGGAAGGGGTCACAAGTTCGAATCTTGTACCGCCCATATTTGGGACTTCAAGAGGCCATCCCAACTTATCCTTATCTCCTCCTACTGCATAGATTCAAGTTTTAAGGAGACAATCTTGCCTTGCCCCAGCGATTTTTGTAGTACCAAGCCGCCACATGCGGACACCATGCCTCAAAATGTGGCCAGATCAATTCACAAAGTTGCTGAATTTCCCGCTGGGCATCCTCTTTGGCTCGCAGATCCAGAAAATGCATCAGGCTACGGCAATTAAAGGAAACCACGAAATGCTGGCGGATCCCGTATCCAATGATGTTGCGGGCATCTTCGTAGGGTAATCCGCACTCTTCCACCAAGCGATAGTAGGCAATTGCCTGATTTCGATACTGCTCCAGAATAATATCCATTGCCTCGGGTGAAATAGGCTTAAAGCCTTGACGAGTTTTGGCTTTGCCTTCTTTAACCGTTTCAGGTAGATAAAATAGAGTTTCTAGCTTGGCTTCTAATGGCACAACTGTGTCAGAGGCATGGGGGGCTGGGGATCCCTCAATGAGGGATTTTCCCAATACAGAAATTTGCTGGCCAGTATAGCGAAAAGATTGAACATCAAACGAAATTCCCACCCGATGGGTACGGGCTTGTTGCATCACCGTATGGGGAAAATGACCGACCCCAAAAGTTATCTGGGGGTGCTCAAGAGGGCCATAATGCCCACGATTCCCCTCTAGCAAATGTTTAACAACTGCCTCTCCATACTTTTCCGGGATCCGATCCTCAGCCGTAACAAATCCAGGGCTGTAGTCCTGGTGCATGGCCTGGTAGATCACCCGTTCCGGATCTGGGGTTTGGTTGAGCACCACCACTTGAAACAAGGAGTCCATCTGCTTCCTCACCTCGAGGTCACTGTTCCCTGCTACCAACTCCAGCCTGTTGGTGCGCCGTTCTGAACCCAACACAGGCTGTTTGTGGGCATCCAGGGGATCCCAGAACTCACTATAATCACTATTAAGACTATTAAGAGGCAAAGAAGAGGAAAGGCTGTAGAGGGATAAAAAACAGAAGTCTGTCTACAGGAGTTTGCGAGCGCGAGTTTCCTCCGCCAGTACCAGATCCAGTCCCGGCTTGCTGCGCAACAGACCCGCCACGTAAAGGGTGTACACTTTGCCTGCTTCCAGCTGAAGATCAAACCGTTCTAAGGCAGAGCTACTAGCCGTGGACTGCACACCGGGTGTGGTCGAGGGGGCTGGAGCCACCTGAATTTGCGTAAACCCAGGTCGCATCGCTTGAAAGGTAGACACTTCACCGAAGGCTAGCCGAGGTAAAAGGATCCGGTCTTGTTCTCCCCGCCACTGCAGAGCTGGCGCATCGGGAGCCGCATGAACAAACCGCACCAGTGCTTGATCGAAGAGGGGATTAATGTTGTCTTCCAGAACCAAAGCTGTCATGCGATTCGGCTCGTCGGTGGCAACCACCGAAAACACCCCCCCACCCCGTAAGCTAGCTACGGTTCTGGCGGCAACATCGAAACGCAAGGGTTGATTAAGATCAATTTTTTCAGGCGTCGAAGACAAGACAATATCGTACTCACCTGCAGGCATCCGCACGTACTCGCTCACGGAGCCGTAGGCCACATACTGAGCAGCCCTCACCCCACCCACCTCTAGGTCGATCCGAGGGGTATTGGGGGCCACATGCACCAAACGCACCTGAATTTCAGAAACCTCAGCGGATGCAGAAGGCATAGGGATGGCGCAACCGGACAAAAGCCCCGGCATGAATGTGCCGCCCACTACCCAGAGAACCGCGCCCACCCATTCGCGCGCAACTTTCATATCTCACTCCTACTCCTCACACAGAAACCCACCAAGAACCGAACCATTGCAACACCCCAAGGAAGGGTATTCTCACACTCAGAGAAGTTCCAGCTTGCGCATTGGAACCTGCTCTTGTCTTACTCTACTTCTGCGCGAAATGCCACAGGACTGGCCAGGTAGGGATCCCCTCAAACCACAGGGATCCCATCGGAGTTGGAAGCAGCGGCTTCTGGATGGGGGAGAGAACGACTAAACAGCCGGAAATAGGTGCCTACAGCCAGTTCTTTCAGGGGGAAAAACAGGTAGGTGAAAGGGTTAATGGTGACGATAATGTTGCGGCAGTCACGCTTGGCTTGAGCCAAGATCTGAGCCGCGACCCAATCTCCAGACATGACCCCAATCGGGTTGAGATTGCTCTTGAAGGGCCCTAGGATCAGCTTGCGCACCACACAGGGGGCATCTAGACGGCGCAGGGTAACCAAATCCCCAAGGGCGCGTTTGGAAAGCTCGTAGAGGGGGCTAAAGGCGGGGCTGACTTCGGCCTCTGAGGTGTTCACCCAAACCTCTTTGGTGGCCACCTCCGGGTTGCTGCGCACCGTCTGGAAGAACAATTCCATCAGGCGCCAACTGGAGAAGGTATTGACGGCATAGGATCGGCGAACTGCCTCCGCATCCCGAGCACCATGAACATTGAGGCCGTGGTTGAGAACGAGAATATCGATGCGCTCGAAAAGATCCAGCAGGGATCCCTCCTGCCCCACCTGCCAATGGATCGTTTCTACAGCTTGCAGTTGCCCATCCATCTCAATTTGAATGGGATCCGGCTGAGAACTGAGGGCGATGACTTTGGCCCCCTGCCGGTGGAGGTGCTTCAACAGCCCATGTCCAAGGGTGCCAGAGGCCCCTGTGACCGCCACTCGCTTGCCCTTTAAAGAAAGACTGGTGCCCATCATCCGATCCACAAACGTCAGGGTGCCGCAGAAATAAGCATTGGTATCGTCGAAGTGGTGCCGCCAGTGGTAGGTGCGGTTGACATGCCATTGGCTGGGCGGAAATCGAAAAGGCCCCGGTTGATGGGTGATATCAGTTTCTAGGGCCAGACCCCAGCCCCGCAGCATCCCCGAGACCAAAAAGCTGGCGGAGTAGACAATGCCCACCGTTGCCGCCACGCCATTCAGCCAGGATCCCCAGCCTAACAAGACCACCCAAGGGATCCCGGTCAGGATCATCGTCACGGCTTCCGGCACATCGTGGTGCCACTGAGATTCCCGGTACAGTTGCCCGTCCACCACGCTCAGATCGCGGCGAAATAGGCGATGGTGCAGGTTGTGCTTGGGCATCAGCCAGGGCCAACCGTGAGCCAGCCAATGGCGAATATCCCGCACGATCTCAGCCCAAAGAATGGAGGCCAACGCGATCCCTCCACCCCATATCCACTGGTCGATGCTGCCGATGTCCATACTGTTCTGTGCTGCGTCTGCGACGGTCTAAGTCTGCCTAAGGCTGCTCGAACCCTCAAAGGTCATCTCAACTCAGACTTTTCCAGGATGCAAGCGCTACTTGCACTATTATCTCATCCCCAAGAGATTTTCCTCCTTTTTCTAGGCTAGCCAGTCGAAATGGTGGAGGGCTTCCAAAATTCCCCAAGCATGGCTCTGCTGGGCAAAGTAAATGGGCCGATATCCCTGATGCAGCTTCTTCAGTTCCGGGCTGTAGTTGCGCACTACCATCGCCAAGGCCCCACAGGTGAGCATTGATTCATCGTTGCCAGAATCCCCCGCCACCAAAATATCTGTCAGGGCGTAGCCCCACTTGCGGGCAAAAAATTGGACGGCATCTCCTTTTGAAGCCCGTTGAGGCAACAGATCCAAATAGCGCTGATGACAGAAAATGGCTCTGGCGGGGAGCTGCTGCTGCTTCAGGTGTTGCAAAATCTGGCGGGGTTTGGGAGCTTGGGCCGGATCGAGAATATAGCCCACTTTGTTTAGGGGTCGATCGGTAACGGGAAGCTGTGGCCTAAGGCCGGGTAGTTGCGCCATGGCGGTGCGAATGGCCTCCGGTTGCCAATTGGGGCTGATGAAATCTTGCCAGCTCTGATCCAGGGTGAGTTGCGGGCCATAGTGAATCTCTCCACCAACGGAGGTGATCAGCAGCTCCGGTATCGGCACCTCCCACTCCCACAGCACCTCCAGGGCACTCTCCAGACAGCGCCCTGTGGCAATGCCCAATCCCACACTCGGATTGGCTTTGTTGAGGGCGATCAACAGCTGCCGTAATCCTTCTCGATCCCCGATCAAGGTACCGTCGATATCGGCGATTAACAGGCGAAAGTGTAACGGCATGCGATTGCGGCTGGGGATCCCTGTCGGGACTTGGCGAGGAAGCGGTCGTTTGGGTGAGTCGGGCAGAGGAAAGTTCCGCAGAGCGGTGGGCAAGGTTAGGGAAGGTTGTTTCAGCAGAGGGCGCAGTTGACTGAGATAGGGTTTGACATGGCTGGGCCAAGTGTAGTGCTTGCGTACCCCTTGCAGGCCATTGCGGCTCCACTGCTGCCATTGCTCCGGTTGGCTGAGGGCGGTTTTCAGGCCAGTTTGAATGGATCCCAGATCCAAAGGATCCACTAGCAGGCCATTCTGACAGGCGGCAAGAATGTCGCGTGGGCCCCCATCTTGGGTGGCCACAATCGGCAGACCACAGGCGGCCGCTTCCAACAGGGTGAGTCCAAAGGGTTCGGTTAGGGCCGGGTTGACCAACACGCCCCGTTGACGGGCTGCCAGACGATACAAGGCTGGCACATCTTCCGGGTGGTTGGATTTGGGGTAGGCAACCCGACCGTAGAGGTCGTAGCGGTCGATCAGCAGCAACAACTCCGTCATCACCTGGCGAGATTCCGATTCCAGCTTGCGGATATCCTCGCGGTTGCCCAGGATCAGCACCAAGTTGGCCAACACTTGCAAATCAGGATCCTCGCCGTAGGCCCGCACCAGTGCCGCAACATTTTTGCGAGAAGAAGCCCGCGACAAAGCCAAGATCAAGGGCTTGCGGGGATCCTGGAGAAACCGCTCTAGGCTCTCGGCAATAGGAGGGCGGCCTGAACGAGATTGAGGATGAAACCGCTCCAAGTTGATCCCCGGCGGGATCACCTGCATCCGCTGGGGATGGTACTGCTGGTAAAGCGAGTACTGTTCCTCGATCTCTTGACGGGTGCTGGTGATCACCAAAGCCGCACTGGCTAGGGTGGCCTCTTCCGCCGCGATCCGCCGCTGCAGATGAAATTGCGCTTCGATAACCTCCGGCTTTTGTCCTTGTTGCAACAACCGCTGTCGTTTGACGCGCCCGAGGGAGTGTCCCGTGTAAATCAAAGGGATCCCGAGCCACCCTGCCAATCGCGTCCCCACATACCCGGCATCTGCATAGTGCGCATGAATGGCATCCGGCAGTCGTCCCACCCACCGCAGGTAACGTAAAAGTTCCTCCACCAAAGCATCCAGGTGGGGCCAGAGCACTTCTTTGCGCAAATAGCGGCGTGGGCCAAAGGGCAGCCGCACAATCTGGGCTTTGTCGGTGAGAGGCTCCCAGGGCTGGGCATAGTCGGGGCTGACTTTGGTATCCACCACCTGCCGTGTTACGAGATCCACCCGTTCCACTTGCGGCTGCTGGGATAAAGCCCTTGCCAAATCAAGAACATAGCGGGTCTGGCCCCCGTATCCGCATCCCGTCCCAACTCCAACGCCTGCCCACGCAACAGGCCATGTAGATGCAGGTGCAACAGGTACAGACCTGGGGGGCCACGGAATCGGTCATAACGCACCAGGGTAGAGGGCATGGGGAAAGGGATCCCAAAGTCAGTATATTAAGTTTTGCTTAATATTCCCGATTCGGATCCGAGGCCCACAGAAGTGCACACTCTAGATATCTGCTGAATATCTGTGTGACAGCCTTTTCCGACTTCATTAATGACACAGGGTAAAGAAGAAATTCTTGTCGGACAAAGGGTTGGCCTGCATCGGCTGTAATATGTATCGCTGGAAAAGGCTGTGAGTCTGACTGTAGCCGTTTGGAGTCGATCGCCAAAATGGTTGAGGAGTGGGTCTGTCTAATCTTATTTTTGGCCACCCTGACTCATGGGCTATCGGGCTTTGGTCTGGCGTTGGTGGCGGTGCCGCTGCTGCAATGGGTAGTCAGCTTACAGGTGGCGACGCCTTTGATCTCCTTGGTCTCGGGGATGACGGTAGTGGCCATGGCTTTGCGCTACCGACATGCCCTGGAGTGGGGATCCCTGCTGCGGTTGGCAGGAGGAGCTACGGTAACCATCCCCTTGGGAGTATGGGCAGCGGCTCACTGGGATGAAGGGTGGATGACGCTTATTTTAGGGATCCTCCTGGTTTTGTATGCCAGCTACGGACTTTTGGGGTTGCGGTTGCCAGAGCTGGGATCCCCCCACTGGGCCTGGTTGTTCGGCGGATTGTCGGGCTTTCTTTCTGGTATGGCCAATATCGGTGGCCCTCCGGCCATCATCTATGCCAACTGTCGCCGCTGGGATCCAGAACGGTTCAAGGGCAATTTGCAGGGATTGTTTTTGAGTAACCTAGGCACCGTCATGCTTAGCCATACCCTGCAGGGCAATTACACACCGCAAGTGTGGCGGTTACTGGGTTTAGGGCTACCGGCGATTGTCTTTGGTTTTCTCACCGGACTTTGGCTTGCCCGTTTTGTGAATCCCTTGCAGTTTCGTCGCCTGGTGCTGATGTCCTTGGTGGGGATCGGGTTAATGCTCCTGTGGAGATCTTTCTGGACACCTTTTGGTGAGGGATGAGTGGATTTGTAATCCGCTCAGACTGCTAAACTCACCTCCACAGCTTTTCCTGACTATATGGAGAATCTAAGGCGGCCTAGAATCCTTAAATCCTGATCCGATCAGGGATTAGCCCATGTGGACTGTAGTGGATACAGGACTCCATCCTGCTCCACTAGGCGCTGGAAAAAGCTGCAAGCAGGTGTCTAGGGAGATAAGAGCCGAATCTCAACGGGATCTCCCACTTGCAAACCAAGGCCCGCAGCCGTGCCCCCACGGAATTCCAGTACCCCGTCCACCAACTGCGAAGGGGGCGGCCCATAAGTTGGGCAGGGTTGAGCCGGGCAACCGGGCACATCGGCGGCGATATACACCACTTCTCCCCGGTATAGAAAAATGATGTCCAGGTTGATCAGGGTGTTGAACATCCAGAAGGAAGTCGGTCGAGGCGGATCAAAAGGGAACCACATGCCCCGGTCTTCCGGTAAATCGGTGCGAAACATCAAGCCAATGCGCTGTTGTTCGGGGGTGCGGGCCACTTCTAGCTGGAAGGGTTGACCCGCGATGGTTACTTCCGCTTCAACTGCCAGTTGTTGAGGTTGTCCCAAAGAAGGATGGGCGGCTGCCTCGGCCACCTGCACTTGCGAGGATTCACCTGCCGAAGACGTACATCCCAGCCCGGATCCCAGTAGCAGCAAAGCCAGACTCAGGTAGCCAGTTATTTTGCGCCATTTTGCCGCCATGGTTCACCCCTGTGTATTCTTCACTCAAGCTATTTATTTCTGTTTCTGGGCAGGCTTTATCCTAGCGCTTGCTTGTTGTACCCATGAGGGGCATCCCGGTCGATCTGCACGGCATCCCTGGCAAGAAGCTCTCTAGCTAACTCATAGGTGCCCTTGTATACTTCCGCCTGCCAGAAACTGCCAAGGTTGCTCCAACACAAGCGCAGCAGAAATGGCCACCCTGGGTAGGAGCAGCCCATGGCCGACTCGATAGCATAGCCATAGAACCCATCACCTCAACCCGACGCTCTGGGAGGAAAGCCACCATGCGCCTGATCAATCCTTTGAATTGGCCCTATAAGGTCGTGAGTCGGCTCCCGCTCTTGGCGCTGCTCAGTCTATTGTTACTGGGATCCCGTTCGGTTGCGCAAGAAACCCCAGTGCGGATCCCGTTTGAACCAACAGTGACTCACGGGGAAGGGTATGGAGAACAAGCTGTGGCACAACAAGCTCAGACCCGTTTCGACCTGAAATTGTTTGATCAGTTGCTCCAGCAGGCTCCTGAAGAGAACCTCTTTTTCTCACCCTTGAGCATTCGTTTGGCTCTGAGCATGGTCTATAACGGTGCTTCTGGAGAGACCCAGGCTGCCATTGCCGAGGTTCTAGAAGCAGAAGAGTTGTCCATCACCGAGTTGAACTGGGCCAATACCCAATTGGTGCGCCGTTTGGCAGAAAGTTCTCACCCTTCTCCAGGTTCTGACGAGGAAGAGGCTAACGTGCGAGTGCAAATTGCCAATGGATTCTGGGTGGATCAAGCCATCACCTTGCGGCCACAGTTTTTACAAGCTCTGGCCAGCTATTACCAAGCGGTGGTGAACCGGGTGGATCTCGGATCCCGGCAAACTGTAGAAGACATCAACACTTGGGTGGAGGATCGCACCCAAGGCAAGATCGACCGCATTGTCGATCGTCTTAGCCGCGATGATCTGATGGTGTTGCTGAATGCCATCTATTTTAAGGGGGAGTGGACGCAGCAGTTTGATCCCGACCAAACACAATTGCAGCCCTTTACCCTCCCAGATGGCAGCCAGGTAGAGGTGCCGATGATGGCTCAATCCGGTCGTTATGGCTACCTGGAAACCAATCTGCTACAAGTGGTGCGTCTGCCTTACGGGGAAGGGGAAATGGAGATGCTGATCCTCTTGCCGCAGGAGGATGTGGATCTAGATGCGCTGCGAGCAGAGCTCAACCCAGAAACGTGGGGTGAGTGGATGGGATCCCTGCGGTCACGGGCGGGTTCGGTACGGATCCCGAAATTTAACCTGGCCTATGAGACCGATTTGATCCCCGTTTTAGAGCAATTGGGCATGGGAATTGCCTTTTCCGACCGTGCCGATTTTAGCCCAATGACTTCTGAACCGGCCCAGATCAGCCAAGTGATCCATAAGGCCGTTATTGAAGTAAACGAAGAGGGATCCGAAGCGGCGGCGGTTACCGGGGTGATCATCTCTCGTACGGCCACTGATCGCGAGGAACCTTTCCAATTGGTGGCGGATCGCCCCTTCTGGTTTGCCATCCGAGATACAGAAACGGAGGCGGTGCTGTTTATGGGATCGGTGGTGGATCCCCGGTAAAGCTTGCCAAACTGAAGCTGGATTGCTGGATCCCCACGGGCTAGGCTCTCCACACCCACTTAATACCCATGATGTAGGCCGTGATCTCCCCTGACAAAACCCAACTCCCACCTGGGGCTGTTCTCCGGGATTCCAAGCGAATTCACAAAAATGACCTACTGTAACCTACTGGGGATCCTGAACCGGGCGAGAGATGGGTGCCAAGTAAATCAACAAAGCTCCCGCCGCAAACCCCATGACATTGCGCAACAACGGGATCCAGTCGGTAGTGCGCGTCACCACTGGGCCAATACCAAATGCACCGAACAAAATGAACCAGAGCGGGGAAATTAATAAGGCCCAGCGCCAGTTGAATAGTTCTTCCGCATGACGGGGTTTACCGGCAAACCCGAAGACAAAACCTCCCAAAATGGAGGTCACCAACGTCAGGATCCACTGCTCTTGCGGTAGTCCGGGTACCACCCGGCAACCCCCCTGGTGGAAGCAGCGATCTAAGGTGTTCACGGTCTCTATAATCGCCCGATGGCTACCATGCTCCCGCACGTAAAATTGGTTGCCAAAGCGAGATTGCAGCTCAATCCAAAAGGTACGCGGCAAAACCTCTCGCACCCCATCCCCCACATTAAAAGCCAGTAGGTTCCCCCCCCTCGGATCCGCCACCATCAGCACACTGCGCTCATTTAAGCCCCAATAGTCTTTCACCTGGCGGCCTGGCGTTTGATCGAACTGGGTGAGTACCCGCAGTTTCCAACCCGTGTCTTGCTCTAACTTGGTGAGTTGTTGCGCCAGTTGGGTTTCTTGAGTACTGGTCAACTGATCCGCCAAATCCAAAACCGGCAAGGCGGGCTGAGGCAAATCCATCTGCACCACGGGCAAAGCAGGCTGCGCCCAAATCGGGGATCCCCCACCAAGCCAAAGGCACAACCCAACGCAAAGACCTACCCCAATGCGGAGTATCCGTGGCCACCCTGTGCTCATGCTGATTCCTCCCCTGAAAGCGGTTCCGATGTTGAGATGCTGAGAACTAATGTTAAGAAGTGTTTCAAGTTCTTATGGATCCATCATGCACTGGAACAAACCGTTTGGCCAGGGGGATCCCGACTATGTCTATATCGATCGGTTCGTTGTTGGGGGATCCCTCTGGATTCAGTGAAGGGATCCAGAGCTCCATTGCCCCAAACGCTGGACTGGTGGGGTTGGTGGCCACAATAGCGGTAACCTTAACTTTCACCTGCATGGCTCGACAGGTTCTGCAGGAGGCAAATCTTGTTCCAGAGCCAACTGCTCAAAACTCAAATCCAGAATCGGGTACCGAGTCCAGAGGGGATGGTCGTAGTGCCACCACTCCCGCACATAAACGGTAAATCCCTCCTGGGCCATGGCTTCTTGCAGTCGAGCCCGATTGCGGCGGGCCTCCTCTGATCCTCCTGGATAATCGATATGGGAGCGCTCCGTCATTTCATCAAAGTCGCTCGGCATCTCCAGCGCTTGGCCGGTGGCGAGATCGAACAAAGACAAATCCACCGCACAGCCCCGATTATGGCGGGATCCCCTAGCGGGATCGGCCACAAAAGCCCGCTGAGAAGGGGCAACCGCCTGCCAAAAGATCCGTGTCACCGACCAAGGGCGATAGCCATCGAAGATCAGCAACCCCAGCCCTTCTGGTTCCAGGCGACGATGCACCCGCACCACCGCCTCCGCCGCCGGACGTTGCAAAAAAGCCCGTGCCTGCGCATACACCGGATAGCCGAGAAAGTTATCGCAGCGGGCATAGCGAATATCCAGTTTCAGCGTGGGATCCAACCGGGTCAGCTCAACCAAATCCACCGTCGCTAGGGTACCAATCATCTCGGTTCAGGGGCGTAACCATGATCAGATTAGCGCCCAGGGACTTGTGGAGTGAATGAGCTGAGTATGTCAAGCCGGATCCCTCCTGATTTTTTGGATCCCGTGGGACAACAAAAAACCCCTCGCCAAATCGGTCAGGGGTTCTTGCTCAGGTCGATTCATTAAGCATCGACAAGTATCAACTGGAGATAGCGGGGACTGGATTTGAACCAGCGACCTTCGGGTTATGAGCCCGACGAGCTACCAGGCTGCTCTACCCCGCGCCGCTTTCCTAAGCTAACCTTTCTCTTCACCTGATGGCAACTTACAACTTTTTCCAGCGTTATCGATTACCGCTAGTCCAAGTCAGTCTTGCTAGGCAAGGTGCGGAGCACCACCGTTGGCTTGACAAGGATGCAGCTCTACCTAAGGTGACCCAGGCTCTGGGTCACAAGGCTCCTCGTAAAGTCGGAAAAGGCTTTAGCTTAGTTTTGCGCCCGACGTACCTGGATCAGTTGGGCGGTAATGCTGATGGCGATTTCGGCAGGGGTTTCGGCGTGGATCTCCAGGCCAATCGGGGCATGGAGGCAGGGGAAATCGCTGGCAGGGATCCCTTCTTGGGCCAGGGTTTGCAGCACGGTTTTCACCCGCCTGCGGCTGCCGATCATGCCCAGGTAGCGGTAGGACAGCTGAGCTTGGTGGAGGGTGCGCAAAATTTGGCAGTCGAGGGTGTAGCCGCGAGTGAGCAGGGCTATGTAAAGTTCTGAGCGGCGGCTGAGGTCTGGGGTCAGTTCTGAAAATGCTTGCGGACAAAGCCGTTCGGCGGTGGGGAAACGTTCTGGAGTGATATATTCAGGTCGGTCATCTTGAATCCAAATGCGAAACCCGGCCCAGTGAGCTATTTGGGCCAACGGGCTCCCACAATGACCAGCCCCGACGATCAGCAGGGTGGGGGAAGGGGTGAGGGGCTCAACCAGGGATCCGCCGATCAGTCGAGGGCTCGAGATCGCCTGGAACTCCGAGCTGAGATAGGGCCATCCCTGTGGCTCCAGAGGGGTGATCAATTGCTGGTTAGTCCCATCTTCCAAAGCTTGGAGAATCCCTGCCACCAGCGCTTGGGCCACGGATCCCTGCCACTGTTGCAGCCAAATGTGCATTCGCCCCCCACATACGCCCAGGGGAGAGCCGCTCAGATCGATAGAGATCTCCATCCCGACGGCATCGGCTGTCTGCACAAGGGTCTGGGCCTCAGCAATCACTTTGGCTTCTCCGGCACCGCCCCCAATAGTGCCCAACAGACGGCCATCGGCTCCCAGCGCGAGTTTCGCCCCCACCTGCCGCGGCACGGATCCCTGCGTACGGATCACGGTGGCTACTACCAGCGGACCCACCGAGAGCATTGCAGCCAGTTGTCGATAAAAACCCTCTTCCACCCCAACCTGCTCAAGAAAGCCCTTCTAGAATGGCCTGATGCGCCGCCACCCGAAAAGCCTGAAACCCATTTTCGTGCCGACCGTGGTAGACGGCATTGGTGAGCAAAACTACCACCAGATCTCGCTGCGGATCGACCCACAGAGAAGTTCCGGTAAACCCCGTATGGCCAAAAGCGCTTGCGCTAAAGGGGGAGCTACTGGCCAAGGGATCCGCAGAGCGCAAGGCAAACCCCAAGCCCCGACCCCCAACCTGCTCACGGGTCATTTCTGCCACGGTTTCCGGTTTGAGCAGGGATCCCTGCAAAAAACTCTCCCCAAAGATTGCCACATTTTCAGCGGAGGCAAATAGCCCGGCATGGGCAGCGATCCCTCCCAGGCGAGCGGCATTTTCATCATGAACTTGCCCGATGATGCGGCGCTGTCGCCAGGTGCAAAACTCGGTGGGAGCACAGGTCGGTTGGTTGGGGAACGGAACCCAGAGAGGGAAAAACTGAGTGTGTCGTAGATTGAGGGGATCCAGAACGGTGTTTTGCAGGATCTGATCTAGCCCTTTCTCCGTCAGGCGCTCTAGACCGAAGCCCAGCAAAATGAAGCCGATATCGCTGTAGATCACACGGGATCCCGGCCTGTAGGAAAAAAAAGTGTTGATGGCCATCTGCCGGGCTGATGCGGCATCTGGTTGTCGAAATAGAGGTCGCCAGGCGGGCAGGCCGGAGGTATGGGTGAGCAACTGCCGTAAAGTGACCTGTTCTGCTGAAATTGGGCCATCATCCGGGGCTGCCACCGCAATCCATTGCCCCGGTTGCAAGGGATCCTCATAGGGGCAAATCGGGCGGGATCCCTGCCATTCTGGCAACAGGGTGCTGAGAGGCTGCTCCAAGTGCAGGTGTCCGGTTTGGATCAAGCTCACGCAGGCGGTGGCGGTGTAGAGCTTAGTGATGGAGGCCAAGTCAAAACGGGTTTCTAGCTGCACAGGTTGCGTATTGGCCCCCGGATCCAGATATCCAAAGGTGCGGGCCGACAGGAGTTCTCCACCCTGCCGAATCACTACTTGCGCTGCTGGAAAAAGCTTAGGCATCGCAGAACCCATCACGGTTTCTAGGGGTGTGGGATCCCAGCGCACCGACTTTCATCTCCGTTTACAGCCTTTTCCAGCGTTATCTGATCCAGCAGATTCAAGTCAATCCCTTGCTCCATAGTTTTTTTGCCTAGCTCAAGAGCCTGTGTGAAGTCGGAAAAGGCTGTATGTCCGGTTTATGTCCGGCTTTTAGGTCTTGTAACAGTGCTTACAAAAGCCTATGGGTTCCCTAGCTAGGATGCCACCACAGAATGGGTTTTGGCCCCAAGAGGATCCCCTGTGCGCATTGAGCTGTTGCAAGCTTTTTTGAAAGTGGTAGAAACGGGCAGCTTTTTGGCCACTGCCCGCCTGAGTGGGTTGACCCAATCGGCCATTAGCCGGCAAATTCAAGCCCTGGAAGAAGAGGTGGGCACTCCCCTGTTGCACCGCAAAAGCCCCGTGACTCTGACGGTAGCCGGAGAACGGCTCTTGCCCCACGCTCGCCGCATCTGTCAGGAGTGGCAACGGGCCCAGGAGAGTATTTCGGAACTACTGCAGGGCAAACAAACGGAATTGTGCATCGCCGGGATCCATTCTCTGATCGCCCATCAATTGCCGCCGGTGCTGCAACAGTTTTGTCGGGAATACCCAGAGGTGCAGTTGCGGGTGACAGCCTTAGGTAGCGACCGCGCTTTGAAGGTGTTGAAAGATGGCCTGGTGGATGTGGCGCTGGTGATGGATAACCCCCTGATGACCCGTGGTGCGGAAATGGTGGTGGAGCCGTTGTATTCTGAGCCGATTCAAGTGCTGATGACCGCCTGTCACCCCCTCAGCCAGTATGAGCGGATCCCCTGGAAGGTGCTGGCAGAGTATCCGCAGGCGGTGTTTAAGGATGGCTATGCGATGCGCTCGCTGGTGGGATCCCATCTGGCCCAGCAAGGGTTGTCCCTAAAGGTAGCCCTAGAATTGAATACCCTCGATGCCTTTCGGGGGGTGGTGCGACAAGGGCAGTTAATTGCCTTGTTACCCCAATCGGCGCTGGTGGATTGTTACTCTGATCCGGATTTGCAGGTCAGACCCACAGAAGCCCCCCTGTTGGAACGGAAAGTTGTCATGGTCACCACCACCGACCGCCACCGGATCCCGCCGATTCAGCGTTTTTTGCAATTGGCAGCCCAGTTGGTTGTGCCGATGGCTGGCACAAATGCATCCCACCTATCCGCTAAGCTGTTGCAGACTTTGTAACGGTCGCTGATTCTATGAGCCACGAATTTCGGGAACTGTTGAAAAAAGTTGGTAGTGGCGCTCACACCCACAAAGATCTCACCCGTGCTGAAGCGGCGACCGCAACCCGAATGATCCTGGCGGGTGAGGCCACCCCCGCACAAATTGGCGCCTTCCTGATTGCCCATCGTATCAAACGTCCCACGGCAGAGGAACTGGCGGGAATGCTCGATGCCTACGAAGAACATGGGCCGCTCCTGCCGGAACGGGATTTGCCAGGCCCCTTGATCATCTTTGGGCACCCCTATGATGGGCGCTCTCGTACCGCTCCCGTGGGGGTTTTGGTGGCCTTGTTATTGGCGGCGGCAGGATCGGCAGTGCTGTTGCATGGTTCAGGGTTGTGCCCTACCAAATATGGTCTACCGCTGGAGGCGATCTGGCGCGGCTTGGGAGTGGAATGGCGCGGCCTCTCTTTGGGACGGGTGGGGCAATTACTGGAGCAAACCGGGTTGGGGTTCTTATATTTGCCGGATTGCTTTCCCCAAGCCCAAGCCCTGATGGACTATCGGGATCAGATTGGCAAACGCCCCCCTTTGGCCACCCTGGAGCTGGTTTGGACTCCCTATAGCGGCCCTTTTCACCTGATTGCCGGGTATGTGCATCCCCCCACCGAGGCGACGATGATAGAGCTTTTTGCCCTACGTGGGATCCCTACCTTTACCACTGTCAAAGGGCTCGAGGGCAGCTGCGACCTACCGCGAGATCGGGTGGCCATTCTCAACCACAGTGGAGAAAGACTGCTCTTGAAAGCCCGTGATTATGACTTAGCCGGCTCAGAAATACCCTTGGGTAGCTCAGAAGATCTGATCCAGCAGCTGCGGCAGGTGCTGGCGGGCGAACCCTGCGACCTATCCCCCGCAGCCCTGTGGAATGGGGGTAGCTACCTCTGGCACTTGGGCCATGCCCAATCCTTGAAGGACGGGATCCAACTGGCCCAGGAGTTGTTTGGCTCAGGGCGGGTGCTGGATAAACTACAGCAACTGGCTCACCGGGTACAACCCTCTTATCTGTAAGAAAATGCAGGGATCCCTGATGCGCCCCTTCAACTCACAAAAAAAGGCCCTCCCAAGGAGAGCCTATGTAAGCTGAACAAGACCTGAAGGAGACTTTAGGGCAACAATTCCTCTACCGCTTCTTCCTTGGTGTTGGTGCGACGCGCCAGCGTGCTGCGGTCGAAGGTAAGGTGGATCTCCCGATTTTGTTCGCCATCCGCGGCTACCGCAAAGATGGGGAAGTCGATGTTGCCATCCGGGAAGGCCATGTGGAAGCGGAAAGTGCCGTCCGGGTTCAGCTGGATCTGCCGCCCGCCAATGGTAACCGTGGCATCCGGCTCCGTAGCCCCGTACACGATCAGCTCGGCATCCGCCACCAACCAGAACTTGCGAGAGCGCTGTGGCATCACCTCAGAAGCCCCCGAGAAGAGGCCCAAACCAGACCCAGAGGCCATCCAGGGAGCAGCAGGCACTTCCGCCATGGACATGGACATCATACCCACCCCGGAGGGGATGACAAACGAGCTAAGGGTTTCTTCCGGCAGCATTTGACGGCTACCCATCTGGTGGCTACCAAACAGGGATCCGGCCACCCGCATCGATTCGAAGCCCCCCACCATCTCAAAGAAGCGATCGGTAACGGCACCTTGCTGAGGTTCATTGCCCTTGTAGGCCACCACACCCAGGCCCCCTGCACTGCGCTTGTAGGGTTCATTGAGTTGGTACAGGGTGCGACCTTGCAGAGCCATATCGAAGGGCACCGTCAGGAATTGCTCTTCAAACCAGTCGGAGGGATAAACCGGGGGCACCGCTACAGCAGCAGAACGGGCCAACACCAGCCAACGGCCATCCCCAGCCCGGTAGCCAATTTCCACAATATAAGAACGATCACTCACCGGAATCGGCAGGTACCATTCCCGCGCCAACTCATCACAGGGATATTCCTGCATGCTGTGGGCGGATTGGTAATTGAAATCAATGTCCGTGACATCGTAAAGGCGTAGGGCCAACTGCTGGCCCCCTTCCCGGCGCTTGCTCTCTTTGGCATCGTTGGGCACATCCCAATAGGTGTAGGCCCACTGGGGATCCCGGGGCAGCAGCACAATGCGGCTCTCACCGTAGCCACCGGGCAAATCCCCCAGGGTTTGGTCTACATCTGCCAGGTGCAGCTTGGTATCGGTTTGGCTATTAAATTTGGCTCCGCTCACGGGCTCTTGTCCTCTGGGTTCTGGCATGGCATCGGTGGGACGACCACTGCGAACAGTCTGGGCCTCCCGGATGGCGAGCACCAGCTGATCCTTGGTCATACGGCTATATTTGGGAATTTCATACCGGGCTGCCTCTTCTCGCAGCTGCCGGATAGTCATTTCCTCTAATGGAATCCGCTCTTGTGGCATGGTCGGGGTCTCCTATCCTCAACAAATCGGGCTTTGTGCGAACATTCAAGCTTCTGACGGAAAGGCCGCTCCCAGCTTGGGGCCGGTATGGCCTCCGGCCCACTGACGTGATTAGCCTACTGCTTGGGCTTCCCAGCCGCTGATGACCGTAGGTTGGGGATCAACGGGGATCAAAGAAATTATGAACTCATGTTTACGTATTTCGGACTGGGGGTCAAGAGCTTGGGGATCGCTGGGGATCAAAACGGGTTTTCTGTGGGCAAAGGGTCAATAGAAATGCAACCTCTAATAAGGATCCGCAGCTGCACCTCTAGGAGGGCCGGATTGCGCGGGATCCCCTGCCAGATAAGCCTTAGGTCAGTAGGATGGGGGGAGGGTGAGCTGCACAGGAGGTGTTGTGATGCGGTGGTGGAACTGGCAACCTTTGGGCAATGTTGGCCTGGTTTTCTTGGGGATCCTCCTGGCGGGATTTGATTCGGCACCAAAGATTAGAACGGCTCATTCGCAAACCTTGTTTCCCAGTACCGCCCCCACGCCCCGAGTCATCTACCGCCTGCAAGGGGGATCCCCTCCAACCCCTTCCCCCGAAGCCGAACCAGTTGTGGAGCAACCCAGTTCAGCGGAAGCCCCTTGGCGTGTGGTGGGATCCGACGAAGTGGTGGATCCGGTGGATCCCCTGGATACTGAACTGGCGGAAGGCCCTGTCTTCAACCTCGATTTGTTACAGCAATTTGGCACCAGCCCCGGCGGCAGTGGCTCAGGATCCCGGCAGGGAGAGGTGATTGGGCCGGGCACCGGTCAAAGCGGCGTGCGTGGCTCGAGCCCAGGTTCGGGGTTTGGCCCAGGCCAAGGGTCGGGCGGGGGAACTGGGTTAGAGGCGGGCGCCCAACAGTGGGGGCCACAAACCACGGGTCTGATCGTGGATGCCCGTGGTCTAGATTTCCTGCCCAGCCAGTCGATGCGCCTGTTCGATCCCGATGGCAACCAGGTCTATACCCCCCTCAATCTCAGCCAAGACCTGAATGCGGCCTTTGTGGGAAGTGAGGGCACCGCCGCCTATGCCACTTCCGAAGAGCAGGCCCGCTCACTGGTGAATCGCATCGGAGAACGCCCCCACCACATTCGCGCCATTCGCACCCTTGGTTACGACTTGGTGATCA
Organism: Synechococcus sp. Nb3U1; assembly: GCF_021533835.1. Classification (NCBI taxonomy): domain Bacteria; kingdom Bacillati; phylum Cyanobacteriota; class Cyanophyceae; order Synechococcales; family Synechococcaceae; genus Synechococcus; species Synechococcus sp. Nb3U1. The sequence goes on along the minus strand of NZ_JAKFYQ010000002.1, from coordinate 738,886 downwards.
CGGCTGAAGATGCCTTCAGTTTGCGCCAGATGAACGAGGTGGACGGCTTTTTGAATAATTTCGCGGTGGTGGTGATCTGGGATGCCAACCAGGCCAGCCTGCCTTAGGGAAAAGCTAGTTCTATTTTTTGCTATTTTTTGAGGCCGCCCCCTGCGCGTGGAATGCTAGCCTAACGGCTGTCCTTTTGGGTGTAACGCCTTGACTATGCAGCGGTTCGCTGACCAGCCCCTGGGAGCACACCCCCACATTGCCGTCTTCTCCTCGACGAAGGTGGGCAATTTTGTCGTCACCATTCCGTTGTTGCGAGGTCTCAAGGAGAAATACCCCGGCTGTGTGCTGGATTTTTTTGGCAGCGAGATCACCCACGACTTCGAAATCCATTGCCCCTATATCGACTTCAGCTTTCCCCTCTACAGCCGCCGTCCAGACTATCTAGAAGCTCTTACGACTGCGGTGCGAGAGCGGGTGGCTCAGGCGGGATCCTACACTTTGGCGGTGAATTGCGATGAATTTAGCGAATTGAACCTAGTAGCGGTGACGGCTTTACGCCCCCAGTACATTGCCGGAGCCGGTTTGACCCTCGATTTTCGCCGCAAGCTGGAGCCCGGCTCTGACCCCGTGCAACGCATGCTCCAGGATGACGACTGGAATAGCCCAGAGTTTTTGCAGCGCTACAGGGATGTGCTCAGCAGCAACTACATCGCCGAGATCTTCTGCCGCTTGGCCTATGTCGAGACCGATTTTTTCCGTTTGGAGTTGCCCAGCCGGGATCCCGATTTTCCGGTGCCGGAGGTCTTGGTGCACATCACCACCACCCGCAGCGCCAAAATGTGGCGGCTGGACTATTGGAAACAGGTGATCGAGTGGTGCGAGGGGCAAGGGCTGCAGGTGGGCTTAATTGGCAGTGCCCCGGAGGTGCAGCGATCCCTCTATCACGCGGGTAGTAGCGAGGATGACCTGTTGGCCCAGACCGGGATGCTCGACTTGCGGGGCAAAACCTCCCTGATCGAACTGGCAGGGGCGCTGAAACGAGCCAAGGTGTGCATTTCTGTGGATGCGGGCCCGATGCACATTGCAGCGGCGGTGGGCTGTCCAACCATTGCCCTATTTGGCAACGATGCCGATGGGGACGGAGCAAGCCCAGTCCGGCTGTGGGCACCTCGCATGGCCCAGGTTTATGTCACCCAAACCGCCTACAAATGTCAGGTTTGCTTGGAAAAGAAATTTAAGAACGAAGGCTGCCTGGTGGAAGGGCACCCCTGTATGGCCCACCTCGCTCCCGAAACGGTGATCGGCTACTTACAAGAAATCCTATAGAAATCCTGAGCTCAGTATCATCTGTATCCATCTTTTGCGGAGGAGCACAGTCCGGCCACCCCAAGATCCCGATTAGGCTAATTATTTAGTGCTTAAAACGTTTGGGTGTGAGCTGTGGTTCTGGGGACATGGTATCGTCGGCAGGTCTGCCGCTTTGAGCAACTGGGAAAGGTAGAGGCTTGGCAGGGGGTTGCCCTGATATTGCTGGCCACGGGCTGTTTTGCCTCTCTAGGGGCGATCATCCGGCTCAACTCCCCTGCCATTCATCCCTTTCAGATTGTCTTTTTGCGCAATCTGTTTGGGTTTCTCACCCTTTCACCGTTGGTGCTGCAGGCAGGGCTCCAGTCGTTGCGCACCGCCAAGATGGGCCTTTACCTATCGCGGGGGGTGATCAGCACCGTGGGGATGTTGCTCTCCTTTTGGGCCGCCAGCATTTTGCCCTTGGCGGAGGCCACGGCATTGAGCTTTACCCAATTGCTGTTTGCCAGCTTGATTGCGGTGTTGGTGTTACAGGAGCGGATGCAGGCTTACCGTTGGCTGGCTTTGACTCTTGGGTTTGCTGGGGCTTTGGTGATGTTGAGGCCGGGGTTTCAGGGGGGATCCCTGGGTATATGGCTCACCTTGATCGCTTCGGCCCTCTTTGCCTGGGTAACAATCGTGATCAAAATGCTGTCGCGCACTGAGTCGAGTGTAACGATTACCGCTTACATGGGCCTGCTGCAAACGCCGATGTCCTTTCTGGCCGCCATTTGGGTATGGACCTGGCCCTCTCCTGAGCAATGGCTGTGGATGGTGGCGATGGGGTTGTTGGGTACCATCGGGCAGGTGGCCCTCACCCAAGCCTATAAGTTGGCGGATGTCACGACGGTGATGCCTCTGGATTTCTCGCGCCTGATCTGGGCTAGCTTAATCGGATTTTGGGTCTTCGCCGAGATCCCGGATTTGTGGACCTGTGTGGGCGGAGCACTCATCTTTGCCGGAGCTACATCGGGAGTGTACGGCGAGGCCCGCTGGAGAATGCTGCAAACCCAGGCCCGTACCAGTGGTGTCTAGCTCATTGCCCTTGCGTGTAGGGTGACTGCCGCGCCGGACAGGAAGACTGAACAATCAGGGTGGTACCCAAGCTGACGAAGGGATCCCTTGCAGTAAATAAACCGGATTCAGAGGGGCAAAACGGGTCCCCTCAGCCAGGGTGGTCGAACGGGAGATCTGGATGTGCTCTACCCTGACTTGCCAGCCCTGAGAGCGTAGCCATTGCAGAGTTTCGCTACAGGTTTCCAGCGTGGCGAAGTTGGCCACCAAAACCCCTTGGGGCCTGAGCCGGGCCTGCAATAGGGGCAGCAGGGATTCCATGGATTTCCCCCCACCTCCAAGCAAAACGCGATCCGGATCCGGCAAAGACTCCAATATCTTTGGGGCCGTACCTGGGATCACCCGGACATTCTCAAGGCTAAAGCGTTGAATATTGCGCTCAATCAAGCGAATACCCATGGCGTTGCGTTCGATCGCGTACACCTGCAGCCCCGCCGATAATCGCGCTATTTCGATGGCGACTGAACCTGTGCCCGCACCAATATCCCACACAACTCCTGCTCGTGGCAGTTGCAGGGCTCCCAAGGTAAGCAGACGAATGGCCTGTTTGGTGATCAGGCCCGGTTGATCCGGAAAGGTATGAAATTGATCATCCGGGATCCCCACCAGCGGCCAGTGAGTGGGATCCGGTTCCAGTTCAACCCGCCGCAGCACCACTAGATTGGGACTGGGGAAGGGTTGATCCTGGTATGCCTCTAGGGGGACTATCTGTTCTTGAGGGGATCCCAGTTGGCTACACACCCAAGCTTGATAGCGAGTGGGCAAGCGTAAATCCTGGATCAATTGCATCAGTAGGCTGGGGGAATGCTGCGGATCCGTCAGCACAACAACCGGGGAAGAGCCCTGTTTAAGGATGGGTTCTAGCCCCTCTAATCCTCGCCCATGCACACTGAAAATCGTTGCCTCCTGCCAAGGGATTTGCAATCGATTCAGGGCCAACTGCACCGAGCTGACTTGGGGATAAAAGACTAATTCTTCCGCACAAAAGTGCTCCGTGAGCAACCTCCCAATGCCAAAAAAGAGGGGATCCCCACTGGCTAACAACACCAAAGATCCTTGGGCCAGTTCTTGTTTCAAGAGCGGGATCCAACCCTCCACAGCTCCGGTCAAAGGCACCTTGCGAGCCGGATGATCAGCAAAATGGTGCAGAAGATGGGGCACCCCGGCCAAGGTTTGCGCTTCGGATAGGGGTGGGATCCCCCAAGAGGCAACGGAACCATCCAGGGCTATCCCCACCACTGCTAGCTTGGAGGGCCGGGCAGATGGATTGACTGTAGCCATTTAACGTTCAATGGGTGGGTGGTATTGGCGCATAGGGTTGAGAAAATCCAGGCGCAGCTCGGCCACTTCCCGCTGTATTTCCCGAATGAACCCCAGTTGAGCCTCGATCAGACGGCCATCCCGTTCCCGAAACTGCTCGTTCCGGGGTCGTGAGGCCAGCCTGTCATCAAACTACCCGACACTCTATGCTAGGCATAGAGCGCGGGCTTTCAGTAGCCCTCCAGTTATCTTGCTAGATAACCAGGAACCTCAGTGCTCTCGAACTTTTGGGTTAGGTCTTGCCCATTCCAGTGCTGCCCCTCCGAAGTGTGTGCAATATCGGTACGCCCCAAATCCACACCCAAAACTGCTTCTGTTTCCTGCGACTCTGGCGGCTCCGACTCCAGACCTATCTGGAGGTAATAGGAGCCATCTTTTCGCTTGACTAGCGTGGCAGACTTGGGGTGAGAACCTGCTAGCATCCCTCTGTGGTAGTTGCCGATTGCCAATTCAAAGCGCTCCCGACCCTCAACGGTGGTGCGTGAAACCGTCCAGTCTTTCTGTCGCAACGAGAAGATGCGGGCGTCATAGGTGACAAACCCAACCTTAAACACTTTCACCAGACGATGCTTTTGGTTGGCAACTTTACAAGAGCCTGACAAGAGCCTGCCACTCGCCTGCAGACCTGTTGAGCCAGATTACTCGACAGACCAAAGCGAGCACGAACCTCGTAGTAGCAGAGGGATTGCAACTTCACTGCATTGACTATCTGCTCTGGCGTGTTCTGGTTCACCCAGTTCAACGCCTGCACAAAGGCCTCCCAAGTCGCATCCAATTTCATGGCTTGCGGTTCAGATGCCTTGAGTTTGCAGAAGATAGTCAGGACTTGATTCATGGCTCCATTCTGTTTCATCAGAGTGAGGTTGTCTGTATGTCCGATAGATTCTTCTCCGGCTGCGTGCCTACGCCGGACGCGCATTCCTCCCGACCCTATGCCTCCGGCACAACGGCTTTGCCAGAGCGCGGGGCTCCTGCTGCTCTAGCTGACTGGTGCTTTCTCAGGGATCCCGCAAACGGTAGCCCCGGGGAGTAACCAGTCTTTGGCCGTACTGAAAGGTGTTAGAGTTGCCGATCAGCACCAGTGTCAACATATCCACTTGCTCGGGATCCAAATCCGCAAGCGTGGTAAGGTGGAGCGCTTGTCCGGGGCGGTAAAGGTTACGGGCCAAGGCCACCGGGGTATGGCCAGAACGTGTCTGCAAAAAAATGTGAATGGCTTTGAGGAAGGGATCCAGCCGTTGTTTGGAGCGTGGATTGTAGAGAGCGACCACAAAATCGGCGGTGGCGGCTGCCTGGAGGCGCTTTTCGATCACCGGCCAAGGAGTGAGCAAATCTGATAGAGAAATGGCGCAAAAGTCATGCATCAAAGGGGATCCCAACTGGGCTGCTGCTGCCTGTAGCGCTGAAATGCCGGGTAATACCTCCAGGGAAGGTTGGATCCCATCCCATTCCTTTTGGGCCAAACACTGCAACACCAGGCCTGCCATGCCATAAATGCCCGCATCTCCAGAAGAGATCACAGCTACCCTAAGCCCTTGTTCTGCCCAGGTGATGGCTCTTTCCGCCCGCTGGATCTCCTGGGTAATGGGGGAGGGATCCCGAATTTGGCCGGGGTGCAACAGAGGCTCAATCAAGTCCAGGTAGAGTTGATAACCGATCACCGCATCCGCTTGGGTGAGGGCCATACGAGCAGCAAGGGTAAGCTGGGCCAGCTCCCCAGGGCCAGTACCGATCAGCCACAGGTGTCCAGAGCGCGGCGAGTATTCTCGGGGGGCACGGGCGATCGCCAGGGTACAGGCTTCCTTGGAGGGGGAAGTGCAAACTCGTTTGGGGCAGATTAAGGTTGCTTGGGGAGCCGCAGTTTCGTGAACAGACTTCTGGCGCAGCTGGCTTCGAGACTCTGCCGCTAGTAGAGCAGCCGCCTCCGCCACCGAAGGGGTACCCACCGCTTGACGAACTATTTCTGAAGGGTGTGGTACCGGGATCCCAGCCAGGTCTTCAGCCGCAAAGAAGTGGAGGGGCCAATCGTACGCCTGAGCCAGTTCCAGAAGCCCCGATTCGTCTTGCTTCACCGCTAAGGTGGCCAAACCGGCAATGGCTTCCCAGGCCAGCCCCTGTTCCTGGAGGAGCTGCCGCAGGGATCCCTCCAGCCAAGCTCGGCTGGTGCCCCGTTCACAGCCAATCCCGACCCAAAGCATCCGCGGATGCCAGTTCACGGTTGGGATCCCTGTTGTGGGAAGGGTCTGTTCGCCGATGTAAATTTGGGCCACGGCCTGCGCCGTTGGGGTGAACAGCCGTTGCTCCGCAGGCCAAGCCCGCCGCCAAAGTTCTGTGCCACAGGTTTGCTGCACCTGTACAGGCTCTCCCCGGCTCAGGGCCACCGCCACCTGAGTCCAATCCCCTTTTCCCCGCCGCCACCCATAGGGATCCCCGAGCAAATCCAAAGGTGGGATCCCCAATCCCTCGGAACCAGACGTCAGCACCGGCTCTACCCCCAAAGCGGCAGCCACCCGCCGGGCTAAGGCATCGGCGCCGCCCACATGTTCTCCACACAAGCTGATCACCCAGCGGCCCGCCTCATCCACCACCACCACTGCCGGATCGCTGTGCTTATTCTGCAGTAAAGGGGCAATCAAGCGTACCACTGAGCCAGTGGCCAAGACAAATAGACACCCTTGCACCTGCAGCCAGATGTGGGCAACTGCTTCTGAGAGGGATCCCGGCCCAGAAGGGTTGCTGGGATCGGCGTAGGCTTGCCAGGGCTTGGGAAGGGGATCCCCGTTGGGGTTGGCTTTGCTCCAGTAGAGGATGGCATCTGGCGGACTAGAATCAGACTCCGCATCTTGGGTCGTGAGCGGTTGGCGGGTCAGAAGGGATCCCAGTTGAGCGGCAATCTGGCGGCCATGCGGGGTCGGGGCAAAGAGGGCAAGCTTCATAGAGTGGGGGGTGAACTCCTGTTAGATCCATTACAGTTCATATGGCTTTCATACAGACTCATTCCCTACAGCCTTTTGCGACTTCACACAGGCCCTTGAGCTAGGCAAAGAACCTTATGGAGCAAGGGATTGACCTGAATCTGCTGTATCAGATAACACTGGAAAAGGCTGTATCTGCTCAGAATCTGAATCAGAAGGCCTTGGGCAAAAGCAACAGCAGGCTGGGAGTAAAATAGCCTCACCTGAGGTCGGAGAACACTGTGGTGAGGATCCCATCCCGTCGTCGATTTTTGCTCAGTTCCGCCGCCCTACTACTGGGAGCCTGTGGTGCAAGAGGTGCAAGACCCGTGGGTACAAATACGTCTAATGGGGGAACTGGGATCCGCCTCCGCTTTTGGACGATGCAACTGAAACCCACCTTCGAGGACTACCTAAACCGGGTGATCGCCAACTTCCAGAGCCAATACCCCGATACCCGTGTGGAATGGGTGGATGTGCCCTGGGGGGAAATGGAAACCAAAATCCTGACGGCAGTGGCCGCCAACACAGGCCCAGATGTGGTCAACCTCAATCCGCCTTTTGCCAGCAAACTTGCCGAACGGGATGCTCTTGTGGATCTGGAGATGCAGGTCTCTGCAACGGAGCGAGCCGCCTATTTCCCTAACCTCTGGCGGGCCAACCAACTGGTGCGAGCCGGATCCAGCTCCGCGGTCACCTTTGGCCTGCCCTGGTACGTGGCCAGTGACATTACCCTCTACAACCGGGCTTTACTGGAAAAAGCTGGCTTAGATCCCGATACCCCTCCCAGTACCTATGCTGAGTTAGCCCAGCTCGCCCCCCAAATCCGGGAGCGCACCGGCAAGTACGCCTTCATGTTGACCATGGATGGAGCGCAGGTGCTGGAGGCGATGGTGCAGATGGGCCTGCCGCTGCTGGATGAAAACGGGAAAGCAGGGTTCGACAATCCGGCGGGAGAAGCGGCCTTTGCTTACTGGGTGGAGTTATTTCAGTCGGGCGGGATCCCACGGGAGGTGCTCACAGAAAGCCACCGCCGCACCCTGGAGCTGTATCAATCGGGGGAACTGGCCTTTTTGCTAACCGGGCCGCAGTTTTTACGGCAAATCCAAGAAAATGCCCCCGATATTGCCGCTGTGACGGATGTGGCCCCCCAAATTGCTGGAGCTGATGGGCGCGTCAGTGCGGCGGTGATGAATGTGGCTATTCCCAAAGCAACCCCCCATCCAGAGCGGGCGGTGCACCTGGCCCTCTTCCTCACGAATGCCGAGAACCAACTGGAATTTTCCCAGTTGGCCAATACCCTACCCTCTACGGTGGCGACGGCGGCGGATCCCTATTTTACGGGTACAGCTGCAACGGTGTTGGACAAAGCTCGCCTGGTCAGTGCCGCCCAACTGGAGCGTTCGCAGGTGTTGATCCCTCCGATGGAAAGATTGGCAGATTTGCAAAACATCCTCTACGAAGAGTTGCAACGGGCGATGTTGGCAGAAAAGTCGGTGCAGGCAGCGGTGCAGGATGCGGCCCAACGCTGGAATGGCTAAAGAAGATTCATCTCCGTCCTCGTCCCCACAGAGAGGGGAACAGGTCTGGATCCGCTCCGGCCCCTACCTGTTTCTATTGCCGGCCCTGATATTGATGGGGATTGCCACCTTTTGGCCGATGTTGCAAGCTCTCTACCTGAGTTTGACCCGCTATGACCTGCTCAGTGCCCCCACCTGGGTTGGCCTAGAAAACTACCGCCGCCTGACCTGGGATCCCCTCTTTTGGAAAGCCTTAGGGAATACGCTGCTCTACGTGGCTTTGGTGGTGCCGCCCCTAGTGTGGCTACCACTGGGATTGGCGATTCTGGTGAATCGGTCATTGCCTGGAATTGGGATGTTTCGCTTGCTCTACTACCTGCCGGTGGTGTTTTCGGTGGTGGTGGCGGGCTTGGCCTGGCGTTGGCTGTACGCGGAAAATGGCCTCTTGAATCACATCCTTTCGCTGGTAGCGGGGCATGCGGTGTGGATCCCGTGGTTGACGGATCCCCGCTGGGCCTTGTTTGCCGTTAGTTTGGTCACCCTCTGGAAGGGCTTGGGCTACTACATGGTCATCTACCTGGCAGGGTTGCAAGGGATCCCAACCCCTTTGTACGAAGCCGCCGCTCTGGATGGGGCCAACCGCTGGCAGCAACACCGCTGGATTACCCTACCCCTGATGCGCCCCTATCAACTCTTGGTGCTGATTCTCTCCACCATTGCTGCCATGAAGGTGTTTGAAGAAGTGTACTTGCTCACCCGCGGCGGCCCGGTCTACAGCACCCTCACCCTGGTCTACTACCTTTACGAACGCGGGATCCGCCATTTAGAAATGGGCTATGCCTCGGCGATGGGGTTGGTGTTGTTTGGGGTGGTGTTACTGTTGTCGTTAGGGGCCGTTCAGCTTTATTCCAAAGAAGAGCGACATTAATGAGCGACATTAATGAATCATGTGGATCAGGCTTAGAAAAGACAACTCAGAAGACTACATCTCTGCCAACAATTCTTTTTGATAGAGACCGATACAGGCTTGAATTAGATCCCCCAACTCCCCCTCCAGAATCGGTTGCAGAGGGAAGTTCTGATTCAGGCGGTGGTCGGTGACGCGGTTGTCTTTGTAGTTGTAGGTGCGAATTTTCTCCGAGCGGGATCCCGTACCCACCTGCATGCGCCGGTTGGAGCTAATCGAGGCCAGTTGTTCTTGCAGTTTGATCTCGTAGAGCTTGGCCCGCAAAATTTGCATAGCCCGCTGCCGGTTCTGCAATTGCGACCGTTCTTCGGTACAAAACACGCGGATGCCAGTGGGCTTGTGGATCAAATCCACCGCCGTTTCCACCTTGTTGACGTTTTGGCCACCTGCCCCGCCGGATCGGGCTGTCTTCATTTCAATATCTTTTGGGTCGATCACCACATCCACTTCATCCACTTCGGGCATGACCGCCACGGTTGCCGTCGAGGTGTGGACACGCCCTTGAGCTTCTGTGGCTGGCACCCGCTGTACCCGATGTACCCCAGCTTCAAACTTGAGCTTGCTGTAAACCTGATCCCCTTGAATTTCCAGGATCGCTTCTTTATAACCCCCCAGTTCCCCTTCCGAGAGGCTCGCCAAGCGTACCGACCACCCCAAGCTCTCGGCATAGCGAATGTACATGCGGGCCAAATCCGCTGCCCACAAGGCCGCCTCATCTCCACCCGTACCGGCGCGAATCTCCAACATGATGTTTTTGTCATCGTTGGGATCCCGAGGCAACAACAGGATGGTGAGCTGCGCTTCGAGCTGTTCCTGCCGAGAGCGCAATTCCTGTAGCTCCAGCGTGGCCATTGCCGCCATATCCGGATCGGAAGCGGACTCCCGCAACACTTCTTCGGCTTGCTTGAGATCTCGGATCAGGTTTTGCCAGTCGTGAAAGGCCTGAACGGTCGCCTCCAGGGAGGAACGGGCTTTGGCGATGCGTTGCAACTCAGCTGGGTCAGTGGCCACGTCCGGATCCGCTAGACGCACCGTCAGTTCATCAAAGGTGGTTTCGACGTTTTTGAGCTGATCGATCAGTTGAGCAGAAGCCATAGACCTAGCGCCAAGAAGAATTCAAGCGTTGTTCACAACACCCAGGCCCTGTGCGCTACTTGGCCTTTTTGCTGCCCCCCATGCCGTATTTGCGCATGAACTTCTCCACACGACCTTCGCTGTCAATGATCTTTTGGCTGCCCGTGAAAAAGGGGTGATTGCCCGACCAGACATCCACTTTCAGCTCCGGCTGAGTGGATCCCACAGTCATCACCACCTCTCCATTGCAAATCACCTTGGCCTCCGGGTACCACTGCGGGTGCAATCCTTTTTTCGGCATGACAACCTCCAAGTTGACCTGATGTCCATCCATGAAAAACAATGACAAGGATCCCAGTCAATCCCCAACCTAACCAAGAATTAACGCTTCGAGTATTGGGGGGCTTTGCGGGCCTTGCGCAAGCCGTACTTCTTCCGTTCCACCGCCCGCGGATCCCGTTTCAAGTAGCCCTCCACTTTGAGGGGGCTACGGTTGGCGGGATCCATCTCACACAGGGCCCGTGCCACCCCGAGTTTGATCGCATCCGCCTGGCCATGAACTCCGCCGCCGTGGGCCCGCACCAGAATATCGTAGGCGTTTTCCAACCCGAGAATCTCCAGCGGCCCCTTCACATTGGCCAACAATAGTTCCTGGTACTGCAAATACTGGTCGCCCGGTCTGTCATTAATCGTGACCTGGCCAGTACCCGGCACCAAACGGACACGGGCAATGGCGGTTTTGCGGCGTCCGGTTCCCCAATAGACGGCTGGGCTGCTGCTCGCTTGCGTCATGCTTTTGCTCCTGGGATCGTGTTGAGAGGATAAACCTGAGGCTGTTGTGCCTCGTGGGGGTGCTGTGGCCCAACGTAGACCTTCAGCTTGGTGAACTGTTGGCGGCCCAAGCGGGTGTGGGGCAACATACCTTTGATGGCTTTTTCCACCACCCGTTCCGGTAAGCGGGCTTGGAGTTGAGCAAAGGTTTCGGTTTTCATCCCACCAGGACGGCCAGAGTGGCGCCGATAAATCTTCTGGGTGCGCTTTCTGCCGGTGATCGCCACTTTTTCAGCATTGATCACAATGACATAATCACCCATATCTAGGTGAGGGGTAAAGTCGGGCTTGTGTTTACCCCGCAACAGGGTAGCAACAGCAGTGGCCAAGCGACCCAGTCGCTGATCGGCGGCATCCACTAGGTACCACCGAGGGGTCGTGGTTTGCGGGGTGGGAAGGGGGGTTTTGTTCATAGCAGGAAAAGGAAAAGATCAACCGAAGGAATGGGCAAGAGGAGCGAGAGTCGGAGGAGGAGCGGCTAGCGGCAGAACCCAAAACGGGGGGGAATGGGCAAAAAGCTGGCCAAAAGGATCCGCAGCATAGCCCACATCCGTCAGGCATAACCCTTGCGGCGGGGCACTGTAGCGGGTGCGCATCTGGCTCCAGTCGTTCTGTTGCCACAGCCGCACAAAACCCTCTGGGCTGAGTTCGCCACGACCCACCACCTGCAGGGATCCCACCAACAGCCGCATCATGCGATAGAGAAAGCCACTGGCCTGCACTTCGATGCTGACCATCTCCCCCAACCGTTGGCAAAGCACCTCCTGCACCTGAACTGTAGAGTGGGCTCGTTTGGATCCCGTGCAGCGAAAGGCTTCCAGACTGTGCTCCCCCAGCAGTGAGTTGAGGGCTTCTGACATTCGTTCCACCTGAAGGGGCCAGCGCACATGCCAACTGAACAACCGCCAGAAGACATCCGGGCGCTCCCGGTTCAGGATCAGGTAACGGTACCGTCGCCGTGTTGCCGAAAAACGGGCATGCCAGGAATCGGGCACTTCCGCCGAGGCCAGCACCGCCACATCCTCCGGCAGACAGGCATTCAAAACCCTGCTCCAATCGCTGGGGCGAATGGTAGAGGTGGTGTCAAAATGGGCCATTTGCCCAGCCGCATGCACCCCTGCATCCGTCCGTCCGGCCCCATGCAAGATGACTTTGTGCCCCGCCCGAGAAGCGATCGCCTCTTCCAAAACCCCCTGCACGCTGCGGTGGGCCGCCTGACGCTGCCAACCATGAAAGGCGCTGCCGAGGTATTGAACTCTAAGGGCGATGCGACGGTACTGCATGGGATCCCTTGTCTGTCAGACCAGCTCGATCACAGCCATTTCCGCCCCATCTCCCCGCCGCCGCACGGTGCGCAGAATGCGGGTATAGCCACCGGCCCGATCCCGATAGCGTTCAGGAGCCTGCTCAAACAGGGATCCGATCAGGGCCTTATCGTAGACATAGCCCATGGCCTGCCGACGCGCAGCCAGGGAGCCGTCTTTGGCTAGGGTAATCATTTTCTCGGTGGTGGCCCGAATCGCCTTGGCGCGGGCTTTGGTGGTGATGATGCGCCCCTCCCGTAACAGAGCTGTGGTCAGCGTTCGCAACAGGGCTTTGCGCTGGTCAGCCGGTTTATTCAGGTGGGGGGTACGACAACGGTGACGCATGGTAAACCTTATCCTGACTCAATCCATCTCAATCTATAAACGGGGCGGCGGGATCTCTAAGCCTTACCCTTTTCACGCGGCAAGGTCAGACCCAAGCGCAGCTTCAGTGCTTCGACCACTTCTTCGGCAGATTTCTGGCCAAAGTTTTTGATCTCGAGCAAATCCTCTTCGGTGTACACCAACAAATCGGCGACGGTGTTGATCTGAGCCCGTTTCAAACAGTTGTAGGCACGTACCGACAGCTGTAACTCCTCGATCGGGATCTGATTTTTCTGGTTGTCTTCCGTCTGCTGGGGCGCAACGGGGGCATCGAAGCTGACCTCTTGCAGCGGCAAGAACAATTCCACCAAAATGCGCGAGGCTTGGCTAAGGGCCTCCTGGGGGGTGAGGCTGCCGTTGGTCCAGATCTCCAGGGTGAGACGATCTTTTTCCAAGGATTCCCCAACGCGGGCCGCTTCCACGGAGTAGTTCACCTTGCGCACCGGCATGAAAACAGAGTCAATCTGGAGAAAATCAATGGCCATGGCCTGACTATCGGAATAATCCACAGCGCGATAGCCATGTCCGCGGCCAATCATGAACTCCATTTCCAAAATCGCCCCTTCTGAGAGGGTGGCAATGTGGTGACGGGGGTTGATCACTTCCACGTCGTTGGGGAGTTGCAGCTTCTCGGCGGTGACTTCCCCTGGCCCCTGGGCTACCAAACGGCCCATTTGGTTTTCTGGAGCCGTAGAACGCAATACCAGATCCTTCATGTTCAGGAGAATTTCCATCACATCTTCCCGCACCCCTGGCACCGTAGAGAATTCATGGCTCACCCCAGCAATACGAACCGCCGTCACCGCTGTCCCTTCCAGGTTAGAGAGTAGAACCCGGCGCAGCGCATTGCCCACTGTGATCCCCTGGCCTCGCTCCAATGGCCCCAAGGCAAATTTGCCGTAGTGAACACCGGCAGCATCCTGATGGGATTCGACGCACTCAGTTTGGTAGGCAGCACTGCTAAATCCCCCCTTGCTACCCAAGTTGTGAAGTGTTCGACTGGTTTGCATCATAGGGCCCCGTCCGTTTGGCTCGATTCTGGAAAAATTCTGGAAAACTGGTAACTCTCTTAGGTCAGTCATCCCTTATAGGGATTAGGGATCCCAGGCAAAGTCCTGCCGGGATCATGGGATTCTTTTTTTAGACGCGCCGCCGCTTGGGGGGACGACATCCGTTGTGGGGGATGGGAGTGATGTCCCGAATCAGGGTGATTTCCAAGCCCGTTGCCTGTAGAGACCGAATCGCCGTTTCTCGACCCGAGCCAGGACCGCTCACCATCACCTCGATTTGGCGCATGCCGTTCTCCATCGCCTGACGCGCTGCGCTTTCTGCGGCGGTCTGGGCCGCGAAGGGGGTACCTTTTTTGGCACCTTTGAACCCGGTAGATCCTGCGGAGGCCCAGGACACCACATCGCCGTTGGGATCCGTAATCGTGACGATGGTGTTGTTGAAAGTGGACTGAATGTAAGCCACCCCGCTGGGGATGTTCTTTTTGACCTTACGTCCGCGCCGTTGCTGCCGAGCCATGTACCTGTGCGTCCTTATTATCAACTGTTTGGGATCCGGGATTGAGATAGGCTTGCCTTTTGCCAAAGCCCAGCTACTATTTCTTGCCAGGAGCTTTTTTCTTCCCGGCCACCGTTTTTTTCGCCCCTTTGCGGGTGCGGGCATTGGTGCGGGTGCGCTGGCCTCGGAGGGGAAGGCCCATGCGATGGCGACGGCCTCGGTAGGTGCCGATGTCGATCAACCGTTTGATGTTCATCGACTCTTGCCGACGCAGATCCCCTTCCACCTGGTAGTCGCCTTCCACGGTTGCCCGTAGAGCCGCCACCTCTGCATCCGTCAGGTCGCGGGTGCGGGTGTCTGGATTAACCCCGGTCTTTGCCAGGATGTGGCGGGCGCGACTTAAGCCGATCCCGTAAATATAGGTGAGGGCGATCTCAACTCGTTTTTCGCGTGGGATGTCAACTCCCGCAATCCGTACCATAGTTGGTGATACCTTCCAAACAAACTCGAATAAACTGAGGTGTGGTCTGCGGCGGATCCGCTATTCTCGGGCTAGATCATTCAGGTGAACCGGCTGCAGCCTAAAGAGATGCTTAAGATGTTCAGCTTCTGTGCGGCCTTAGGCTAAGCATGCCCAATCTTGGGGTGGACGACCCAACTCTGGAAAACCGAAAAGCCTTATCCCTGCCGTTGTTTGTGCTTCGGGTTAGAAGAACAAATCACCATCACCCGACCGTGGCGGCGGATGACACGACATTTTTCACAGATCCGACGGACGGAGGGCCGCACCTTCATGATTGATCCTGACAAAACCAGCGAATATCCATTCTAAGTTTGTCTGTGTAACCTGTCAAAATTTGTTTGGGTCTTCTGACACTGAGCGGATGGAGTGGGTTGGCTATGCTGGTTGAGCAAGTAGTTGCTAAGTCTGCAGCCCGCTGGGTTGTGAAACGGAGAAGGTGAATGTGGTGGCAATGGCTAGTCGTGGTGAGCGGCGTACTGGGGTTGGGATCCCCTGTGCTGGGACAAGAGATCTCCGCACCTGCAGCAGGCTCTCCATCTGCGCTTGAGCAATCCGCTACAGACGAGAACGGGTGGGCAGCAAAGACGGATGTGCTCTTGCCTTTGAGCAGCTCCGCCGACCGGATCGATCTGGTGCCGGAGCAGGGTTGGGTTGCTGTTGGCTTGCTAGAGGAGCAGGCAGTAACCCTTTTGGACTTGGCCAGCGGGGATCCCTTGTGGCAGGTGTCGGTGGGTTTTGCACCCAGTATTGTGCGGGTGGATGGGGCGCGGCAGGTGCTCTATGCCTCTGGCCCGAATGCGCCGGGGCTGGTGGCCATCGACCTGCTCACCGGGGAGCTCATTCAAGCCTATGGATTGGCGGCAGGGGTGTTGGATATTGCCCTAGATCCGGCCACAGGACGGGTTTTTGCCTCTATGCCCTCCGCCCAAAGTTTGGCCGTGATTCACCTTGATCAGCCGCAGGCCCGTCATTTGCCGATGCCGGGGCCACCCTTGGCGTTGGCTTATGACCCGGAGCGGGGATCCCTATTTGTGGGCTTAGCCGGGGAGGATCCCCTAAGTTTGGTGGTGGTCAATCCCGACAATGGCGAGCTGTTGGCCCGTTGGCGGGGTGGAGATACTCCGGAGATGTTGGCGCTTGATTCGGGACAGCAACGCTTGGTGGTGCTCAACTCCGGCAGTCAAGATCTGACGGTGCTGGACTTAAACCGAGGTGGCGAAGCCCTGCAGCGCATTGGACTGGACTGGCGACCGACTCGGCTGGTGCTATCTCCCGATGGTCGTTGGGCCTATGTCACCTCTCGGGATAGCGACCGTTTGCAGGTGGTGAATTTGGAGACGGGGCGATTGGAAGCTTCGTTACGCTTAGAAGGACAACCGACGGGACTGGCGGTGTTGGGAACGCGGGATCTGCTAGTCGTCTCGGCCGGGATCCCGGCTTTGTGCTGGCTGGAGGACATTCAAGGCCAAGCCCGGGCGGCAGTTGCCGACAATGGCGGATCCCTGGAAGTCTCAGCCACAGCCAATCGGGGTGTGGTGACGGGGCGAGTGCTAGATATTGCTGGGAAACCCATCCAGACGGGGGTTTTGAACCTAACTGCCACCGCTACCCAGCCCCAACAGCAGATTCGTATTGCCGCTGATGGCAGCTATGTACTCCCGGAATTGCCGGCGGGACTGTACCTGGTGGATGTGGAAGTGCCGGGTTTTCCGGTAACCAGTACGCAGGTGGAAGTACGTGCTGGCTTTGTAGCTACCCAAGACATTCGTCTGCCGCCGGGGGATCCCGTTCACAAGCCGGAAGGCATTGGCTTGCTGCCGGATGAACCTGTCTATTCAGACGAGCTGGCCCGTCATCTCAGTGCTGCCCTGAAGGAATTGCAACCCCAGCGGCAGGTGATGCTGCTGAATGGGCCTTTGGGGCCGGATCCCCAGTTTGAGCCGCTCTTACCCCTCACCCGTGGCCTCACCTTGTTGGATCGGGATGAACGCTATACCCCTGACTTGGCCAAGCTGAAGGTGATTGGTGATGCCTTGGGGTTGCGCTACATTCTCTTGACCCAGATGCAAATCTCACGGGATTACAGCCGCCAGGGCAGTTCTCTATTGAATACGGCTTTGCGCTTCGTCGCCCCGATGGTGCCGGTAGAGATCCCCAACTTTACCCCCAACCAGTTGCGCAGCCGGGGGCTGGTGGTGGTGGTGGACTTGCAGCAGGATCAGCCTGGGGATCAGGCTCGCTACTACGAAGCTTACGGACGGGATGATGTGGGTGGGGATCCCCTGTTTGAAGATGCGGCGGCGGGGTTGTTTCGCCTGCAGGTACGCAATATGGTGCCTGTCTTCGTCAATCAATGGCAAGCCAGCAATCCCTTTTCTGGATCATGATCCATCATGATCCCTTCAGCAAGGCTTTACGCCTGACGTTACCGATCGCCACCTTGCCCATGTCTCTCTTCTTCTCCCTCCCTTCCCCCCAGGATTCGCGCCAGCGGCGACTTGTCGCAATGATCAGCTCAGGCCTCCTCGCCCTTTGTGGCTGGTTAGTGTTGGCTTCAGGAGCGCTGGCGCAAGCCCCGGCCACCCCGATTCCGCGCCTCACACCGCTGTTTCCCTTTCAAAACCCGCCCTTCCCTCCCCCAGAGACGAACGGCAACGGTTCCCGCAACAGCCCACAGGGATCCGCTCGATTGGTAGGGCAGGTAAGCGATAGTGTCGGGCAGCCGGTTGTGGGCGCACAGGTGCAGCTGGAGGGGGGCGAGAACCCCAATCAACCGATCCAAACCGATGAGCGGGGCGCTTTTGAGCTGAACCACGCGGAGGCTGGGCGGCGCCTACTGACGGTGTGGCACCCTGACTACGAGTTGGCCGAGAAGGAGATCTTGCTGCAGGCGGGCCTGACCACCCCTGTCGATGTGGTTCTGCAGGTGCCTATTCAACCACAGCCCCGTCGTCGCCTTGGCATTTTGGGGGTGGGGGGGCTGGAGCAAACCCAACTTTTGGGGCAACGACTGACCCTGGAGGCGGTGCGGTTGGGACTGATCCCGGATGGTGAGACGGTGGTGCCCCTAGACAATCGCCGCATTCAGCCGATCCTGCGCGAGGTGGGCTGGCCCATCTACGAGCTGTTTGAGTGGGATCGCCGCAAGCCGGAAGCGGTCGCCCAATTCTTCGATTACCTGGGTTTAGAAGCGATTGTGATTGCTCGAGTCGATGTCCTGACTCGCCCTGCTTCGCCGACGGAGCTGAGCCTGCGCTCTCGCAGCCGCCTGGAACTGTGGCGATTTGATGAGCAAGGGAACCTTGTGGTGGAAGTCCTAGCCGAGGCCAGCCGTGATCAGGTGGAACGCAGCAACCTCAATGCCGCCGAATTGGCGCAGCTCTATCAAATTCAGGTGACGCAAATGGCCAGTGAGGTGGGATCCCGTTGGCAGGAAAATCACCCCCTTGCCCAATACCTAGAAGCAGCAGCAGGAGAAGCCCCGCCCCCTCCTTCTCGCCTCGATACCACGGTTGAGCTGCGCATTCCCGCCGCCACCCCCGCCCCCTAGCGCGGGATCCCTGAGGAACTACAGCCCCCACAGGCAGATGTCCTGAGACAGACGGAGACAGATATATCTCAAAAATTAACATTTCAGGTTCTAATCATTAGCTCAGCAAACCTTATAATCGAAGGCAGCCGAAGCTGGATGGCCAACCATGGTGCTAGAAACCCTCTCTGCTCCAGCCCTCTCCTGCGAAGCGTGCGCGGCCACTCTGATGGAGATGCTTCCCCAGGTGGTGCGGCAGCTGCGGGCGGAAATGCGACGACAGGCAGCCCCCTTCTTATCGCTTTCGCAACTGCGGGCCTTGATCTATTTGCAGCGCTGCCCTCAGGGATCCCTTTCCCAGGTGGCGGACTATCTGGATGTTTCCTTGCCCACGATGTCCACCATGATTCAGCGGCTGGTGGAGCGGGGCTGGGTAGAGCGCACCGAAGATCCACAGCAGCGACGGCGGCTGAAGCTAAGCCTGACAGCAGCAGGGGAGGCGCAACTGCAACAGGCCTTGGCTGCTACCCAGGCCTACCTGGCCAGCCGTTTGGCCCGCTTATTGCCCTCCCAACGGTCACAAATTCAAGCGGGGATCACGCTGTTGGCAGAAAGCTTGTCTGAAGAAGCCGAGCGCTTCCAAGGGAGGGATTCGCAGACAGCATGAACATTCTCATCACCCACCAACTCACCCGCCGCTTTGGCTCCTTCACGGCTGTGGATCAATTGGCCTTGTCCGTCGGGGCAGGGGAAATTTTTGGCTTGTTGGGGCCGAATGGCGCCGGGAAAAGCACGACCATCAAGGTACTCACCACCCTGCTCGCCCCCACCTCCGGCAGGGCCACGATTGGCGGATACGATGTGCAGCGGCAGCCGACCATGGTACAGCGACTGATCGGCTACGTGCCCCAGGCCCTTTCCGCCGATAGCACCCTCTCCGGGTTTGAGAACATGCTGCTGTTGTCCAAGTTCTACGATTTGCCCCGGGCACAGCGCCGCCCCCGTATTGAGGAGATTTTGCGCTATGTCGGGCTGGAGAGCGTAGAGGATAAGCTGGTGCGCACCTATTCCGGCGGCATGATTCGGCGGCTAGAGATCGCCCAAGCCTTGCTACATGAGCCGAAAGTGTTGTTTTTGGATGAACCCACCGTGGGGCTAGATCCCGTAGCGCGCAAAGCAATGTGGGAGCTGATTTTGCAACTGCGGCAGGAGCGGGGGGCGACCATCTTTCTCACCACCCACTTCATGGATGAGGCGGATAGTCTCTGTGACCGCATCGCCATCATGCACCAGGGGCGGGTCGTGGCCCAAGATACCCCAGAGAGACTCAAGGCAGGCATTCCCCAGGCCAATGCCACTTTAGATGACGTGTTTATCCACTACACCGGGAACGATCTTAGCGAGGCTGTGCCCGGTTCCGGGACTCCAGGAGGCAATAATTATCGTGACACCTCAGCTACGCGACACACGGCGCAACGATTGGGTTGAACAGCAGGGATCCCAACACCCCCTTCCGACCTCATCGTTTAACCCCTTGGGGTTTCTCTATAAAACCTTGGTGGCCACCGAGTTGGAGATCCGCAAACTGCGCCATGATCCCAGCCAACTGTTGACCCGTGCCGTACAACCCGCTCTGTGGCTGCTGGTGTTTGGGCAGGTGTTTGGACGGTTGCGGGCCATTCCCACCGGCGATCTCAGCTATTTGGAATTCATGACCGCCGGGATCCTGGCCCAGAGCATTTTGTTTATGTCCATCTTCACGGGTCTATCGGTGATTTGGGAGCGGGATCTGGGGATTTTGCACAAGCTCATGGTCAGCCCGACCCCCCGCTCAGCTCTGATCTTGGGCAAAGGGATTGCCGCCGGGATCCGCAGCCTGTCGCAGGCGGTGGTGGTGTATGGACTGGCGATTGCTCTGGGGGTGGGGCTGAACTGGGATCCCTTGCATCTGCTGGGGGTGATGCTGGCGGTGATGTTGGGGGCAGGGGTGTTTTCGGCGCTTTCGTTGATCGTGGCCTGCGGGGTGCGCACCCACGAGCAGTTTATGGGGGTGGGGCAATTGCTGACGATGCCCCTGTTTTTTGCCAGCAACGCCATTTACCCGATTGAGTTGATGCCAGGTTGGCTACAGGTTTTGGCCTTGCTCAACCCACTCACCTATTTGGTGGATGCGCTGCGGGGCCTGATGCTGGCGGTGGATGGCAGTGTCTATCCCTTCTGGATGAACCTGTCGATCTTGGCTGTAGCTACAGCGGTGCTTTCGGCGGTAGGGGGACGACTCTACCCACGCCTGGTGCGCTGAGGGGTTAGGGATCCCTGGTCATCCACCCACCAAAACGGCCCTGGGTAAACCCATTCCCGGTAGTGGAATCCGGTAGTACGGGACTCAGTAGGAGGGTGGGATCCCTGGGACAATTCAAACGGATCCGCCCCACTCCAATTCACCTGGTAGCCCAGATCCGCTAGGGCGGCCAAACTCAGCACACTCAGGGCTTGGCCAGGGGATCCCGTCATCAACTCTCCTCTGAGATCTACAGAACGCCAATGCACATCGCGGCTGAGGTCCCCCCCTTCGTTTTCTAGGGGGGTGAGTCCGAGACCTCCCAAACGGCTGAACTGCTCATTGGCCCGTTGCCCCAAATAGCGGGGATCCGCCGATCCCAATCCGGCCAGCAGATGCCGCTGTTGCCAAAGGGATCCAAACCCCAGCACATGGGCAATTTCGTGCAAAAGCACCGTTTCCAGGTGACCGGATGCCTCCAACTCCTCCACATCTTCTTGATCCAACTGCATAAAGCCATACACCGGCATTTGATCCGCTTGGCGCAAGACACAGGGGCTGGCTAACCCCAACACCTGGCCGGGGCCATCAATAAGCAATACCTGAACATCAATCAATAGATCATCCACCTGTTGCTGCAACGGCGGGGATCCGGGCAGGCAATGGTCGGGGGCCAAACGTAGCGCTACCGGGGTCAGTTTCATCACAATCAGTTTTTGCCAGCGTTGGGCCGCCCGTTCAAACAGCACCCGTTGGCTTGGGGTCGGAGAGGGCCCCAGAAAACGCCATTGAATAGAAAAGGATCCCGTTTGGGGAGGCGGGGGAACCAGACTGGATACCCCGCAGGAGACCAATCCCAACGACAGCACCAACAGGATTAGCGGGAAAATCTTAGCCAGCGAACGGAACAAGATCCCAGGGCGATGGCTCCCCGCATGGGGTAGAAAGCCTGGCAAAAACAGGTGATGCACAATCGGTCAATCAGGGAGCTTCCGTCAGCTATTATTCCCGCCCCCTTCTGGCTTGGCCACGGGAGCTTGTCTCCCCGTTGCTCGGTCATTTACCGGCGGCGGGAGGATCCCCCAGAAGAGCGGCGAGAGGAGCTGCCCCCGGAGGAGGGCCGGGAGGAGGAGCTAGAAGATCTCGAGGAACTGCCAGAAGATCCCATCTCTGAAGAACCCCAAGAACCACTGGAGCGAGTTTTCCCAAAGGATCCGGAGTTGACCACCACCACCGTATTGCCTCCCCGGTCGTAGCTCTGTTGCTCCGCTTGGCGCAGCGCTTGCTCTAGGCGAGCCAGGATCTCCTGAGTGCGCTGCAATGCCTGTTGAACGCGCTCTATCTCCTGCGCCGCTTGCTCAAATTGTTGCAAGGACTCCGTCCCGCTGACGGGAACAGCGAGGCTGTTCCAGCCTTGAATGGCTGGGATCCCTTCTTGTTCCACGTAAAGGAGCAGTTGCTTGGCTTGATTCAAGTCTTCGTAGGGGGGGAAGCCCATCCCTATCCGCTTGGGAGCAGTAGCCATACGCCGCTCTAGGGCCGGCAACCGCTGCTGGCTAAGGGCTTGGAACTGGCTTTGAATTCGGGTGAGATCTTTCTGGTTTTTTTGGTGCTGTTGGATGTGGCTGCGGCAATGGTTTTCCAGACTGTGGATGGCGTTTTTTAGGGTGGGGATGGCACTCGCTACTTGAGTTGGCCCCAGTTGCCTCAGGGATCCCAGGGCGGCATCCAGTTGGGCGAAATCCGCAGCTTGAGTGGGGAAGCGGTAGCCTTCTGCCTGCCAGTCTTGGATGTGGGCGAGCAGTTCGATCAGCCGGATCCCGGCTTCGGTCAATTCTAGGCCGTCCAGATCCAACCCCTGCTGATGCAGGGTTTGGGCTTGGCTGAGCAGCCCAGTCAGTCCAGGGATCCTGATTGGAGGTTGGCGCAGCAGGTTTTCTAGGGTGGCCAGTTGGGCGGGCAAGCGGGTAGGGGCAGTTTGTAGTCGGCTGAGATCCTGCTGAATTTGGTCGATCAGGCCCAAAATACCGTCGGCATCCAACTGGCTGGGATCCACCCGCAGCAGCTTCACTTTTAAGGGACGGCCTTCCAACTGTTGGCGCAGGTCTTCCAGTTGATGGCTGAGGGATCCCTGGCGCTGATCGTCTTGCGGCGCACTGACGCGAAAGGACTCCGTCCCGCTGACGCGAAAGGACTCCGTCCCGCTGACGCGATTGGACTCCGTCCCGCTGACGCGATTGGACTCCGTCCCGCTGACGCGATTGGAGGGCAGAAATTGCACCGGGTTAAGCAGGGTTTGCAGTTGCTCTTCTGTGAGGTTGAGCAGATGCTCGCGGCTACCCACCAAACTGACGTAGAGGCGCTCCCAGGCTTCTACCTGTTGCTCCAATTCGGGGATGGTAGTGGCGGGTTGGCCGGACAGTTGTCCTTGTACCCAAAAGGCTTGGGTAAGGGAGCGACGGCACTCTTGTAGGGCATTCAAAATTTGGGATCCCAGATAGGGGTAGCGATCCCCCCCCAATATCAAAAAGAGCCGGTAGAAGATCATCTCTTCCGGTTTGTCGCCGGGCAGCAGCTGTTCTAAGGCCAAGAGCAAGGTGGCAACAGGAGCCTGTAGGGCTTGGAGCTGGTTTTGCAGTTGTTGGCGGCGGCGCTGTTTGGGCAGATAGATCATGCTGCCAATCACGGCCACGGTGCCTGCCCCCACCCCCCCCAACAGCCAGGGAGAAACAGGAGGAGGATAGGCCAGGGTGTAACTCTCCGTCAGGCCGGTGATCAAGGCTTGCGAGGGATCCCCGCGGCGAAGTAGGGCGCGCACTTCACTTCTGATGCGTTCGTACTCGCGGTCGGATGTGTCGAGACGGGTGCCGTAGAGAGTTTCGCCGTAGGTGATGTTGAAGCCCCAGGGCAGGGTGGTGTCGGTGCTAGCGGCCAGGGTTAGCCCGTTGCGATCGTAAAAATCCGCTTGCGAGAGATCCCGCAGTCCGGCCGCAGCCTCTACCCGGTCAATCCGCTCAAACCAGGCATCTTCAGTGGGATCCCGTGCATCCGTCAGATAAACCAATACCCGAAAGCCTCTGGCTGCCCAGGGGGCTGCCGCTTCACAGACTCGGGTGCTATCCACCGCCAGAATGGACTCCAAGCGCAGGGTGGCATGGGGACAAGCAGCGGCTTGGGCTTGGGCCGGCAGGGATCCCAACCCAAATACCGACGACAGCAGCACCAAGAGTGCCATGAAGAGGGGCATGATGGTTGACCCAACCCGACAGTTCTACTCTATCTCCCTCACTTGGATCCCTTGGGAAAATTGAGGCTATTTAGTATTCTCAATCCTTCTCAATCGCTTCGGCCATTTTGTTCAGATGGGTTAGCCCTCAACCGCAAGGCGAGATCCAGGGAAGAGGCTAGAGTAACTCTGGGGATCCTGGGGATCCCTGCTGCAGTCTTGCCCACATGTTGCCCATGACTTCGGAGCCCATCCCTCCCTCTCAGGATCCCGAAAAGGATGATCTTCCCCTAGAGGATGTTCCTTCCACAACATCCTCCCGGACAGAGGTTCCCCCCCGCTTTACGGCCCTCACCTCCTCCACAGAAGGGCTCCAGGGATCCGGATCCCGGGCGGTCTTACTGTGGGGGGCTTTGGCGATCTTTGTGGTGGGGTTGGGGCTGCGCCTGTGGCGGCTGGATGAGTTTCCTGCCCCTGTCTTCGACGAGGTGTATTTCCCGGAGTTTGCCCAAAATTACTTGGATGGCAAGCCTTCCTTCGATGTACACCCACCCCTGGGCAAATACTTCATCGCCCTCAGCATTCAGGTGTTTGGCCGCAATGAATGGGGGTTTCGCTTCGCTACCGCCTTCTGTGGATCCTTGATCCCGCTGTTGCTGACGGGGCTGACCTATCGCCTCACCTACCATGTCGGGCTGGCGCTGCTGAGTGGGGCGCTGTTGTTGACGGATGGCATCTTTTTGGTGGAATCCCGCTTCGGGCTAATCAACGTTTACCTCGTCGCCTTTGGCCTAGCAGCAACCATTCTCTTGCTAGGGGGGCTGGAGCGCCGCGGCTGGCAACGGGCGATTCACTTTACCGGCTCTGGGGTGATGTTGGGGGCGGCGGCTTCCGTGAAGTGGAATGGCCTCTGGTTTGCCTTTATGTTTGCACTGCTGGGGATCCTCGTTTGGGGGGTGATCTGGCTGCGCCCCCGGTGGATCCCGCGCCTGGGCATTTTGCTCCAGATCCGCCATCTGCATTGGTGGCACTATGCCTTCTGCTTCATCCTCACCCCACTGGTGTTCTATGCCCTGCAATGGATCCCGCATTTGCAGTTAAACCCGCAGCTGGGCCTAACCCTTGACTGGAGCCCCACTGGCATCCAAAACTATGTTCGATCCTTAGTGGCCATTAACCAATCGCTCTACAGCGGGCAGACAATAGGCAGTTTGGTAGTGAATGAAGAAACCCCTGTGCATCCCTATTGCTCCACCAGTTTGCGATCCCTACTAGCTTGGTTCCCAGCGTTGCGCCCTTGGTTGGCGACTCGGTTGGCTTCGGCGGGGGCTTGGTCGTGGCCGATCATGGGCCGTTCCGTAGGCTACTACTTCAGCAGCGAAGACAACCTCTGGCGGGCGGTGCAGGGCTTGGGCAATCCCTGGCTGTGGTGGCTGGGCACGGGATCCATTTTGGTTTTGGTTGGGCGCGGGATCCGCCGCTTTCATGGCATTGAAGCCTTCATTTTGATCGGCTATGCCGCCAACTACCTACCCTGGTTCATCGTCAGCCGCTGCGTGTTCATCTACCACTACATGAGTGCCCTGGCCTTTAGCACGCTGGCCTTGGCCTGGTTGGTGCTACTGGGCTGGCGAAGTTACCGACGCTTCTGGCGGGGAGCAAGCCTTACGGCGGTGGCGCTGGTTTTGGCAACGTTTGTTTTCTTTTTCCCGATTTGGTTGGGTTTGCCCCTCAGCCCCAGTGGCTTCTATGCCCGCATGTGGTTTCGCTCTACACCGCTCCCCTTGTTTTGTTTCAGCCCCGAATCCTGTGAGCGAACGCCGCTGCGTTTGCCGCCGATCCCAGGCTTGAACTGGATTTAAGAAATAAGCATGGTAAGCTTTGTGAAGTTTGTTTCGTGAAAACGCTACGCTCCGTTACTCAAAAACGTCGGTGGAGCCTCACGAAACCTTTTTGGTGGAGGTAGTGGAAACGTCATGGCCCGATCCTGCCCGAGTCCTGCCAACTCCCCTCGAAGCCCGCTGGCTTATACCGGGCAAGCTGTTCCTGTCGGCGTAATCGGGGTAGGCAACATGGGCCAGCATCACACCCGCGTTTTTAGCCGTATGAAGGATGTGCAGGTGGTGGGGGTGGCGGATGTGAATGTGGAACGGGGCCTGGATGTGGCCAGTCGCCATCGCATTCATTTCTACGAAGATTACCGAGAACTGCTCCCCCACGTGGCCGCTGTCGCCATTGCCGTACCGACAGTACTGCACCATGAGGTGGGTCTGGCCTGCCTGGAGGCAGGGGTGCATGTTCTGATTGAAAAACCCATTGCCGCCAACATCAGCGAAGCGGAATCTTTGGTCAACCGCGCTGCCGATTGCAACTGCATCTTGCAGGTGGGCCATATTGAGCGCTTTAGCCCCGCCTTTCAGAAATTGGGCCAGGTGCTGCAAACCGAGGAGCCTTTGGCGTTTGAGGCCCATCGACTCAGCCCCTATTCCGACCGGGCCAGTGATGTGTCGGTGGTGTTCGATCTGATGATCCACGACATCGATCTGTTGCTAGAGTTAATCGCTTCCCCCGTGATTCAGGTCACCGCCAGTGGCAACCGCGCCTCGAAGCTGGGCTACCTGGACTACGTCACCGCCACCCTCACTTTTGCCAACGGAGCCATCGCCACCCTCACCGCCAGCAAAGTTACCCATCGCAAGGTGCGCAAAATAGCCGTCCACTGCAAAAATGCGCTCGTGGAAGCCGACTTTTTAGACAATGAGATCTCGGTGTATCGTCAGGGATCCGCTAGCTCCACTAGCGACTATGGCCAAATGCCCTACCAGCGGGATTGTTTGATCGAGAAGGTTCATACAGACAACATCGATAAGCTGCACGCCGAGCTAGAGCACTTCATCAACTGTGTGCGCGGCGGCAATCAACCCTCGGTCGGGGGCGAGCAGGCCCTCAAGGCTCTCAAACTGGCCTCGGAAGTGGAGCGCATTGCCCTGGATGGATGCGCCTGGAGTGAGGCCAAACCCAGCCGCAGCTTTCATCCCTAATTTCAGGTCTTAACTGATGGTAGGGGCGTGGGAGAGGCTCTAAGTCCCGCGCTCTAATTTTTGGCAGATGACGGGAAAGATACTCCCAGTCAGTCTAGCGAAGGAAAAGCTATCGGTATTGACCTAGGACTGCCCCACTTTGCTATGACTAGTGATGGCTCAAAGTTTGATAATCCCCGCTGGCTAGAGAAGCACGAGCGTAATCTCAAGCAAAAACAGAAGCGTTTATCCCGTCGCCAGAAAGGATCTAACAACCGGAATAAGACGAGACGACAACTCGCTACTGTGCATCACAAAATAGCCTGTGTCCGGGAAGATGTTCACTATAAGCTATCACGCAGGATAGTGAACGAAAACCAAGTCATCGTGGTGGAAAACTTATCCGTACGGAACCTGATGCAGAATCACTATCTTGCCAAGGGGATAGCCCAAGTAGGATGGGGGCAATTTTGCACCATGCTCGAGTACACAGCTGAAGGGGAAGGAAAGGTTAAAGGACTGCGTATATTGACCTCAGGGACTGGGGATTCCGCCCATTGTCTAGCTGTAAGATGTGGTAGAAAAGGACGCCAGTCTTCTACTGTTGCGCTAGCTACTAGATAGGCAACCTACGCCATAATCTTTGATTCGGCGCTAGGCGGTTCACGGATTTCCTTGCCATGCTTCGTCCCCCTCTCAGTTGGACAGAACTAGAAGCCCTAAGTACCTTTCAGCTAGATCGGGTGAATGGGCCGACCAATGCGCAAGCGCGCCTGAGGCTGTTTGGTCACTCGGAGGCAGAGGTACAGGTGACCCTCTACCGAGATAACCACGCCTGGTGCCCCTACTGCCAGAAGGTTTGGCTGTGGCTGGAAGAAAAGCGGATCCCTTATCGTGTCGACAAAGTCACGATGTTTTGTTATGGGCAAAAGGAGAGTTGGTACAAGCGCAAAGTGCCTTCTGGAATGTTGCCTGCTCTGGAACTCAAGGGGCAGTTGCTCACCGAAAGCGATGATATTTTGCTGGCTTTGGAACGGGTTTATGGCCCTCTAGGGCAGGGGATGCGGGATCCGCGGGTGTTGCCGTTGCGGCAGTTGGAACGGCTGTTGTTTCGGGCTTGGTGCCAGTGGCTGTGCTCACCGGTTCGCAGCACTTCTCAAGAAGAACAGCATCGAGTCCAATTTACCCAGGTGGTGCAACAGGTGGAGATAGCCCTCAGCCAAACCCCTGGCCCCTATTTTCTAGAGGAATTCGGGGTTGCGGATGTGATTTTTACCCCCTTTCTGGAGCGGATGAACGCCAGCCTGTATTACTACAAAGGCTATGCGCTACGGGAAGAGAACCCCCATTTGCAAGCCTGGTTTGCAGGCCTGGAGAGCCGCCCCACCTACCGGGGTACCCAGAGCGACTTTCACACCCATGTGCATGATCTGCCACCCCAGATGGGAGGCTGTTGGGAAAATGGGGAGCCGCAAATGTTGCTCAACAAGCAGCGGGTGGATCATGGCCCCTGGATGGGGTTGCCGGATGTGGCGTATCCAGAGCCAGAGAGTGCTCGAGCGGAGGCTCTACATCGGGTGCTCAAGCATCGGGCCAACTTGATTCGTATCAATCCAGCGGAAGATGGGTTGGTGGATGAAGCCCTACGGGCAGCTCTGACCCATCTGATGACGGAGCAAGTGTGCCTGCCGCCACCAGGATCCGACTCGGCTCTGCGCTACCTGCGGGATCGGATTAGTGT
Organism: Synechococcus sp. Nb3U1; assembly: GCF_021533835.1. Lineage (NCBI taxonomy): Bacteria > Bacillati > Cyanobacteriota > Cyanophyceae > Synechococcales > Synechococcaceae > Synechococcus > Synechococcus sp. Nb3U1. The sequence continues at coordinate 710,297 of NZ_JAKFYQ010000002.1, read as the reverse complement.
GCCTCGGGATATGTCGATTTATGCGGCCAAGCGCTTGCGAGAGGCTTTGGAGGCGACGGCAGCCTTGGTAGGAGATGGGCAAGGGATCCCCATTCCCACTCAGCACCGACGGGATCAAGATCCGGCCAACTTCCTCAGATCCGGGCAGTGATCCGCTTAGCTCCCGGAACCCAAAGCCGGATTGGAGGGATCCCGACCTAGCAACTGGGCCTCCATCCGGCCGTCCACCACCCGCCGCAGCACCCCGTTGATAAAAGTAGCTGCTTCGGGATCCCCGTATTTCTTGGCCAATTCCACCGCTTCGTTGATGGCGACCTTAACGGGGCTACTGGCTAAAATTTCCATTTCCACCACCGCTAGGCGCAGGATATCTCGTTCGATCCGACCCAGGCGCTGCAGTTGCCAACCCACCAAAGCCGCCTGCAAGCGAGCATCAATGGATTCTTTATGCGTTTGGAGAGTCGTTAACAATTGCAAAGCATAGGCACGTACCTCTGGGGATTGGGTGATGTACAACAGTTCGGGCATAGACAAGGCTGTCCCCACCCGGTTGATCGCCCCTTGCGCCAGTTGAATGACATCATCCAAAATTTGCCGAACACTGTTCAATCGGTGTTCCAGGTGTTCTAAGGATTGGCTGGCGTTGCTGAGGGCGACTTGCGCTTGATGGGTTAACCCCACCAGTTCGCTGTGTAGAGTCTGGGCCGGTTGAGCATTGGCTCCACTGAGGGCGGTTTGCAGGTGTTTGAGCTGCCGTTGAACCTGTTGGATGCGGCGACTGGAGGAACGGGATCCCCCGACTTCGTTGGGATCTTCCGTATCGACCAAGAGCAGCGGATCGCTCTCGTGTAGCAGCCGGTCACTGCGTTGAATTTCTGCCGCCGCTGTGGAGAGCGTTTCGTGGGTTTCTTCGCTCAAGGCTCGTACCGCTGCTAGCAATAAATCCTCCAATTGTTTTTCGTTCAGTTTGGCCGCCGTGGCCGGCAGTTGGTTGACCCCTAGCAGGGCCAGTTCGCGGGCGATACGCCGAGGTTGCATGGCAGAGTACCCATGGCTGTAAAAACTGCCCTGTCGCCACAAAGCGTATCGGGCTTAGCCATGCTAGCAGGCTGTTGATGCACAAGCGATTGGGTGGCTGGTCTCAAGGTGTTGTTTACCCAGCCGTCGGCTTAGGATTCAGCACTCGAAACAGCAGAGAAGAACTTTGCTCACTGCCGAAGCGCGACTGACTGGAAACCGAGAGAGTAAGCCGCCGCTTGCTGCGGGTGATGCCCACATACAACAGCCGCAACCGCTCTGCCGCCAAATCCAGAAAGGCTTGTTCGGTGGCGGAGTCCGCCTGCAGCTCCCAACTGCCTTTGGGGTTGAGCTGTCGCAACTGTGCCAGCGCCTCGGCCTGCATATCTACATCCTCCAAAAAGGCCAACCCGAAGCGGCGATCCCTGTAATGGGTCGGGAACTCGTAAGCCGACAGTTGCGGGATGAAGACCTGATCCCATTCCAACCCTTTGGAGCGGTGCAGGGTGGTGACGGTAATGCTGCCCGGTTCTGGGTTGAAGGCGAGGATTTCAGAAGGCAGGTTGTTGAGGCGGTGATCCAGAATCACCTGGAACTCCTGGGCGATCTCCTGCCAATCGGTTTCCGGCAGGGATCCCAGCACCTGCTCCAACTGATCGATGACGTAGCGCCCGACAAACAATTCTTCTGGCTTGCGATAGAGGCTTTGGATGACCAGATTTAGAACCTCCGTCCAAGGGGAACGGCCCGCCCGCAGCCAACCGGCAAGGGTCCGCAGCAGGGTCGCGAGTTTTGGCCCATAAGGGAGGGAGGGATCCTCGCCAAAATAGGGAAACAACAAGCGCTCCGGTAGTGAAGCGCGGATCCAGTTCAACATCGGCTCCAGATCAGCCCGCGGGATCCCGGCCCAATCCGCCAGATACTCCACCGCCGCCGCCAAGCGCATGGGAGCCGTGGGCACCGCGAACAAATCGATCACCCCCTTCAACTGCAGCAGCACCCGTCGCTGGCTGGGATTATTGCGCAACAGATCCACCACCCGCTCGGCCCCCATCTCCTGCAGGTAGCTGAGGGCTTTGCCCCCCATCTCGTTGGTGGTCACCAGAATGACAACGGTATGCTCGGGGAAGGCTTGCGTAGCTTGAATGGCTTGCAGCACTACCTGTTGCAATTCCTCATCCGGGGATCCCCGTATCGATTGGAACTCCACCTGACCCTCACTCGCCGGAGGGTTTTGACCACCGGAGGAGGCCAGTTGAATGTGCTGGGGGGCAAGGGCGGTGCGCAGAGGGGTGAGGGGGTGCTCCCGATTCACCCAATCCACAAGACGGTTGGCCAAAGCAAGGATCTGGGGGGCACTGCGGCTGGACTCTTGCAAAATCACCTGTGGACTAGCCCGACAAAAGGCGCGAAACAGGCGGGGCTCAGCGGTGGTGAAGGTGCCCATAATGCTCTGGTTGGGATCCCCAACCCGGATCAAATTGCCAGTGCGCTGGCTGAGCAACCGCAGCAGATCTTCCTGGAGCGGAGAGCTATCCTGGGCTTCGTCTTCAAACAGATAGTCGTACCAGTCCTGTACCTGTGCCCGCACCTCCGGGCTACGATCGATCAGCTCCACCGCCTGCCAGCCCAGATCGTCGTAGTCCAGTTTGCCCAGCCGCTGCAACTCTGCCTGATAGCTGGCATAGATGGGAGCGGCCCAAGCCAGGTACCCTTGGGTGTCGGATGGGATCCCTCCTGGGGCGAGACGCAGATTTTTGGCCGTGCTGATCACCGCCTGCACCATCTGCTGAAAACTCTGCCGGAAACGGGCCCGGTTTTGGGCCACCTTTTGCGGGTTATCGTCGGTGGGGATGAGGGGATCCCAAAACTGGGTATGGTGGGTGAGCCAAGCGCGACATAAGCGGCTGAGGAGGCGATCCCGCTCGTACTGCTCCAAAATGGACAGTTCCTCCCCCGGGGCCTCTCGCAACACCCGCAACGACAGAGAATGCAACGTGAAGGCTTGGGTAAAGCGGTTCAGGTAGCCCGCCTGCTGCAAACGCTGGTTGATGCGGCTGATCAAATTGCCCCGGGCTGAGCGCATGTAGGTGAACACCCCGATCCGCTCCGGTGGGATGCCACGATTGAGGATCAAATCTGAGATCAGCAGCTCCAGGATGAAGGTTTTGCCGCTGCCAGGCACGGCGGCAATCCCCAGCGCGCCAGATTGGTAGGCCAACGCCTGCTGCTGGGCTGGGCGTAGGATCGGCTGTGGAAAGGGGGGAGAAGCCAAACCAACCATTGATGGATCCCAGTAGAACTCGCAACTTAAGTTAAGGGCTGAGGATAAATGCCTCAATCGCCGCCGCCACCCCATCTTGATCCACCAGAGGGGCGACCCAATCGGCATGGGGCAACAGGGCGGCAGAGGCATTCCCCATCGCCACCCCGATCCCCGCGTACTGAATCATCTCAATATCGTTATCGCTATCCCCAATTGCCATCACCTGATCCGCCGATAACCCCAGCATCTCCTCCGCTAGAAAGCGAACGGCATTGCCCTTGTTCACCGCCGGGTGGGTGGCTTCCAGAAAAAAAGGCTCCGAACGGGTGAGATAGAGCTGCTCACGGGAATACTGTTGCCGCAGGGATCCCAGCAATTGGTCGATCAAATCGACATCTTCCGACATGGCCAGCACCTTGGTGGGCCGTTGTCCCCATTGTTCGCAGGAGAGCAGCTGAAAGGGCACCTGGGAGCGCTGGGCATAGGCTTGGCTGAGGGGGCTAAGCTCCCGTAGGTAGAGCTGATCCTCAATGTAGAGGTGTACCACCAGCGGGTGATCCTGCAATCTTTGCAACAAATCTTCCGCCAGTTCCCAGTCCAGGGCCCAGTGCTTCAAGGTTTCTTGGCTGGCGGGATCCCGAATCAATGCCCCCTGATAGCTACACAAAGGCATATCCGCCTGAATGGCATGGTGAAACCGTTCTGCTGAGCGATACATACGCCCAGTGGCAATAGCAACTCGTACCCCGGCTGCCTTGGCCTTTTGGATCGCCTCCCGCACTGGCCCAGAAACCTGGTTGGAACGCCCCGCAATCGTGCCGTCAATATCCAGCACCAGCAGCCGAATCTGCCGCTGGGTCGGTGGGTGAATGGATTCTTGTCGCTGTTCCTTGAACTGAGCCTCGGGTTGAACTGCTACCTGGGTTTGCATTGCCCCTCCTGTTGGCAACCTCCCAGACGGTAACACGGCTCTGGCGGGATTCATCGGTTGGGTTTGTTGGGTTGGTCGAGCAAACCGGATCCCTAAAAACCCAGGATCGGTTCTCTCCCCTGCTCCTGACGGGGAGAGGTCGTACAATTAGAGAAGATTGGTGGGATGAAAATACCGTGAACATGTTGAAACGACTGGGACGCTTTTGCCGACCGATGCTGGCTGTGGCTTTGGCGTTGATCCTAGCTTTGGCCCCAATGAGCACCGTCTGGGCGCGCAGTGGAGGTCGGATAGGGGGTGGCTCTTTCCGGGCTCCGACTTTCTCTGCTCCTCGCTCCATTGGCCCGCGCTCGGCCCCTGTGTATCCCAGCGGTGGCTATGGGGGTGGCTTTGGGTTTCCACTGCTGTTGCCCTTTTTCTGGGGTGGGGGTGGGGGCGGCCTGTTTACCCTGCTGCTGTTGATCGGGGCAGGTAGCTTCTTGGTTCGCACCCTGCACTCTGCTGCTGACATGGAAGGGGGAGAAGACAGCACCGGCATCCGCGATCCGCAAGTGACTGTTGCCCAGGTGAAAGTGGGCCTGCTGGCCAGTGCCCGGCAACTGCAGAAAGACATCGACATGCTGGCTTTGGAATCGGATACCCAATCCCCAGAGGGGCTAAGCCAGCTGTTGCAGAATGTCAGCCTCAGCCTGATGCGCTACAGCGACTACTGGGCCTATGGCCACGCCGAAGCCGGCCAGTTCCCTCTGTCTCGTGCCGAATCCCTCTTTTACCAAGCCTCTTTACAAGAGCGCAGCAAGTTCAGCATCGAGAGCCTCAGCAACCGCAACAACCAACTGCAGCGCGCTGCACAACCGGTGCTAGAAGGAGATGCCAATCGGATCCCGGAAGTGGGGGAATATCTGGTTGTTACGCTTCTAGTGGCGTATCGAGCTGGTTCGAGTACACTACCTGTAGTTAATTCCGTGGCGGAGCTGCGGCAGTGCCTCATGCAGTTGGCATCCCTCTCGGCAGAGCGGGTTGTGGCCGTTGAAGTGCTGTGGACGCCGCAGTTGGAGGGAGACACCCTGTCGGCAGATGCGCTTTTGACTGAGTACCCTGAAATGCGACTCCTCTGAGCGCCTTTGGGTGAATAGGGCAGCTGCGGCTGAGTGCCTCAACTCTTCAGGATCCCCGCCGTTTCGGTTTGGGAGGTTCTATGTCTGGGTATGATGCTTCAGCCGGGGGTCGTCGTTCCCCCTGGAGGTCTGGCCAAGCTAGGCAAGCGGATTCTTTGCTGGATGATTTATTCGACGATCTAGAACGCAGCCTCGACGAAGGGGGGTCAGACGTTGAGGAGTATCCCTACTTCGGCACGCGGCCCCCGTTGCGTTCCCGGCGGTCTCATGCTGCTGGAGGAATGTTGCTGGGGATGGCTTTGGCTGCTACTTGTGTGGCAGGGCTGGCTTTTTGGGTGACCTTACGCCCACAGCCATGGGTTTTCTCCAAGGGGGAATTGCCCTTTTTGGCGGAGGATACCAACGATTTGCAGGACGATTTAGAGAGGGATCCCTTGCTGGCAGCACCAGCCTCTCTGTTGGGGCAAGAATCCGAAACCCCGTTCACGCCGGAAGATTTACCCAAGGTCACTGAGGAAAATCCATCAGCAACTACAATAACGGCCACTGCTACCGCCACAGAATCTGCCCCAGCCCGGGCTGTCTCTCCCGTTGCTTCTGCACCCTCTGCACCCCCAGCTCCTCCTCCGGTGCCAGTACGGATCATCCCGCCCCAACCGGTGCCGCAGATGAAACTGGTGGGGTTGATCCACGATCCGGGCGCTCCTAAGGCTCTGATTTTGATCGACAATGTGGTGCGGCAGGTGCCGGTGGGTCAGGCGGTCAAGGCAGAGTGGCGGGTCACCTCCATTAGTCCCTACGGTGTGGGGGTGAGCAATGGTGCCCAAAGTGTCACCTTGCAATTGGGGTTAACGCAGCGGATTTGAGAGCTGGGATCCGCCCCCAATCGGGGTTTCTCGATGATAGGGGCGGCTGAATCAGCCGGACATTGGGGAGGGAGATCGCACATATGAACGGGAACAGAGCGGGATTGGGCTTGGCTCTGGGGCATCTCTGTCTCGGCATGCTTGGTTGTCGGAGCATTACCCCACCGCTGGGATCCCCCGCTGAACAAGGGATCCCGGTTGCCTATGCCGATCGCCCGCAACTGCGGGGCACAGCCGTGGTGGAATTGGAGCTGCAAACCGCTCAGGCGGGGTTGGGCAAGGTGACCCTCGAGATCCACGGAGAGGCTGCCCCTCTCACCGGCGGCCAGTTTGTGGATTTGGTGCAGCGCGGCTTTTACAACGGTCTCACCTTCCACCGGGTGGAGAAAGATCCGCAACCCTTTGTGGTGCAGGGTGGGGATCCCCGTGGGGATGGCACAGGAGGGGCAATGGAGCCAGGGGGCAACCATGTGCGTACCCTTCCTCTGGAAATTCAAGTGCAGGGGGAACCGCAGCCTCGCTACAACACCTTGATTGAGGATCCCGCCGCTTTGCGCCAGTTGGTGTTGCCCCATCGTTCGGGGGCGGTGGCTATGGCCCGTTCTAGCCCGCTGGATTCGGCCTCTTCTCAGTTTTATATCAGCCTGTCCTCCCTGCCGATTTTGGATGGGCGTTACGCCGTGTTTGGCTACGTCGTTGAAGGGATGGAATGGGTGGATAAGGTGCAGGTGGGAGATGTAATTCGCTCTGCACGGGTGATTGAGGGGGAAGAATGGCTCACGGTTCCAGCAGTAGTCTCCCCTCAACAGGCGCAAGAACAACAAACTGGGGATCCCAGCAGTTTATGATGGGCGGCAGCAAGGGTTGGCCGCTCCGGTGTTCCTAGTTAGGGAACAGCGTTTCTTAGTGGCCTTCGCCGTAGCCTAGCGCTCCTGCCCCCTCTGCCAGCGGCCTCATCTGCCAAAGGCACCTTTTCATGTACGAAGACGCTTTTTCCCCCCTAGAACCGCTGGACGAACTGCCACCACATCCACCCCCAGATGTGGATGTGGAGTTGATGCTGCAGCAACTGGAGGATAGCGACCCCTATTTGCGGATGCAGGCGGCGCGCGCCTTCTGTGATGTTGAAGAACCTCGTGCGATCCGGCATCTGTTGGCGTTGGTACGGGATCCCTGTCCGTTGGTGCGGGTGGGAGCCGCCTATGCCTTGGGACGCAACCCGGCTCCCTGTGCGCCAAAGCCTGGCGCACCTTGTGGGGTGGAAGTGTTGATCGAGGGCTTGCGCTGGGAGTGGAACGGCTATGTGCGTAAAGGCTTGGTTTGGGCATTGGGCAATGCTAGGGATCCCCGCGCTTACCCGGTGTTGATCGAAGTGTTGGCAGGGGATATCACCGCGGTACGGCTGTGGGCCGCCAGTGCCCTCGGACAACTGGCCCAAGCACAAGTATTACCCGGCTCAGCCCTGCCTGAGATTGTCATGGCTCTCTGCCGCGGCTTGGCTGGGGATCCGGTTGCACCCGTGCGAGGCAATTGTGCCTGGAGCTTGGGGAGCCTGGGGCAACAGCTGAAACAGGCCCTTGGGGATGGGGATCCCGCTGCCGATCAGACCCTGTACCAAACCTTGACAGGACACCTGTTGGCCAGCGCCAGTGGCGATCCGGACTTGGGGGTGCGGGATGATGCGCGGCTTTCTCTGCAAAAATTGGCGGATCCCGGTCGCGTTAGCGGGACAGAGTCCTTTCTGCTGGAGCAACTGGATAATCTGGTTTGAAGCTACAGCCTTTTCCGGCTTCACACAGGCTCTTGAACTCAGCAAAAAACCTTATGGAGCAAGGGATTGACCTGAATCCGATATATCAGATAATGCTGGAAAAAGCTGTATTCTGGTATCCGAATCCAAACACCCAAAAGATCTGGCCCAAGCTATCTGGGTAATCTTGAAGACCTCTAGGAAGGGCGCTCGGTTTGTTGGGCCTGGGTAAAGGTATGGGCAAAATAGTTGGCGGTGCTGGGCCGGATCAATCCCTGCTGGACGAGCGTTTCCCCCAGACGCAGGCCACTTTGACGATGAACTTGTAGAGCCTGTTGCAGATCTTCGGCACTCACCAATCCAGCCGCCTGCAGGTATTCTCCCAATCGCCGACATCCGCCCAACCGCGCCGCATACCCTTCATCGCTAAAAAACCGGATTGTGGCCGTTTGCAAACCCAAGTGGGAGGTCAGAATATCCGTCAACTTTCCCCGCTGTTGCTGCCACAGCTCCAGCACCTCCTGCACCTGCTGGCGGGTGATCAAGTCGGCTTTGCGCAGGCGGATAAACAGTTGCCGGGCCCAGGGGGTGAGCACCAGGGATCCCGTCACCGAATCGATTTGTAGAGTGCCATCGTCGCTAGAGTTTACCGTTACTGCGGGTGTTTGGCTCCCTCTGGAAGCCAAAGCCAGTTGCTGACGTTCCAGTTGGGCTTGCAGTAAGCGATTGCGCATCTGCTCCGCCTTGAGTTCCTGTTGTAGGGTTTCCAAGCTGTAGCGATAGGATTGCATCAACTGCTGGGCATTCCGCAGCTGTTGAGCCAGTTGCTGCTGCTCTGAAAGGGTGGCCAATTTTTTTTGAATGGCGGATAGCTCCTGGCTCAGACGGGCGGTGGTGGCTTGTGCCTGTTGCAGTTGGGCCTGCTGTTTTTGAGCCAGTTGTTGGTAGTGCTGCTGCGAGGTTTGTGACCGTTGGAGGGCTTCCCCCAATTTGGCGATGTGCGCTTTGGCTTGATTCAGCTTTTGTACCAGCGGCTGCACCTGTTGAGTCAGGGCTTGGTAGCGCTGCTGCAACGGCTGCATCTGTTGCAGGGTTTGGCTCAGCTTCTGGAGCTGGGTGCGCAGATGATCCACTTCTTGGCGGGCTTGCTGGGCCTGTTGGCTGGCCTGCTGCTGCTCCGCCAGTTGGGCCTGCAGTTGGTTGATTTGCTCCTGATGTTGTTGCAGTAGGGCTTGCCGCTCTTGAGCGTGAGCTTCTGCCTGTTGAGCCAGGTTGGCTTCTAGCTCGTCGATGTTGCGGTATAGCTGCTGCACCAAAATCTCCTGCTGCTGAGCTTGCTGCTGCTGTTCGGCCAGGGCTGCCCGTTCTTTTTCTAGCGCCTGCCGCAACTGCACCAACTGGATCTGCTGGGATTCCTCCCCTTGGGCAAGCTCCTGCCGCAACTTAGCCTGCTGAGCCTCCAATTCCTGAATGCGCCGCTGATAGCTACTCACCAAAGCCGCATGGGCACTAGCCTGCTGAGATTGTTGATCCAGCCGACTTTGCAACTTCGCCTGCCGTTCTGCCAGCAGTTCTCGCAACTGAAACACCTGCTGTTGATGCACCCGCACCAACTCGGCTTCCGCTTCAGAACGTTCCTGTTGTACTTGCTGCAGGCGGTTTTCCAGGGTTTGAATGCGCTCTTGGTAGGCTCGCTGAAATTCCAGCACCTGCTCATTCATGCGCTGGATGCTGGCATCCCATTCCCGCTGCTGCAACTCCAGTTCCAGTTCTAGAGCGGCGACGCGGTTGCGATAGCCCGTCAACTGGGTGGTGGGAGTGCCCGTTTCCAGCTCCAAGTCAGAAAAAGGGATCTCCGTTGGCTCCGGCAGGATTACGGGTTCGGGAGTAGGCGCCAAAGATGCCAGGGATCCACGAACCACCAACTCTGCTCGTCCGGAATCCCCCATCTGGGGGGCGCTGTCCAAATCCACCAGCTCTTCCAAGTCATCCACTTCGGCGGCTTCCACCTGGTCGAACCCCTCCGGCAGAGAGCGGCTCAGGGCTTGCCAGGCATTGACCCCGGACATACCCCGCAGTTGTTCTTGTTCGCTCAGGATCTGCTCCAGCGCTGCCGGCTGGATCCAGCCTTTCCAGATCAGGATTTCCCCCAATTTGCGCCCATAGCGTCGTTGTTGGGCTAGGGCGATGCGCAGTTGATCAAACTCGAGGTACCCACGGGCCACTAAAATTTCCCCCAAACAGAGGGATTGGCTGGAGGTGAATTGATACAGTTGCTGCGGTGAAATCCACTGTTTTTCTAAGCAAACCTCGCCAAAGCGCAGATGGGTTTGTTGCTGCTCACGCAACGCTTGGGCCAACTGAGCCTTGGTCAATAGGCCAGCCTGTACCAACTGCTGTCCCAAGGGGATGGGCTCTTTGGCCTGCGAAACCACGGCTCCGGCGGTGCTTTCCCCCAATAATCCGGTCATATCGCTGAGGGGCTCGGGAATAGGAGAAAAGCCAGTCATAGATGACTCAATTCCTCAGAAGGGTGGGAACAGGATGGAAAGCAAAAGGCTAGCCAGATTATAGATCAGGCTTTTCGGGATCCTAGTGTTTTTGCGGTTGCTCAGTCGTGTAGTTATACACTTTCTCACAAGTCTGATACGGATGGCAAACTACCCCTAGTCAGGCGAGTGACTCAAGAGATAGCGTAGGCTCCAGGGATATGGGGGCTAAGGGTGATGGAAGCCGTTGGTAAAGCTGTTGGGATCGATCTTGAGGACTTGTTCAAACAGGCGGGGATTCAACCGCACTTGGCCCAGGGATCGCTAGACGGGGTGAGGGTGAAGGGTCTCTGTACCGACTCTCGCCAGGTGGAGGCTGGGGATCTGTTTTTGGGGGTATTGGGCACTCAGGTGGATGGGGGTCAGTTTGTGCACGCGGCTCTACAGGCCGGGGCCACAGCAGCCTTGATCTCCCAAGAGGTCTGGGGAACTTTGCCCTCCCAGAAATCTTTCCCACAACCGATCCTCCTTCTGCCCAGTGGGGTGCTCTCCAAGGCCATTGCTCAGTTGGCTGGCGCTTTTTATGGCTTTCCCGCTCGCCATCTCACCCTGGTAGGGGTCACCGGCACCAATGGCAAAACCACCACCACCCATTTGATCGAATATCTTCTGCAAGCAGCAGGCCAGCCCACCGCTCTTCTGGGCACCCTTTACAATCGCTGGCCTGGCCATAGCCAAATGGCCCCCCACACTACCCTGTTCCCGCTCGAGCTACAGCGCAGCCTAAAAGAGGCTTACGCTGCAGGGGCACAAGTGGCGGTGATGGAGGTAAGTTCCCACGCCCTAGCCCAGGATCGGGTGTGGGGCTGTCCCTTTCAGGCGGCTGCCTGGACAAACCTGACGCAGGATCATCTGGACTTTCACCCGACGATGGAGCACTACTGGCAGGCCAAGGCCACCCTGTTCAGGCCGGAGTATCTCCAGGGGCGGGCTCTCATTAACCGAGATGATGCCGGTGGCGAGCGCCTGTTAGCAGCCTGGACAGGCCGGGCTGAGCTCCAGCCTTGGGCCTATTCTTTACAACCTCTGACAGAAATACCGGGATTGTGGCCGACCGATGTGGAGCTACACGCCACCGGGCTACGCGCCCAGTTGCACACTCCCATCGGTGCTTTTGGGGTAGAAGCCCCCCTAGTGGGATCCTTCAACCTTTCCAATTTGCTAGCAGCAGTGGGAGTTGCCCTCCATTTGGGCCTCCGCCCCGATCAGATCCAAGCGGCTTTGCCTCACTTCCCCGGAGTGCCGGGACGGGTGGAACGGGTAACAGTGCCGGGGCAAGACATTACCGTGATTGTGGACTACGCCCATACCCCCGATGGGCTGGATAACCTATTACGGGCTATCCGGCCCCAGGTGCAAGGGCAACTCATCTGCGTGTTTGGCTGTGGCGGGGATCGGGATCGGGGCAAACGACCGCAAATGGGCCGCATCGCCGCCACATGGGCAGATCAAGTGATTGTTACCTCCGATAACCCGCGAACCGAGGATCCACAGCAGATTTTGACAGATATTGTGGCCGGGATCCCAGGATCGCCTAAATTAGTCGAGAAGGATCGCCGCCAAGCCATCCAGCAGGCCATCCTCTCTGCCCAGCCGGGAGATACAGTAGTGATCGCTGGCAAAGGCCATGAAGACTATCAAATCCTCGGCACCCAAAAAATTCACTTTGATGACCGCGAAGAGGCCCGCCATGCCCTTGCCCTACGCAAGGGATCCCTCACTGAGCCTCAGACCGGGAACGATGCTTCAGCATCAACTCCACAAACTCCTGAAACAGGTAATCGGCATCATGGGGGCCAGGGCTAGCCTCCGGGTGATACTGCACCGAAAACAGGGGCAACTGCCGGTGTCGGATCCCGGCCACGGTGCGGTCGTTCAGGTTCAAATGGCTGATCTGCGCCAACTCAGCCGGAATGGAATCGGCATCTACTGCAAAGCCGTGATTTTGGCTAGTGATCTCCACTTGCTGCTCCAACCCACAGGGATGGTTCAGCCCGCGATGGCCAAATTTGAGCTTAAAAGTGGATCCCCCTAGGGCCAAATTGAGGATCTGATGGCCCAGACAAATGCCAAACAGGGGTTTTTGGGTTTGCAGCAGCGCTTGGGCGGTACGAATGGCCTGAGTTTCTGCAGCGGGATCCCCTGGCCCATTGGAAAGAAACACCCCATCCGGCGCGTAGCTGAGCACCTGCTCCGGCGTAGCATCCGCCGGCAACACCATCACCCGACAGCCATAACGGGTCAAACGCCGCAGGATATTCCGCTTAATGCCAAAATCCAGAGCCACCACTCGCAACGGTGGAGCCGGCACAGGGAGCCCTTGGCTCCGCCCATAATCCCAGTCAGCGGGGGTGGGTTCCAGCCACTCGTAGGGCTGAGGAGTGGTTACCTCCGCTACCAAGCTCAGCCCCTGCATAGAAGGCGCCGCCTGAACTTGCTCCAGCAACACCTGCGGATCCAAAATCTCGGTGGAAATCGCCCCGTTCATCACCCCTTGGGAACGCAGCCGCCGGGCTAAAGCGCGGGTATCCACACCAGCAATTCCCGGGATCCCGCGATGTTGCAGATACTCCGGCAGACTCTGGGTGGCTCGCCAAGAGCTGACCCATCGGGATACATTGCGAGCAATCACCCCCTTAGCCTGGGGCAGCGCCGACTCTTCATCCAGGTCGTTCACACCGGTATTGCCCAATTCCGGGCAGGTAAAAGTGATCAGTTGGCCCCGGTAGCTGGGATCCGTAATCACCTCTTGGTAGCCGGTCATGCCCGTGTTGAAGACCACCTCACCAATGGCGGTACCCGCCGCCCCAAAAGACCAACCTGTAAAGACGGTGCCATCCGCTAACACCAGCAGAGCAGGGTGATGATTTTGCCAAGGAAACACTTTGAGGCTGTCTTCCTGCCCAAGCGCCAAGAAACCAGTCATGCAGTATCCAATGAGTGTTGATGTGCTGCTGCCTGACTATATTACCCCATTACCCTCATTACCCTTTGGAGTGGATTGAGAGCTAAATTGACATTATATTGACATTATAAATTAACAAAATTGATAGCTAAATGTGATACCTAACTAGCCTCTTCCGTATCCATTTCACCGGCACAAGCTGGGTTGTTATCCTTGCGAATAGAGCCAAGCAACGTACTGACCACAACACAGCGATTTTCACCTTGCGAGTAGGTGCTACTGACAACAAAGCGGCCCAAGGAACGAGCCCTACCCTCAGAGTCAAAAACAGCTCTTCCACCACCAAAGTTATTGGTGACTGTTACATAATTGTTGAGGCGAACTCGCTGGCAAGAGATAGGCTCATCACAAAGGGCATTCTCATCTTCAATAACAAGTGTCGGTACGTTGGGATCAGAATTGTCAACAGCAACCACCCATGCTCTACCCTGTAGCGATGCTCTTGCATTGCTGCGAGCCGTTCGCAAAGCTCGCTCCACTCGGTTCTGAGCATCATCGAGCTGGATCCGGGCCCATATGTTGATTCCAGAGGGAATAGCAATGACAGCCAAGATACCGACGATAACAATGATGGCCAAAAGCTCAGTTAAAGTGAAGCCTCTTACGCGAGCAGTTCGACACAGGCTAGACATCTTGATAGGTGCAAACATTAGCACTTACTCCCACTTAATTGAGTAGTTCAGGCTTGCCGATTAAACACACCGCGAGACAAAACCTGAGTTTGCATCGTTGTCAAGTATCGAGAAACCTGCTCAGCATCAACACTGGTTGCGTTCTGAATATATCGCCGGAACAGGCCAGGATTTGAGCGCTCCATAGACGTTGCAGTGAGGTTGATAAAAACATCTTGAGGTAGGTTCGCTGACGCGCTTCGGCGAACACAGACATAAAAGCTCGAATCATTTTGGCCATTATCAAGACCACTAAATGTAACGGCTGCAGGCTTCCCTCCTCCAAATACGTAGCCCTGAGGACAAGCCGGCGCAACCTGTGGACTCCCTTGGCGGCTACTAAAAATGTTGGCAGCCAACGTTAAAACTCGTGGCGCACCAGGAGCAGTGGCATCAGCAGTAGCGACCTGTGTTTGGGGTGGATCGGTAGAAGGCCAGCTCAAGAAGCCAGCTAAGAATGGATCAGGATCTTGTGTAAAATACTCACTGCGCTGTGTACAGTTGTTGTCAAAAGGTCTTAACTCGAAACGAACAATGCGGGCATTACCCTCCCAAGGAGTGGTTGAGCCATCAGCCAAGTTACCAGTGTTGTTGTAGTTGCGCCGCAAGTAATAGACCACCAAGCTATAGACGTTGCGGCGGCGGCGGATATTTTCCCAGTCTGGATCGTTAATGCCAGTCGGCTGTTCCTTAAGATTAACGCGACCTTCCCGGATTTGTTGCAGAGTTGCTCCAGCCTGGTAGCAACCTTGAGGAATAGGATTCAGCCGCCAAAAGGCAACCACTGGCACACTACCTGCTGGACGTCTAATCCAGCCTGGATCATAGAGGTTCTCGATTAAATCCGGGATCCCATCTCCACTCGGAGGTTCTGCATCGTTGTAAATGTAGAGGGCTTCCGCTAGGTCTTGCTGAATATATTGCATAACTTGGGTTAATTCAGCTTGCACCTGAGTGCGCCCTGTTTCTTCCCGATCGACACGCATGGTTTGAATGACGATGCTGCCAGTTGCCAAAAGAAATATCGAAGCCATCAAAGCAGCAACGAGTAATTCAATCAGGGTGAAGCCCCAATTTCGGCTAGTTCTCTGGCGAAAGACTTTTAACATAAAGAAGCACCGCCATCAATAAACACAAAACACAATCGAAGTTTCTGTTAACAAGCAAGTCAAGGGTTAGGCAAAGGGAATGCATCACAATTGCCAGTGGGGTCTGCTGTCACTGCCAAAATGCCTCGGCAAACATCACCTAAATCGGCTGCCAAATTGATTTCAACAATCGAACCTGCCATAGGATATAGCCACACATCTGCATTGGCTAGGTTTTGGTTGGCAGAAACGGTTTCCGTTCTCAATCCAGGGAGAGCTTGACGGCTACCCTGATCAAACGAGAAGCGATGATAAACCCGCACCCCCATCAAGAAGGTGCAGGGTACTCCAGCAATGACCGTATTATCTCGGCGACTGATGCAGTCTGCTCCAGCATTTCGGAAGCTCTGAATGACGTATTCTTCGGGATTACGACCCGGTAACTGAACTTGAGCCAGTCGAATGGAGTAGTCTCCTCCATCGTTGTCCATATCTGCTGGAGGTGAGGTGTTTTCCAAAGGGTCAGCACCTATTGCTGGCAAACTTGCGAGCAATTGTGCTTGAAGAAAAGGGTCTTGAAAGGCACTGGGATTAGGCGCTACCTCCAAGTCAACTAGAGTGCGGATCCGGTCGATCTCCGCCTGTGCCAATTGACTGGCTACTTCCACTCGCTCTGACATCGCCCGACGATAGGCCACTAGGGTCAGTGCAGGGGCAAGAGCCGCCATAGCGATAGCCACGATGATCACAGAGGCCAACACCTCAATTAAGGAGAACCCGCCTGACTGCCACCGGCGGTGGAAGCTTTGCCAACCCATATGCTGAGCCATTACCGGATTCTCCCTAACAACCCTCTACAAAAACCACCCACCCACTCTTACTTTACCCACAAGTCTCAGAGTCGCTACCGGATTAATTAAACTCCCCGCAACCTCCGATTTGAGCGGCACCTTCCAGGGTAACGCCTGTCTGATCTTGCAATGCACAACGCAGCCGACGGACGTAAGGATCTTGGGGATCCAGTTCTCTTAGAAACTCTGTTCGAGTATTGGAGGGAAACTGGAATCGGGCCGATACGGGGCTGAAACGGCGAGCAATTTGCAAGCCGACATCATAGCCAAAGCGTCGATTGGGGGGGAAGTAGTAGTCGAAGCCCTGTACCCCAGCTGCATCTGGTGTTACCCGATCAGGGGGTTCGAAGCTCTGCTGTAGAAAGGGGCCAGTGGAGTAGGTGCTGTAATTCAATTGGATCATCGATCCGCTGAAGAACAGATTTTGCCCCGTCCATAGCTCATTCAATCGTAGGAAGTTCGGGATCCCACCATTGGGCTGGAGTTGCCGAGAAGGAACAATACCGCTGATAGCAATGGTATTGACTCGAGATTCCACGGCTGGCTGCAACTGATAGTTAGTGGCTCCAGTATTGTCTCGCCGCCGAGGCTCCGTAGTCAGTCCTTGATATAGCGGGATTGGAATCGGTCGCCGACTCACCTCATCAAGCACTACACCCAAGATCGGGTTAGTACCACCAAAACCTGTGGAGTTGGCATTGAGGTCAAGCGTCAGAGCTTCTACAGCTACCCAAGCCAAGCCACCATCACTGTTGCCATTCCGGTCGATCTGGATCTCTGCCTGGCCACCTACACCATTCCCCCGCACATAGAAGCACAGCCCGTTACGGATGGCATCATCTGGCCCCACATCATCCACATAATATCCATCTAGGTAGGTGATGTTGCTCCCGGCAGGATTGTTATAGCTCTGGTCGTTGTTATCCCGAACTCGTGCGTAGGGGTTGAGGCGCATTTGCGGGTGGATATCCACCGGGTTGCTGAGATTTGGGAAGTTATTGGCTTTCAAATTGCCATTAAAGTTATAAGCAAAAAGCGGATCCCGATCAATGATGGTTTCCAAAGTATCGCCAGCGTCAAACACACCGTTAGCATTGGCATCTAAGTAGTTGAGCTGATCATCCCCGTTGAGGTCATCAAACCGTAGGGTGCTGGGGCGGCTATCGCCTGTGTAGCCCGTGTACTTAAAGGTGGTATTAAAGTTAGGCCGGAATACGCCCGGAACCCAAAAGCCACCATCAATGCCGCTGGGTGTATCCTCAGGGCAACCCATAAAGGTACTGCGCAACTGAATAGCTCTGGCATCTGTACCCTTTCCTGCTAAAGGAGAAGGTAAGGGCTGGGCAGGCTTTTCTGCCGGACGGATCCCTGGATCCCGTTGCGGATTAGAGATTGCAGTAGGTAGTCCTGTCGGAATGCCACGGCGGGCAGCATAGGCAGGTTCGCCAAAGACCCAGTCGAACACAGAACCCACCACTTGCCCCAAAGAAGGCCACTTGAAGGAGGGTTGTTCAGAGCCTTGAGTCAGTTGATTGGCATCAGACTGAATATGAAGTGTTGCGGCAGAAGCAACCTCAGGCACCTGCACAGAAGCAACAGAAATCGTCTCCGGATCTGGATCAGCTTCTACTTCCCAAACGGGCCGCAGCTCAATGGTAGAAGGACGGCTAGCTACCGTATTGGGAGTGCCAAAAGGCGAATTGGGATTGTATCCCGGAGGGGCAAATACCTTCGGACCACAGGGTGGGCCATAGCAAGTGATAGGTTTAGATTCAGTATCAGTGGGTTTACAACCCTGAGGAGAACTGGTACCAGCAATCAGAGTCCTTGTTCTGGTTTGGTTGATATCTAGGGTTTCATCGCAAGCCAAGGTTGGACAAGCAGGCGACCAATCCGAAAAATTAGTGTAGTTACACACTGGCGGACAGGTCACGTTTTGAGTTTGGGTTTCGCTAATTGGAGTGTCTTTACAGGTGGTTACACCTTTTCTCGAACGAGTTTGAGTAACCTTGGTGCCACCATTAGCAACAGTACAAGGCGGCTCCCAATTGCTGAAGTTGCCCCAGTTGTTTATAATGTTACAAGTGACAGAGTTTGGTGTAGTCCAAATTTTGTTGTTGGGATCCTTCGGATCAGGGCAAATTGTTTGCTTGGTAATCTCTCCAGTCAAGACTTGACCACAACGGTCAGGAGCTTCCGGACAGGCGGGAGTTGTGTTCTTTAGGGTAATAGTGATGCAATCAGTGGTGCAACGGGCCTGGTTTTTTAGGGGCGGATCATTAAAAGTAAGCTTATCTACTGGATTAGGAACACACGGGAAGTTAACAGGCTTAACAGGTTTGAGGTAGCGCAGATCATAAAACTCTAAGGATGAATCTGGCGCTCCCTTGGGCCGAGTCGAAAGCCTAGCAAAGGCATTGCCTGTGTTCTCATTCATTTGCACTTCGATCAAATATGGAGATTGGTTAGGGTTAGGAGAACACTGCAACGTTGGGGATATGGTTTGTTCGGTGGGCCCTCCCCAGCTCTCTTGGGTGGATACCGTGATGGTCGGAACCGTTAGATCGTTGGCGGGGTTGGCGTAGTAGTCTGGGTTACTGCGGATGGAGAACCGCACCCCATCATCGGTAGTGACGCGATAATCTACCTGTCCTGGAAAGACCGGGAACAGTTCACCGACCCAACGCACGACAAAGAAGTTGTTCCCCTGCTGGTTGCCAGTGCCAGAAACGTTTCTTCTGCGCCAGCAAGACCGCAAGAAGTTAAATTGACCTGGATCTGTAATGTCAGGAGCAATATCTGCAGCGTCATCAAAACCCGCAAGAGGCACAGAGGGCAAACTCTCAGTTTCAGTACAAGAAGGGATCCAGAAGAAGCGCCCAGCATCAGTATTGAGACACAGCGGATTAAGACCATCGAGAAGGCTACCATTACAGGCCACATTGTTGTAGAGCCGCCGCTTGAAGGGGGAGTTAGAATCAAGACTGTTGATATTCCCAAAGACGAACTGGAAGCCCCCCCAATTAGGGAAGGCGCCACCGCTACGAGCAAAGGGGCCTACTGAAGCTGTAGTGTTTCCGGCAACAACAGCATCTTTAATACAACCCCAGTTTCCATTATTATTTGTTCCAGTCAGGTCGCACGCTTGCGTATTAATAGCATCGGGTACCCCCTGGGCACGATATACCGTATCTGGCCAACGAACTGCCCTGAGATAGCCCAAGTTCACGCCGGGAACAGTCATCAAAGCGGATGTGGTTGAACCTGCCCCGGTAAAAGAAGTAGCCCGATTGTAGAGAGTAGCGCTGGAGGCAGGATTGGTTAACCAGCCATTGTAGTATTCCGCCAACAATCCAGAACCATTGGGTATGGGGCAACGGCCTTGAGCAGCAACTTGCAGCCAACGGGAAGTATCCACCACCGGATGACCCAAGGCGGAAATGCGAGTGCCAAAAGATGCATATCCCGGATCTGTGGGTCGCAAATTGCGGTTGATACCACCACCTCGCCCGTTACCCAAGCCTAGGGAATTATCGTTGGTGCCATCGAAGCTGGTGGTCACCGTATCGCGGGAGAACACCTCTGGATGCCCAGGCCGGGTAGTATTGAGTCCCAGTTCCTGCACGCCATTGGTGTTATCAAACCGCCGCACCCCAGCTTCTATATCGTTGGGGTCATTGGCTGGCCAGTTGTTCCCCCGCCGTACCAGGGCTTGGTTAATAAAGGAGGTATTGGCGCCTAAGTTCGGCTCAGTACAGCCATAGTATTGGTTGCGCCGAGGAGAAGAAGCCCGCCCACTCTGATAATCGCGATCTGCAACAAAGTTGGATCCACCCCCATTCAGGGTGCCGTCTTGGATAAACCCATCTTCGATGCTGCCATCGCAGAAATTGGCTGAGAGGATATTCACCGAGTCGCCTAGCACATCGGTGGCTCGCCATAAGTCCCCGACAGCGCGAGCAAAGTTAGGATTCTCGTCTTCCCGTTCCCGCCCGTAGAAATTGTTGTAGAGGCCATCCCCACCAAAAGTAAGCAATTCGTCAAATTCTTCTAGGCGATTCCCATTGGCATCTTGGTGCAGGTTAAAGTTACCCTGAATGTAAACGGGATTATCGGAAATAAAGGACATCCCAAATACAGCTTCATCCGCATCCAAGCCTCCCCGACGCAGCACCGCCCCATTCCGTAGCCGGAACCCATAGGGTCGTCGATCCGGATCAGCAAAGTAATCTACAGGTTTGGGGCTCAAGCCCGTATTATCAGGAGCCACGTTGGAAATAGGGGGATCCCAAACGGTTTGTCCGTTGGCCACCCCTCGACCAGGCTGCCCAGCATTCATCACCCCAGTACTACCCAGCACCCCATTGGCAGTGCTGGCTTGCCAATTCGCCAAATACCCGGCAAAACCACCCAAGGCTGGGCGAGCAATGGCATCTTCCCGAAGAGCATCTTCCCGGAAGGCATAAAGAATCCCCCCTTCTCGATCCGGTTGACCTGCAACAGGGATCCCAGAGGGTAGCCAGGTATCTCCGCTTATTAAGCCATTCGACTGACCATCGACATTGTTCGTAATCAAAGCCAAATCAATATTCAAGTTGCGAACCGCCATCGCCTCCCGACCGTCATAAAAGACGGAATCCTTGAAGGGCACTCGATGACATTGCGTACCAATCCGGATTAGATCAAACTGGTTGCTGTTGGGGCCAGGCTCAATGCCAGCCGATCCATCAGGGCAATTCTGTTGTGCATGGGGCAATGCCCAGTTGTTAATTCCGGCGCGAGGCGTAAGAGCCACCTGAGCCAAATCGGTGACAGCCAGGTAGCTCACTGTAGCTGGCAAGAAGCTGTAGGCCGCACGCCGCTGCTGCTCCAAAGCATCCGT
Source organism: Synechococcus sp. Nb3U1 (assembly GCF_021533835.1). Classification (NCBI taxonomy): domain Bacteria; kingdom Bacillati; phylum Cyanobacteriota; class Cyanophyceae; order Synechococcales; family Synechococcaceae; genus Synechococcus; species Synechococcus sp. Nb3U1. The sequence goes on along the minus strand of NZ_JAKFYQ010000002.1, from coordinate 689,343 downwards.
TTGATCAAAGCTAGCCGTCGGGAAAATATAGCGTAACGGCAGATAAAAGCGGTGACTGCCATTATTGATCGGCAATCCATTACGGCTATCGTTGATTTCACTCAGTAGGCGCTGGGCAGAGCCATCTCCAGCGGCGGCGGCATTTTCAATGCGGATAATGTTATCCGCTAGCATCCCCAACATACAACCCGCTGTCTGAACTGTGGTTTGATCGGCCAAGCTCAGGTTGGCATAGGCTACGCCACTGTCAATAATCCGTCGTAACTCGGAGAAATTCCCGAAAGCCGTCATAAACGGATCTGGGTGAATCCGTCCTGGCTCTTGAGTAGGAGGAAAAGCCCCCTGTGGATCCCCGGCGAAATTGGCTAGGTTAGTCAGCGCATTCCAAAGAGGAGTACCCGACTCAAGACGAGCCTGCATCGGAGCCGGATCATATTCCCAGGTGTTGGTGCCCTGCCCCGTAAAGAAGTTAATCCCCAGCTGGGTGGCTTGGTTGCCCGTAGGAAAAGTAGAAGCCCTCCTCAAACTATCTACGGATCCAGGATGTGCCACTGTGGCTAGGCAGGCCACCGGGAAGCGACCGTCATTTTGGCTATAGTGATAAATCGCTGTAGCCTGTACAGATGCGGGGTTATCCCTTAGGGTTAAGCGCTGGCGAGCTTCGTTGCTGATGAAAATAGGCTGCAAGTTGCTGGGATCATCAGCATTAGCAGGGGTAGGCACCAAAGGTAGAGGCAAAGAATCTGTCCGAGTGAGTTCCAGCCGTTGCCCAACTATGACTCGTAAACCCTCTAGACGAGAGCGGCGTTCCCAATAGCCATCCAACCCGACTTCCGTTAATGCCCCTGGAGGTGGATTATCGGTTGTTAGGGATTCCCCTTGGTTATTGACTGCTCCTCCCCCAATTAGGGCACCAGCAGTTTGCCCAAAGGTTTCGGCAAAGGTATCCACATCACAACCTGTAACCGGATCTGGCGTAGTGGGAGGGCGATCATAGCTGGCTTTGGGGCCAAAGCGACTATCCGCTCGATAGACATCATCCACGTAAGGAGGACATACCTGGCTCCCCCCGAATGCGAATCCCCCAGCTTCTACTCGACCTGGATTCCCAGCTGCCGGAGATCGCTTCGAGTTCACTGGGGAAGTATTCCAACTTGCCTGATCCTGGGCATAAGTGCCTCGGTTACGATTACGGCCAAACAGGTACAATTCCAGAGGATCTAGGGCTACGTTTTCCGGTTCGGCACTGTTGGCAACAGAGTCGAAATTCTGGTTGTTCAAACTGGGGAAGAATCCAGGTACAACACCAATGAATCCGGGATGGGCATCAAAGCGGATATTATCACTGGCTGCTTGTCCGGCAAAGCCAATGGCTCCAGCCACCAGTTCTCCGAAGGTTTTAATTTCGGAGTTATCTACAGGTAGGTAGAAACAGGATCCCTCCGAGCTAATGGTAAAAGCCCGGAACAAGGTACTGGCGTTGTAGCGATAGAAAAGGCTGCCGCCAGCGTAGATCGCTCCGTTCCAGTTATAGCCAGGAGTGTTGTAAAACTCCATATCTCCCCGGCTAAAGGCTCCCCACTTGTTCAACACATCCCGCCGCCGATCCTGCTGGAATTGCAAAGCGGAAATAGCGCGAGTTGTGGAATCAGCACCTTGAATCGGTAGAGTGACTGCATAAACCTGAAAAGGCTTGTACAAGGCAGAGCCCAGCTGGAACCAATCCCCTACGTTGGGGTTGACGGTTTGGGCCGTTGGGCTATCGTTACACCCCTCTAGGGCCGCCCCTTGCAGTGGCCCGCTGCGAATCATTAAGCGGCGTGCTCGTTCTGTGTCAGTTAGGTTATCTTCAAAATCATTGCCTGCCGCTCGGCGAGTACTCAGAATTGTATAAACTGTTGTAGAGTCATTGATGCCATTGTTGTCGGTATCCACCAAAAACCACCAAGCAGGTGCTCGTACCGGCACATTCAAGAATTCTCCGGGATTGTTAGGATCCTCCACCTGAATGTCTGTAGTAATTACAAATTGGTTCTCATCCGGCAGAATATAAGGATTATTTGTGTTTTCGGGAATGAGAACCCCGTCGTTGATCAACGCGGAAGAAAGCTGAGCATCGGTGGGGGCACTATTGGGTAGGCGAGGGTCTCGCACTAAGAATTCGATTTTGGCCCTAGCTCGGTCAATGGCTGCATTGAGCTGGCGACTAACGGTTTGGCCAGCCCGTTCAACTTGGGTTTGTACGCTTCGCTGAGTAGAGCGGGTCAATAGCCCGACTGTCACCAAGCTCAGCACAAGGACAATTAAAATCGCAATCGGCAAGACAAAGCCCCGCTGCCGAATTTTGGATTTGTCCACCCGCGCCTTCAAAGATCCGAGCAACCGCAGGGTGAGCTTGAGCAGCAGGGTGGAAGGAGCAGGCATGGCCGTATCTCAGGTAACAGAAAAGGGTAAAGGCATCCAAAACAAGGGATCCCCTGCCAAGATGCCAAACTAGCAACAGTATGCGGGTGATCATTGCCACCAGACATCCCCACCTCTGGGGGGAACCCGAAGCCCCCTCTACACGTCGCTCTACAAAATGCCTAGTTGTTGTGCCTTGAATAGGGCGGTCACGCGGTCGCTGGCTTCTAATTTGCGGTAGGCAGTGCTGGCATATTCCTTCACGGTTTCGATGCTTAACCCCAGGCGACGGGCGATTTGTTTGTTGGCTAAGCCCTCCATCATCAGTTGCAGCACACACAGCTCGCGGGGGGTCAGTTTGGGCAGTTCTTGTTTGGCAGGCAACCAGTCTTGTTCCGGTGCAGCCAGGATTTGCAGGATCATCTGGGCTAAGTCTGCCGGATCGGTTTCTTTGGAGAGGTAGCCTTTGGCCCCCGCTCGGCGAGCAGCTTCGATGAGGGCGGGTTCCTGAAAGGTGGTCATCAGGAGCACCACCAAGGGTAGACCCAATGCAGTGATTTGCTGGCAGGCAGCGATGCCATCCCCATCCGGCATGCGCACATCCAAAATGGCGACATCAATCGGGGTCTCTCGACAACAGTTCACTGCCTGGGATCCCGTTTCGGCTTCTGCCACCACTTCAAACCCTTGCGCTTGCAGAGCAAACTTCAACCCCAGCCGGAAGAGGGGATGATCATCGGCGATAAGAATGCGGACAGGAGAACTCATGCCAGGCGGATCCCAGCCGAGGAATGGGCTGATTTTAGCCTGCCCACTGAAGGGATCCCGGTTAATGGTGAAGAAAAAGTTCACACTGAAAGTTCACACGGGTTGTAGAGGCAGCTCCAGAATAAAGCGAGTTTCGTTCTGCTCACTTTCTACCCACAGGGATCCCTGGAGGTGTTCGGCAACTTTTTGGCTTAAGGCCAGTCCTAGACCGGTTCCCCCATGTTCCCAGGGATCATTTTTGGGTACCCGATAAAACTTGTCGAATACCCGTGGCAGTTCTTCTGGGGGGATGACCACGCCAGTATTGGCCACCTGCAGTTGCCAAGTATTCACTAAGAAGGTGATGGAGACGGTGATCTGTTCTCCTGCTGGGGTATACTTGCAGGCATTGGTGAGCAGCTCTGTAACGATTCGCTCCAGATAACCTACCGAAGTAATGATGGTGGGCAGCTTTTCTGGCAGAAGAAGAGTGAGCTTTTGGGCGTGGGAGGTAGCGCGTTCTCGGAAGGGAGCCAACTGTCGGGGTAGCCAGTCTTGTAGGTTAAGGGGATCCCATTCGATAGGTTGGGTATTGGCATCGAGGCGAGAGAGTTCTAGGAGATCGTTGATGAGGTTGGTTTCTCGGGTACATTCCTGGTCAAGGATAGATAAATAGCGCTGGATGATCCCTACTTTTTCCTTGGAAAGATCCAGATGATTTAGCACTACCGATAGCATTTTGGTTGCCATTTTGATGCTTGCCATGGGAGAGCGCAATTCATGGGAAACAGTGCTCAAAAAGTCATCTTTGAGTTGGTTCAGACGTTCCAACTCTTGCACTTGAGCCAAAGAGGCTTTGTAGAGGCGGGCTTGGCGGAGGGCAATGGCACATTGATTGGCCACCTGTTGAATCATCCATGCTTCTGCATCGCTAAAGGTTGCCAACGGGGGTCTGTAGAGCCACATATCCCCAAAAACTTGGTTCTTATCCTGAAGAGGACAACTGAGCACTGTAAATCGTTCTGTAGGGGCTGAAGAAGGTTTGCGGGAGGAAGGGCTTAACCACAGGCAAAATTGTGTCGACTGGCCCTGCAGCAGCTGCTGGTATAGGTCGGGCAGGTCTTGGAAGGAAATCACTTTGCCTACGGCAGGCAATAGTCCGGCGCTATTGGAGCCTAGGTATTCGTGATTGATCGTTGAGGATTGGCTGTCGGAGTTGTAAAGGGTGGTATCACAGCAAATAACCTGGAGTTGACGGCCCAATTCTTCGACTGCTGTTTGCAAAATGTAATCTTCATCTAAGCTGTCGCGTACTTTTTCGATGATGCCTTTGAGCAAGGATTCAAATTCGAGAGCCTGCCGCAGTTGTTGGGTGCGATCTTCCACCATGTCTTCCAAGTCGCCATTAAGCTGGCGTACCTGTTGATATAGCTGAGATTGATGGATGGCGATGGCCACTTGATCTGCCAAGTGTTTGAGTAAATCTACTTCGTGAGCTTGCCAATGCCGAGGGCCACGACAATGATGGGCAATCAATAGGCCCCACAGGGATCCCTCATACAAGATAGGTACCACCAAGTTGGCCCGTACCTGATGCTGCCGGAGCAACTCGACATGACAAGGATTAAGCCCAAAGGTTTCGATGTCTTCGATGGCTTTGACTCGCCCCTGCTGGTAGGGCACAACAAAGGACTGGGCAAAACAATTGTCGTAGATGTTGGATCCCAAAATCGGTCGCCAGGGATCCGCCACAGACTCGGTGATGACATCCCCACTCCAATCGGGCTGAAAGCGGAAGATGATAACCCGATCCGTTTCCAGCAGGGATCGCACTTCTGAAACTGTTCTATTGAGGATTTGTTCGAGATCCAATGATTCGCGGATATGTTGGGATATTTCCGCAAGTAGCTGGGCTTGTTGCAATTGTTGGTGCAAGGCTTGTTCAGTTAGTTTCCATTTGCTGATGTCTTGGGTATTTCCAATGATGCGGGTGACTTGCCCCCGGGAATCCCGAAGCGCTACCCCCTGATCCAACACAAATATATAAGACCCATCGCGATGACGAACTCGATAGTTGCACTGGAATTGATCTTGTTCACCGGCAAAAAGTTGCTCAAATTCAGCCGTACAAGCAGATAAATCTTCAGGATGAATGCGCTCAAGCCACCAATCTCTGGTTGGCTCCGCCTCCTCCTCTCGAAAGCCCAGCAGCTCATACAAACCCTTTTCACGCAGCACAGAATTGGCCCGGGGATCCCATTCGTAGACAACGCCCTTCATGGCTTGAAGAGCCAAAGAGTAGCGCTCATGACTTTGGCGCAGATTTTCTTCCACCTGCTTATGATGCACCAACAGGGCTAGATAATTGGCCAGACTGATCAACCCAGCTAACTGATCCTGATCCACTGCAATCGGTTCGGGATGAGCCAAACTAAGGGTGCCGATCGCTTCTTCCCCAAATAGCATTGGGATACAGACCAAGGTGCCAATCTTCAGCTGACTGAGCCAACGATTGTGAGCACAGGCTTTCTCTTCTTTAGGGGAAAAGGTTTTTACAAAAGCCTGTTTTTGCTGCACCACGGGGCCTGAATAGGTCTCCGAAACGGGCACTTCCAACACCGAGATGCCCTCCGGCACAGGGATCCCGCTCATGCCCTCAAACACCATCATCTGGCGAGTAGCATCATACAGCTCAATCGCTACCACCGGAAATGAGGTTGCTTGTGCAATTTGAGCTGCCCCTAACTGAAGAGCCTGACGCAGGGTTGTGGTAGACCAACGTAGTCTAGATAGCTGATAGAGGAGCTGTAATTCCCGATTCCTTTTTGCCAAATCTTGCTTTGTTTGCTTGAATTGCTCCAAGTGAGAATCTTCTTGTGGCTCTATCATTGCTCTAGAAAACAGTTTGGAATCCATAATCTTTTGCGGGATTACCATATTGGCATGACTCCTTCTTCGCCTACATCCTAATTACAAAAAACAAAAAATTAGAATTATTTAGCCCCAGTAATTCCTCAATAACCCCTAATTAAAAACAAAGATTCCTGGGAAAGAGCACAAGCTCTTTTCTCGCTTCAGAACCACTTCAGGTAATGTATCCAGATCAGTCAACGAGTGAGTTGATTATTAAAACTGCTTTTGAGAACATCATCAATCTGTTTTTGATCTGTCTCTAATCGATCTATCTTTAATGCCTTCTTTATTATTTCACGTCAAGTAGGAGTGTAACAAAAATTGCCAAAAATCGTAACATAGATTACATCTTCCTCTGCTGCCGTGGCAGGGGATCCGGTTGGCGCATGGGGCGGGATCTGGGTATCGGTGCGTGGACGTGGATCCCAGGACTGCGTAAGATCAGGTGGGGAATGTAAAGAAAACGCCATACTCTCGTTGGGGCGGAGCCTCCTGTCTGCTTTTGGCCAAATCGGCATCGATCCCACATCGATCACACAAGGAACACCATGCTGCGACTGGAACACATCAGCAAGATCTATCCGACGGGCGAAGTGCTCCGGGATGTGAACTGGGAGGTGAAACCCGGGGATCGCATCGGCTTGGTGGGGGTGAACGGGGCCGGAAAAACCACCCAACTCAAGATTATCTCCGGTCAGGAAGAGCCCACCGCCGGAGAAGTGATTCGCCCCGCCAGCCTGCACATTGCCTACCTCACCCAGGAGTTTGAGGTGGATCCTGCTCGCACCGTACGGGAGGAGTTTTGGACGGTTTTTGAGGAAGAAAATCGCATCCAATTGGAGCTGGCCCGAGTTACTCGGCAAATGGAACAGGCGGATCCCGATACGCTGGAAGCTCTCTTGCACCGCATGGATCGCCTGCAGAGACAATTTGAGAGTTTGCATGGTTATGAACTGGATGCCCGCATTGATAAAATCTTGCCGGAAATGGGGTTTGAGCCGGAAGACGGTGATCGCTTAGTCAGTGCCTTTAGTGGGGGCTGGCAGATGCGCATGAGCTTAGGAAAAATCCTATTGCAAAAACCGGATTTGTTGCTTCTGGATGAGCCGACCAACCATCTAGATTTGGAAACCATCGAGTGGCTGGAAACTTATTTGAAGAGCCTGACTATCCCCATGGTAATTGTTTCTCATGATCGGGAGTTCCTGGATCGACTTTGCACCCAAATTGTTGAAACTGAGCGAGGGGTATCCACCACTTACTTGGGTAACTATTCTCAATATCTTCTACAAAAAGCCGAGCAACGGGAAGCCCAGCAGGCTACCTACGAACGGCAACAAAAAGAAATTGAAAAGCAGCAAGCTTTTGTGGATCGCTTCCGGGCCAGCGCCACCCGCAGCACCCAGGCCAAAAGCCGTGAAAAGCAACTGGAGAAGATCGAGCGCGTCGAGGCTCCTGTTGGTGATGTGCGCACCCTTAAGTTCCGCTTTCCGCCTGCCCCTCGCAGTGGCCGTGAGGTGGTAGAAATCAAGGATTTAACCCACAGCTATGGGGATAAGATCCTCTTCTTAGGGGCAAATCTGTTGATTGAACGGGGAGATCGTGTTGCCTTTTTAGGGCCGAATGGAGCTGGCAAATCCACGCTTCTGCGTCTGATCACAGGCCTAGAGCAGCCTACCGAGGGATCTGTCAAGCTGGGGGTGCACAATGTTATTCCCTCCTATTTTGAGCAGAACCAAGCAGAGGCCCTAGATCTAAACAAAACTGTCATGGACACGATCCACGACGAGGTGCCCGACTGGAAAAACGAAGAAGTGCGGACTCTGCTGGGTCGATTTTTGTTCAGTGGTGATACGGTCTTTAAGAAAGTGATAGCCTTAAGCGGAGGAGAAAAGGCTCGCTTGGCACTGGCAAAAATGTTGTTGCAACCAGCCAACCTGCTGATTTTGGATGAGCCTACTAATCATCTGGATATTCCAGCTAAAGAGATGTTGGAGGAGGCTCTACAGCACTATGATGGAACGGTGATCATCGTTTCTCATGATCGCTACTTCATTTCTCAGGTAGCCAACAAAATTGTAGAAATCCGTGATGGCGAGTTAATCTCTTATCAAGGAGATTATCACTACTACCTAGAAAAAATCGAGGAAGAGAAAGAAAAGGCTCGGCAAGCACAAATAGCTGCGGAAAAGGCTGCCAAAGCCGCTGAGAAACGTGCCAAAGAACGGGAAAAACAGAAAACCAAAAAAGCAGCCAGCAAAGCCTAAAGGGGGAGGCACATCTGAATGTTTACGGGCTTAGTGCAAAGGATGGGTACAGCCCAGTTGATTAGCCCTTCGCGGGTACAGATCACCTGCCCAGAGTTGCAGCCCCAACTGGCTTACGGAGATAGCATCGCTGTGGATGGCCTCTGCCTGACGGTGGTAGAGATTCTGCCTGATGGCTTTTTGGCAGATGTGTCTCCAGAAACGGTGCGTCGCTCGATCTGGGGCCAGGGATCCGGCCAGCGCACTGTCAATCTAGAACCTTCGCTGCGGGTGGGGGATAAGCTGGGAGGGCACTTTGTCAGCGGCCACATTGACGGGGTTGGGCAACTGTGGGATCAGGTGGCAACGAACAATGCCTGGGAGCTGAGTTTCAAGGTTCCCGGCGATATCGGTCGATACATCGTGCCCAAGGGCAGTGTGGCAGTGAATGGGGTAAGCCTCACCATTGCGGAAGTGCGTCAGGGGGGATGCTGGTTTAGTGTGGCTGTGATTCCCCAAACCTACCGCAATACCAATCTGTCTCTGCTGCAAGTTGGGGATCCGGTGAATGTGGAGGCAGATATGCTGGGCAAATATGTGGAAAAATTGTTGGGTCTAGGTTCACCCGAAAGTGCCATTTCTTTGGAATTTCTGGCCGAGCATGGCTATGTTTAGTTTTCCTAAGTGTTCAGGATTCATCCACATGATTCATCATGATTCATCCAGAAGAAGCTGAGCGATTGCAGGGGGTTAATCTCTACTTGATTGGTATGATGGCCAGTGGCAAATCGACTCTGGGGATCGAGCTGGCGACACAGTTAGGATTTCAATTTTTCGATACGGATGCGCTGGTGGAGCAGATAGCCGGTTGCCCCATTCCCCAGATTTTTGCTGACCAAGGAGAAGCTGCTTTCCGGGATCTGGAAACACAGGTGCTGGCCCAGTTGAGCAGCTACACGCGGCTGGTAATCGCCACGGGAGGCGGTATTGTCCTACGGCCCCAAAATTGGAGCTACTTGCACCACGGCCTCACCATTTGGCTGGATGTGGCTCCCGCGCTGATTTGGGAACGGCTGCTTAAGGATCCCGGCCAACGCCCCCTGTTGCAAACGCCGGATCCGGAAGTAACTCTGCACAGGCTTATGGAGCAGCGGCAGCCCTTTTATGCCCAGGCAGATGTGCGGGTCTCCATCCTATCGGAAACCCGTCTGCCCCAATTGGCAGAACAGGTTTGGCAAGCGATTCGTGCCCGTCTGCGGGAAGGGATCCCTTCCCGCTAACTAAACTAAATACACAGCACTCACAACTTTCCCATGACCTCGGCAGCTTTCACTCCTCATGCGCCCACCCTGCAAGATGTGATCGCCGCTCAGGTGGCCTTGCGAGCGCAGTGTCCTTTGGTGCAATGCCTCACCAATAGCGTCTCCACCAACTTTATGGCCAATGCCTTGCTGGCGGTGGGAGCTTCTCCAGCCATGGTAGACAACCCGGAAGAGGCGGGCTTGTTCGCGCGAGTGGCCAATGCTGTCCTGATCAACCTAGGTACCCCTACCCAAGCTCAGGTGGAGGCAATGCGCTTGGCAGCCGCAGCAGCCCAGGAAGCAGGGAAACCCTGGGTCTTGGATCCGATTGGGGCGGGGGGGTTGCCCTGGCGGGGGGGAGTGGCTCTTGAGCTGTTAGCGCATCATCCGGCGATGATTCGTGGCAATGCTTCTGAAATCCTCGGCTTGGCAGGGTTAGGAAAAGGTGCGCGGGGTGTAGATAGCACTGCGGATCCCAGTGCCGCCATGGATTCTGCTGTAAAGTTACTGGATTATGCTGGGGCAGTTTCGGCCTCTGGCGCTGTGGATTACGTAGTGGGCCGGGTTGGTGCCACCCAAACCCCAACCTTAGTCCGTATTGCCGGGGGGAATGTACTCTTGACGCGAGTCACGGCGGCTGGCTGTGCTTTGGGAGCCTTGGCTGCAGCCTATGGAGCGGTAGCTTCTGATCCGTTCACGGCTTTGGTGGCGGCCCATACCCATTTTGCAGTGGCAGCAGAGCTGGCGGCAGAACGAGCAAGCCAACCAGGCAGTTTTGCGGTGGCCTTTCTGGATGCTTTGGATGCGGTGGAGGGATCCACCCTCGCGGCACGGGGGCAGGTGCAAGCGGCAGTTACCTTGGCAAATTGATCCCAAAAAACAGGGATCCCTTAGCCCGCAGGTCTGTAGGATCCCCAAACATTGCAAACTTGACTAATTCAAACTGATTCAAAACCCATTCAGGGCTCGCCAGGGGTGGATCCGTGGCAAAAAACTTAAAACTTAGTAGCTCACCTTAGAGGGCATTACCGCGGGGGAGCACCTCTTCAGGGAACTCAAAGTGCTCATGGGGCTGGTCTTGCGGCGCCATCCAGGCCCGGATCCCCTCATTCAAGAGAATGTTCTTGGTGTAGAACGTCTCAAACTCAGGATCCTCCGCCGCCCGCGTCTCCTGACTGATGAAGTCATACGCCCGCAGGTTCAGCGCCAACCCCACAATCCCGATGCTGGCCATCCACAGCCCCGTCACCGGCACAAACAACATGAAAAAGTGCAGCCACCGCTTGTTGGAAAAAGCAATCCCAAAAATCTGGCTCCAAAACCGGTTCGCCGTCACCATCGAATAGGTCTCTTCCGCTTGCGTCGGCTCAAACGCCCGGAAGGTGTTCGCCCCTTCCCCATCCTGGAACAAGGTGTTCTCCACCGTCGCCCCATGAATGGCACACAGCAAGGCCCCTCCCAGCACACCCGCCACACCCATCATGTGGAACGGGTTCAAGGTCCAGTTGTGGAACCCTTGCAAAAACAGCAGAAACCGGAAGATCCCCGCTACCCCAAAGCTGGGGGCGAAAAACCAGCTGCTCTGCCCCAACGGGTACATCAAAAATACGCTCACAAACACTGCAATCGGCGCGCTGAAGGCGATGGCGTTGTAAGGGCGTACCCCCACCAAGCGAGCAATCTCAAACTGCCGCAGCATGAAGCCAATCAACCCAAAGGCCCCGTGCAAGGCAACAAACGTCCACAACCCCCCGATTTGGCACCAGCGGGTGAAGTCCCCTTGCGCTTCTGGCCCCCACAACAGCAACAGGCTGTGCCCCATGCTGTCGGCAGGCGAGGAAACCGCCACTGTCAGAAAGTTCGCCCCTTCCAAGTAGGAGCTGGCCAACCCGTGGGTGTACCAAGAGGTGACAAAGGTGGTGCCGGTCAGCCAGCCGCCCAAGGCCAAGAAGGCGCAGGGGAACAGCAACAGGCCGGACCAGCCGATAAAGACAAATCTGTCGCGTTTGAGCCAGTCGTCGACGATGTCGAACCATCCTCGCTCCTGACGCACGCGTCCTACCGCTATGGTCATAAGATGAGTGTCTCCGGAATAACAACGAATGAAGTGCGATCAGGCGGCGCCCAGGATCCCTGAGCGTCACCGTCCTTCTATCTTACGAAATATCAAGAAACTGCAACACAATCTCAGAATTATGCCCAGCCACTGCTCATCCGGTGCAGGGATCCCTTCTGTTTTAGGATGGGAAGGGTTTTGGCTATAGGCAACTGGGCTGGGATCCGGAACAATACGGAGGTCATTGTGGTTCAAGCCAGGATTTTGTTCGCGTCGGCGGAGGCAGCACCACTGGCCAAGGTGGGGGGCATGGCAGATGTGGTGGGATCCCTGCCCTCGGTTTTGCGGGGGTTAGGCCAGGATGTACGCATCATCATGCCGTTTTATGGCTTCCTGTGGGATCAATTTGGGGAGAAGTCGGATCAATACCGGCGCTCCCAAGCACCCATTTGGGCCAAACAAGTGATGGGTCAAGTGGCCGAGATTTATGAGAGCGTTCTGCCCGGGACTGATGTGCCACTGTACTTGGTCAGTCACTATGCTTTTGCCCCCCATCGCATTTATTACGGCGAGGATGAGTTCTGGCGCTTCACCTTCTTTGCCAACGCTGTTGCCGAGTTTGCCTGGACCTACTACCCCTGGAAACCGAATATCATTCACTGCCACGATTGGCACACAGCCATGATCCCGGCCTGGATGCACCAAGCTTCTGACATTGGCACAGTGTTCACCATTCACAACTTGGCCTATCAAGGGCCTTGGCGCTGGCAACTGGAACGCATGACCTGGCTGCCCTGGTATTTTTCCGCCCACAATGCCATGGCTGCTGGGATCCTCTACGCCGATCAGGTGAATACCGTTTCTCCCACCTATGCGATGGAGATTCGCACCCCTCTGCACGGTGAGGGTTTACAGGATCTGCTGGCCTGGAAAGGGGAACGCCTACGGGGCATTTTGAATGGTATTGATCTGAACAAAGTGGATCCCAGTACGGATCCCAACCTGGTCGCCACCTTTAGCCTCTCAGATTTGCAGGGAAGAGCAGCGAATAAAGCGGCTCTACAGGCTCAGGCGGGTTTGGCGGCCAATCCAGAGGTATTCACGCTGGGGATGGTAGCCCGTCTGGTGGAGCAAAAGGGTATTGATCTGTTGGTTCAAGCTCTGGATCGCTTTTTGGCCTACAGCGATGCTCAATGTGTGGTGCTAGGCAGTGGCGAAGCTTACTACGAAGGGCGGATTCGGGAAATGGCCGAACGCCATCCCAATAAAATGTCCTATCAGCAGGGCTACCAACCGAAATTGGCCCAGTTGATCTACGGGGGAGCGGATGCTTTTCTGATGCCCAGCCGCTTTGAGCCCTGTGGCATCAGCCAGATGATCGCCATGCGCTACGGTTGTGTACCGATTGTGCGGCGCACAGGGGGGTTGGTGGATACCGTTAGCCATCATGTGCCCAGCAAGGGGATTGGTACCGGCTACTGTTTTGATCGCTACGAAGCCCTGGATTTTTATACTTGCCTGGCACGGGCTTGGGAAGCCTTCCAGCATAAAGAGACCTGGCAAGCGCTACAAAAGCGGGGCATGGCCACCAACTTCAGTTGGCAATGGTCGGCGCTGGAATACATCCACATGTATGAGCTGATCCTGAACTTGCCGCTGTTGCCGGAAGTAGCCCTATCCACCCAGGAATCTGAAGCGGTTCAAGCTAGTGACACCGCCAACAGCAAAGCAGCGCCAATGCCTAGGCCTAGCAGCGCCATCCCCCCCCAGCCCCGCTCCGTCAAGGGTTGAGCAACAGGTTTCTCCATACGGATGGAGGCAGCACTGGGGGAATGAGAGTGAGGTAAATTGGAACGGGTCAAAAAAGGTTTTGAGGACTACCTGCAAATGATTGGACATGGGTTTGACTTTCTGCGCCGTTCTTGGACACGTCTGTTCCTTGGCCTTTTCTTGGGTCTTGCTCTTGGGGTCGGTTCCGGCTTTTGGGCTACCGCCCAGCAATTGCCCTCCCCATCTGGGCAACAGCTCATCCCCAATCCACAGCAGTTCCGGGCTTTAGAGCAACCCAGCAGCACCCTCAGCGTTTTACGAGCTGAGCAACTGGCTGCAGAAGCCGACGCCGCCTTGCAAGCGCAAAACTACGACCGGGCTGCTGAACTCCTACAACAGGTGTTCGATGCCTACAACCAGCGCTCCAACTATCATCAGGAGCTGTCGCGGGCCTTCGCCGGGATCCAAAACCGCATTTCGGAAGAACAGCGGGAACTGGCCCGTGTTGCCGCTCAAGAACGGGATCAAGCTGCTTACGATTTGGCCGTTGTCTACCGAGCCTCAGGACGCCCAGAAGAAGCGGTGGGACGTCTGATCCAGGTGATCGGCAGCCAGGGACCAACCCGCGAACTGGGGAGCCAAGCCTATCAACAACTGCTGGAAATTGGCTTCGTCAGCACCCCTTTCCCCAGCTAGAGCCAGTCTGCAAGGTCACGGTAAAAAGCCAGGGTGGTTTGCCCGTAGGTGCGCTGGTCAGACCGCAGCAGGGATCCCACTTGTTCGGGAAGTTCGTAACCGGTGCGATGCTCGACAATCAAGATCCCTTGTTCTGGCTTAAGCAGGGGTGGGATGAGGGGCAGCAGGGGCGTATACAGCCCCGCCTCATAGGGGGGAGCAAAATAAACGTAATCGAAAGGATCCAATGCCAACCCCCGATTGAGCAACTTGCGGGCATCCCCCTGAATCACTTGAAAAGCTTGCTCCGGCTGCGCCACTTTGGCCCAGTTGGCCCGGATGATCCGACAGGCAGGAGCGGCAATTTCAATGCCGGCCACAAAAGCAGCCCCCTGGCACAGGGCTTCTGCCCCCACCGTACCTGCTCCACAGCAGAGATCCAGCCAGCGGCAGCCTTCCACCCGTCCTTGCAAAATGTTGAACAGGGCCTGACGTACCCGAGAAGGTGTGGGCCGGGTCGCTAAACCCTCTGGGGTTTGCAGTTCTCGTTTGCCACTAATTCGTAAACTCATGGGGTAGCCGTAGCGGGCAACTGACCGGTCAATCCTCCTCGTTGGGCGGCGCGATCCCGTTCCATCTGAATTTGAGCCACCAGCGGCTCCGGCAATTGGGCAGAGGCTTGCAAAGCTTGGTCAAACAAGGGTACCGCCTCGCGATCCTCCCCTTGAGAGACCAAAATTTGCGCCTTCAAATAGTACAACTCCGGGTTGTCACAGGAAGTGGCAATCGCCTGATCCACCGCCTCAAGGGCCTCTGCGTAGCGCTGCATATCCCGATAGGCCAAGGCTTGCCCGCGGTAGGACATATACTGGGGGGCCGCCAACTGAAATTGGTTCAGGGCCTTTTCCCGGTAGGTGAGCAACAGATCCATATAGCCATTCAAAAGGTTCAGTTCCGGATCGCTGCCATCCACCGCCTGTGCTGCTCGAATGGAGGCAAACAGTTGATTCAGGGTCGGCAGAGCCTTGGGCAAGCCGATCACCACGCCATCCCGCACCACCGTATTGGCTGCCTCCAGCCCATAGCCCACACCTTCGTAAAGATTGCCGCGCAGGGGATCCGTTTTCTTCAGCTCTGCGGCCACCTGCCGAGTTTGGGTGGCCAACTGAGCAAACTCCTGCATATCCCCCTCTTGATAGGCCAGTGCCGCCAACAGGGCATAGACCATCGGTTCCTCAGGAGATGCCTCTCTGGCAGTTTCCAACTTCTCCCGACTTTGGCTATAGCGCCCCGCGCAAAAGAACTCTTCAAAGGCCGCCGCCACCTCTGGGCTGATCTGCCGCGCATTGGCCCCCTCGCGGAAGGGATCCTGTGCCCAAACAGGTTGTGCGGATCCCCAAACCAAAAGAGCAGCTCCCAGCAGCCTACCCAGCCTGCCTGTCATACCCATGTTCATCCCCAATGCCTCAACCCAGACCACACACAACCTACACGACCAACCGGCTATTCCCCAAGAACGCTCCTCAGCGGAGCATTTGTGCAATCGAACCAATCGCTGCATCTTGAACCAATTCATTGGGCTCTTGAGCCAGCAAATTATGCAGCGGATCGAGGGCGCGTGGATCCCCGATTTGCCCCAGGGCACGAGCTGCCGCCTCCCGTACCGCCGCATCACCATCCGAAAGTTTGGTCACCAAAGCCGGCACAGCCTCCACCGAGCGCATTTGACCCAGTTGGTAAATGGTTTGCAGTTGAGCCTCGAGAGGGTTAGCTGCCGCTGTGGGAGCAGAGCCATATACAGACATTCCTGAACTGCCGTAGTAATACCCACTGCCACTGCGAGCCATCGAGATAGCCGAGAGGGCATTTAGAGCTTCTAGGGCACGATACCGCTCTGCCACGCTCATCTGTGGCAGTTGAGCTACCAGATCATCAAAGGCTTGCTGAACAGGATCCGGGACAGTCGCCTGCTGGGAAATGCGAGTTAAGCTCTGGTCGGCCCGCACCTGCTGCAAAGACTGAATCGCTGTCAGGCCTGCTACCACCAACGCTGCATCCGCCAAAATGGCCAGCAACGCCATCCCCCCCCAGATCTTGCTGCGACGGCTCACCTTCTGAATTTGCTTATCCACGTAGACAAAGGCTTGATGTTGCCGTTCCCAAAAGTCAGGGGCTACTTGCAGGGTTTGAGCGCTCAGATCAGGGGATAAAAGGTTTTCCTCACGAGCTAACTCCAAAGTCTGTAGCCTCTGGTTCATTCGAGAAAACTGTTTCGTCCAGAGCCAAGTAAACATCGGGTGATATCCTCTCTCCAAGCCTGCCAATAACAGCTACGCCACGTTCGCGCCAGTAGTTGCGGGTTTCGCCAGCGTCGAGTGCCGGGCAGAATCTGCCAAATTGCCCCTGTGGATCCCGAGTCGGGCTAGAGGGGGAACTTATGCGACAGGATAACAAAAGCGCCAGCCCCCTACCACCCAGTTTTTGCTATGGGTTGCGGGATGTTTCTCATTGTAGAGAGGTAACCTGAGTGTGCCGAGGGATCCGCCGCGCTTGCGTTCGAGGGAGACCGCAGTTTTCGCTTCGCTTTTGAGCAGCAAGACAAGAGGAGATTAATCTGGATACACCTATCAGAGGTCTGGATGGAAGAGGGGCACAAGCCTAGAGTTCCACAGTCGGATCCCTGCCAGTGGAGGGTCACCCTAAATACCCAAGGCTTGCCTACCTGATAGCTCTGCCAAGCTTGCTTTCCTATTCTGGTTGCGTGGGTTTGATCGAGACCAAAGAGGGGCAGGACTTTAATCCCGGAGAGAGTGGGATTTGTTCGCTTCAGCGGGCCGGATGGCCTGACCCACGGTGAGTTGCGGCAACGACCCATTAGAGACGGAGAGAGTGGGATTCGAACCCACGGTGAGTTGCCCCACACAGCATTTCCAGTGCTGCGCCTTCGACCACTCGGCCATCTCTCCAAAAGGCGTGACTCAGCTAGGGCTAAAAAGTCAGCTTTGTGATTCTAGCAGACGAATTGATCATCTAACGGGATCTGCTGGGATCCCTGGGCCAGAACACTTGACCCAAGACATCCCAACGGGAACAGCGCCAATAGTCAATATGGGATCCAATCAGCCCAGCTTCATTGATGTGCAACTCTGTCCAACCCGGGATCTGCAGACGGGGATGCCAAGGTAAAGGTAGCGACCAGCTCAAGGTCCATTCGGTGCGGATCTGAGCGCCGGTTTGCTGAATCTCGTGCAAATCGAGGCGAATATCTCGAAACCAACGTCCCATCCAAGCAATCATCTGTTGATACCGACTCAGGCCACGAAATTCATTTACGGGATCCTTGAAATACACCTGCGGATCATAAATAGAGTAGGTCTGATTTTCTGGAAAACGGGCATAGTCCTCTCGCAAAACGACCAGCAGATCGGGGCCGGGATCCCTGGGGGGGCTAGCTTGAGAAGAAGTGCTCATGCCATCGCCTCTGTGGATGTGGACAAAGTCACTGTTTCTCCGGGGGCAGGGCAACACAACTGGATGGAGGTTCTTGCGTAGGCATTTAGGGATCCCAGCCTTTCCCGAAATTCCTCTAAGCTGCCGAGGGTGCGAATTTGGGAAGCAAACCAGCCGGAGTAAACCACCTCTCCCATCGCCGTTGGCACCACCTGTCTGGGATGCAGCGCTTCCACCACTTGCAAGGCCCGTTCTGGCCCCATGATTACCTCTCCCAAAAGGGGGAAAACCTGCCCCACCACCGGAATAAGCAGCGTATAGATGGGATGGAATTCCTGCTGTAGTCGTTGGCGGATATCCGGCTCGGACAGGTGCGGTTCGTAGTAAAGCCGAGTCTGGGATTTCTCTTCTTCAAGCAGGTAGCCCAGTTCGCGGATCGGCCCCAGGGGAGCGCCAGGAACCGCCGTGATACGCACATCTCCCCACTGCACCGACCGCCAGGGAGCCAGAGCCTGTACCGAGGCAAAGCCCAAACCACGCACTACACTGGCCGCTGCCGGAGAGGCCAAAACGGGGATCCGTTTATCCAAGCGTTGCAGGGTAGGGGGGTGGCAATGATCCGGCTGGGCTTGGCTGAGCAGAATGCCATCGACTTGGGGTAGGGTTTCCGGTGTGAAAGGAGGCGGATTGCGGTGCTGGATGCGGATGAACCAGGGCAACCCCAGGAATACCAAGGGATCCACCAACCACGGATCCAGCAGCAGGGTTTGCCCTTCGGTCTGGATTAGCCAACTGTTGAGATCGATACGGGTGAGTTTCATTGTCCAGTAATGGAGAGATCGGTAACCCAGATGCGCGGGCACAAACCCCCTGGAGTCAGTTGTGGCTCGGGCTCCACATAAACAATGGATTTCAAGACCTGCAAAAAATCCCCTGCTACTGTGGCCGCTTCAATGCTGATGCGCTCCCCATTGCGAACCCACCAGCCCTGAAAAGGCAGCGAGAAGGATCCCTGCAAGGGTTTGACCCCAGCGTGCAAGGCTTGTAGTTCATCGATCCAGACAACATTCTCGGCAGTAGACAGGTCATAGGTGCTTTCCGGCGGGGATCCAGCAAACACATGGTAGTAATGGGATCCCACCGTGACCTTGGAGCCGATATTGGCATGTCCAGTCGGCTGAGCGCCCAACCGTTTGGCCGTGCCAGCGCTGTGGAGAAAGTGGGTGAGCACACCATTGGTAATCAAGGGAATCCGGCGGGTAGGGGTGCCTTCCCCATCAAAACTAATCGCCCCGACCTTACTTGGGTGCAACGCATCGTCACACACCGAGAGCAGCGGTGAGGCCACCACAGTGCCCAAAGACTCTGGGGTGGATAGGCTTTGATGATCCAAAATGCTCTGGGCATTGAACAAATTGGAGAACGCCCCTAGCAAACTCAGAAACGCCTCTCCGGAAAAGACCACGGTATATTTGCCGGAAGGGATCCGCTCATAGTCCAGGTGGCTGATCAATTTCTCGGCAGCTTCCTTGACACAGCCCTGAATATCCAACTCCTCTAGGCTGCGGCTGACCCGCAGGGCTCCCCCACTACGGGGTTTGCGGCCCTCCTGCTCGGCTTTGCTGTAGAGAAACACCGAAGTGAGGGTATGGCCTTCCTGCCGTAGGGCTTGTTCGCTATTGAGGTAAAAGCGATCAATTTGGCGCTGGGCTAAGCCATTGTAGGGCACCCCCTGAATGGCAGGATGGGATCCCAGCAATTCTTTTTCGGCGGCCACCAATTGCTCCAAGAGGTCGCTGGCCAGAGCCAGTGGCGCTTTGTCGTTGGAGGGTTGGGCAATGGGCAGGGTGGCTTCGGGGCTAAATTGGGGTGCATGTTCCCGTAGGCCAAAGTGGCTGGCCTCAAAAGCCGTCTGCAGAGCCAGTTCTAAGCCCGCCTCATCCACATCAGTCGTGGAGGTTACTCCCACCTGCCCTTGGTCATTCCAGGCCCGCACCGTCACGCTAGAGCGATTGGAGGCTTTCACCTGGCGGGGATCCCCTTGATCCACCTGCACGCTGGTTTCATCCACCTGCGCCCCGTACAGATCAAATTGATGGATCCCCAGACGTTTTGCACAGCTTTGTGCTTGTTCTGCCAATACCTCTACTTGCACAAGACTTGACTCCTTAAGATCAATTTCTACTAGGGTTCCTACGAGTGGGCCAGCCACGCGGTCAGATCCCCCAGGCTCCTCAACTTCACCAAAGCTTCCCGTTGCCGTGCTGGCAAGGCCCGAATTTCCACTTCGAGCACTGGACTGGACTTACCCAGTAGGCCAGAGCTGCCTCCCCCTGTTGGATCCCTTGTCCAGATCCGACTGGATACAGATCTCATTCTGGCCTCTGCGAAGGTTAGTCGGTGGGCTAACTCCAGCCATCTGGGGGATTAGAGATTGACCACAAAGGCATCCCGGATCCCTGGTTGCTTCAGTACTTCCTCGATGATCCCATCCGGCAGCGGATCATCCAGGCTGAGTACCATTACCGCTTCACCCCGAATCAGCTTACGCCCCACCTGCATACTGGCAATATTGACGTTGTAGGCCCCCAGCAGCGCCCCGATGCGACCGATGATCCCCGGCATATCCCGGTGCAGGGTCATGAGCATGTTGGCAGAAGGCGGAACGTTAATCGGGAACTCGTCGATCTGAGTGACCCGCACCTCCCGTTCGCCGATGAGTGCCCCGGAAACCGAGCGGATCCCATTGGGGCCATGGGCGGTTAACCTCAGGGATCCCGAATAATCCTTGAGGGCCGGATCCCGGGTTTCCACCACCCGAATACCCCGCTCTTTGGCCTCGATAGAGGCATTGACATAGTTGACCCGCTCCCGCAAGGCAAGGGTGAGCAACCCCTTTAGAGCAGCAACGATAATTGGTTGACCATCTTTTTCCGCCAAATCCCCCTGCAAGCGGATTTCCAACTGGCTGACGCGATCCCCGGCCAATTGGCCGACCAAGTTGCCCAAGGTTTCCGCCAAGTCCAGGTAGGGCCTGAGGCTTTGCAGCACCTCCGCCTGTAAACCGGGGATATTCACCGCCGAACGGGCTGGCAACCCCAACAACACATCCCGGATCTGCTCCGCCACATCAATGGCCACATTCACCTGCGCTTCTTCGGTAGAGGCGCCCAAGTGGGGAGTGAGCAGCACTTCCTTGCCCAAGGAAAATAGCGGCGACTCTTTGAGAGGTTCGGAGGCAAACACATCCAGTGCCGCCCCAGCAATTTGACCCGAGGTAATGGCCTCGTACAGGGCTTGCTCATCAATTAACCCGCCCCGGGCACAGTTGATCAAGCGGGCGGTCGGCTTCATTAGGCTGAAGGTTTCTGCATTAAAAAGATGGGTGGTCTCGGGGGTTTTGGGAATGTGCAGGGTGATGTAGTCGGATTCTTGCACTAGGGTTTTGAAGTCCACCAAGCGCACCCCCAACTGCTCCGCTCGCTCCATGGAAAGGTAGGGATCAAAGGCCAGTAACTTCATGCCCATGGCTTTGGCAATCTGGGCCACATGGGAGCCGATCCGGCCCAGCCCGACGATCCCCAGCGTTTTTTTGTAAACTTCTACCCCAACAAACTCTTGCCGTTTCCACAGGCCGGATTTGAGCGAGGCGTTGGCATCCGGCACATGGCGGGAGAGTGCCATCATCAGGGCGATGGCGTGTTCGGCAGCAGCAATGGTGTTGCCTTCCGGGGAATTGACGACAAGGATCCCGGCTTTGGTTGCCGCCGGCACATCGATATTATCTACCCCTACCCCAGCACGACCGATGATCTTGAGGTTGACGCCCGCCTCGATGACTTCCCGGGTAACCCGCGTACCGGAGCGCACCATGATGGCATCGTAGTTGGGAATGGCTGCGATCAACTGCTCGGGGGTGAGTTGCGTTTGTACCTCCACCTGGGCCACTTGGGAGAGAATATCGATTCCAGCCTGATCGATGGGATCCGTGACGATAACTTTGGGCATGAGCAACGCTAGCCTAACGGAATGCAGAGAAAAGGGTCAGGGTAACAGGCCTCGGGGTGGCTCCCACCCATTGAGCCAGATTCTGACTCAATCACAACCAGCACACTTTAATCTACCGCGAAAGTCCGCCGGCAAGTTTAAGACTCACTTCTCCAGAAAGGCCTACGGTTCCTTGAGATTAAGAACAGCCAACAAATCCCAGTCAGCCCCGAAAAGAGAGCAGTGCCTCAAGAAGAGGATCCCACTGGAGCAAGATATTTCCCATCGATCAAAAAAATGCCATTGGCAAACTGCACACTGTAGGTACCCAAGAGCCGCCGTTGTAAAACCACCCCTTGCTCGTGCAGTTGGATCAGGTTGGCCGAGCGCAGCATCGGCATCGGATCAGCCGTTTTCAGATACGGGGGCATCTCCACCACCTGAACCGTCGCCCCCACCGGCAGCAGACCTTGAACCTCTGACATGAGCGGCTCCGCGCACACAACCATCTCTAGCTTAACTGAGATTAAAGAATTGTGAATATTTGGGCCGTGATCCACAGCAAACCAAGGTATCAGAGGGGATCCCAGAGGGGCCAGGCCGGTGAGGCAAAAAATCTGAAAGCCTTTGCTGATCAGGTTTCTCGAGATTGCAGCGAATCAGATCCCTGAAGGGTCAATGCAAATTTTTTATCCAAATTCTGGAATTGATGGAACAACAAAGTGACGCCTTGTCAAGGCTAAGTAGCTTCTCGGAAGAGAAAAAATCGGCAACACCTTAAGATACTGTCAATCGACCCTAAACCTGCTATTATTCCGTGACCCCTTCCCATCCATTTTTTGTGTCCCTAGATACAGAAGTCTCATTTGCCCTCGCAATTCGAGGGGGTTCCTATCGGGGAACTGCCCACAAAGAGCTTGGCAATCTCCCCTTTGGCCCATTCGCCAGCCTGACCTTTGCCGAATTTCTTGAAAAGTGTTAAGAATAATTACATAAGTTTGCTATCTTCTCAGTTTCTTCCCTGTCCCCTCCCCAGCACCCCAAAAGAACCATGCTAGATCCCATCCCCCCACCCGCTCTTGAAGAATATCTACTGGAAACGGGTATTATCGACCGTTCCCAACTAAGCCTCGCCAAAAAATTGCAGCATCGTCAGCAGGGGCCGTTGCTGATGATCCTTTTGGAACTGAGTTTTATCGATCTCGAGCAGCTCAGCCGTCTCTTGGATTTGGGCCGTACCTACCCTTTTGACCATGCTGCAAACGCTGGATAGTCTTCAGCCCGATTGGCAAAACCATCTGGCGCAGTGGTCGATCGCTGGGCAGGGATCCCTGTTGCTGAAAAGCTGTGGAGGGAAAGATCCAACTGAACTACGTGACGCTCTACGGTCGGTTTGTGCGCCTGGCCGATCTCTGACCTTGCTCGCGGAAGACCTAGAGGTGGTGGCTGGGCCACTGACGCTACAAAGCTGGGATCCGCAAGCATCAGACCGTTTTACCCATCTTTACCTGGAGCGTTGCTCTTCTGTCCAGCACATGAGCCGTTTGGCTGCTATTGTCGCTCAGTTGCGTGCCCCTGAAGGATGCCCCTGGGATCGCGCCCAAACCCCAGAATCCCTCACCCCCTATATTCTTGAAGAAGCCTATGAAACGGTAGCCGCCATTCGAGCCGGGGATCCCGCTGCTATTGCCGATGAGCTTGGGGATTTGCTGTTGCAGGTGGTGTTGCAGTCCCAGATCTTTGCTGAGCAGAAGCACTTTGATCTAGAAGCTGTGGCTGCGGGCATTGCCGATAAGTTGATCCGTCGTCACCCGCATGTGTTTGGGGATGCTGTGATCGCAGATTTACCCGAGCTGCACCGAACCTGGGAAGACATCAAGCAAACTGAGCAACCGGATCAAACCCTCGGCCAAAAACTCCTGCACTACGCCCAAAGTTTGCCCCCTTTAATGGCTGCCCTGAAGATTTCTCGTAAAGTGGTGGGGGCGGGGTTTGAGTGGCCGGAGGTAGAAGGAATCTGGGCCAAAATCCGAGAGGAAGAAGCCGAGTTGCGCCAAGAACTGGGGCAGGCTAATCCGGATCCCTCTCGCCAAGAGGCGGAACTGGGAGATCTCTTTTTTGCGCTGGTCAACTTGGGCCGTTGGTATGAGCTGGATGCCGCCCAAGCTTTGACAGAAACCAACCTGCGCTTTGCCCATCGGTTTTTGCGTATGGAAGAATTGGCTCGAGAACAGGCAGATGCGGGATCCGGTGGCCCTCTAACTCCTCCAGATCCTACCGACCATGCTCAACCTCTCAATAATGGGGCAGGCTTCTCCAATGTCCTCAAGGGCCGCACCCTAGAACAGCTAGAAGCCCTGTGGCAGCAGGCCAAACAACAACATCCCTGATGGCTTCTGAATATGAATATGGGATCCCTACCGGAAGGGTCGGCAGTTGCCAGGCTACAGGAGTGGCGTTTACAAGCCATGGGTGCAGCCCAAGCGGCTGGGATCCCCCGAGAAGAGGTAGATATTCTGCTTCGGGAAAAGCTGGGCTGGGGGCCCTTGCAGCGGCTTATGGGCCAGGCTCCTGTGGTCAAGCTTGGGGAGCAGGATTCAGCTTGGGATTGGGATCCCTTAGAGGAAGTACAAGTTCTTTGGCAACGGCGCCTGGAAGAACGAATCCCCCTGCAATACCTGTTGGGGCAGGTTGAGTGGGCGGGGTTGAGTCTGCAGTTGACCCCGGCGGTGTTGATCCCGCGCCCGGAAACGGAACTGCTGGTGGAGCAGGCCTCTGTTTGGCTGCAAGCCAACCCTTTGCCCCAGGGATCCTATTTTGTCGATCTAGGCACCGGCAGTGGAGCCCTTGCCATTGCCTTGGCCCGTCAACACCCCGATCTGCGGCTCTTGGCGGTCGATTCCAGCCCAGAGGCGTTGAGAGTAGCAGCAGCCAATGTGGCCGCTCATACCCTAGAGAAACGGGTGCAGTTACTGTCCGGTTCTTGGTTTGTCCCTTTGGATCCCTGGCGAAATCGGCTGCGCGGCCTACTTTCAAACCCACCCTACATTCCCTCCAGCGAAATCTCTAACCTGATGCCGGAAGTGAGTTGGCACGAACCCCAGCAAGCCCTAGATGGTGGCCCGGATGGATTGGATGCTCTGCGAGTGCTGATCCAAAGAGCGCCTGAGTATCTGGCCCCGAACTCCTTTTGGGCAGTGGAGGTGATGCAGGGACAAGCCTGCTGGGTGGTGGAGCAGTTACAAGCTCTGGGGTGTTACCAGCAGATTCAAGTTCACGCGGATCTGGCGGGGATCGAGCGGGTGGTGAGTGCCCATTTCATGCCCAGTTCATAGGGTGATCCCGTTGGCCTGGTTTCTGCATTCAGGATAGGATCCGTGTGGGTTAGATTGGTTCGAGAGCAAAACTCGACAACAAGCGGGATCCTCAGCTCTCCTGGTCACCTTCTCTGTGTGAGGAAATCGTTGCGCTCAGCTGGCTCTAAACCGGATAGCCCCCAAGATACCCTCCTGACCTCTAGCAAAGAGGCAGTAGATTGGCAGTTTGCCTTTGAACGATCAGAAGTGATGCGGGCTTTTCAACAGGAGTTGCTCCTCAGTATTGGCCACGAGCTGCGCAACCCCCTCAGCAGCCAAATGGGATCCCTGCAATTGGTGTTGTCCGATCTCTGTGATTCCCCGGAAGAGGAACGGGAATACATTCAAAGTGCCAAAGAGGGTGTGGTTCGACTAATTCAGCTCCTGGAGGAATACACCCGTCTTGCTCGCCACCATCTACCCATTCAACCCCTACAGCCAGAGCCCATTCCGCTCTACCCAATCTTGCAGGATGTACATAGCCTTACCCGTCTCCAGGCACAGGATCAGGGCATCCGCTACGAGTGGCCAGCGTTGCATCCACGTGTTCATGAAACCGAACCTCAAGTCCCGGATCTACCCCCTCTCTCTGAAACCTTGACGGTCTGGGCGGATCCCTATGGCTTGGTGCAGGCTTTGTTAGGGGTGTGTCGATGGGGCATTCGCACCCTACGCTACGGCTCAATGGCCCTGCAAGCCTATCTCTCTCCCGAACGAGAAGGGCAACTGTGCTTGGAATGGAGCCTAGAGGGACGATGCCATGTGCCGATCGAACCGGATGTCAGCGCCGCTTGGCGGGTGAGCGAACGGTTGTTCAGCCAGATGGGGGGCCATCTGGAACTCTGCGAGAGCGGCATCTACCGGGTGGGGATCAAGGTGCTGTTGCGCACCGCCTGAAACAGTGGCGTCCCAATGTCAGTGTAAATGCTTCAATGTAATCGTCAGCCCGCAGGGTTACGGATTTTGGAGGCCCGGCCAGTTGAGATCGGCTTTCTCAATAAATCCCGGAATATCCCGTTCCCAGTTGCGCTGCACCCGCTGATTGGCATTCAAGTAGAGTTTGTTGTCTACAATCCGCCAAGCGAAGGGATCGACCGGGTAAAGATAGTTATTGGCCACCGCCCAAGCACAAAATCCTCCATACTGGGGCGCAAATCGCTCCGGGTTGTTGCGAAATCGCTCCAAATTGTCGGCAGTGGCAAACCTCCAGGTCACTCCACCCCATGCCCATTCGTGCTCAGCAGAACCCTGTACCGGTTGCGCATCGATGAAGTACGCCACTGGGTCGTAACCCCGAATGGCCAGGCCATCAGGAGCAAAAAAAGGCCCATCGGATCCCGCCTCTACTCCGAAGGCAATCACCGCTGTCTGGGCCTGAACCGTAGGGGTTTGTACTCGAGTGAGAATGGCTGACCCGATCCCAACAGCCAATACCGCCGAAAGAACCATCCATTGAGTCTTGCGCATGACAACCTCCCAAATTCTCCAGGCCGAGGGATCCTCAGCAAAACTGTCTAGCCCTCCTGATTCTCAGTTTCAGATCCGAACCTTGAAGAGCACTGAAGGGTTGATGAGAAGTTCCTGAGCCAGTTTGATCAAGATCACTCTAGGAGGTGGGAGAGAAGTCTGCCTGTGATCGGGATCAGATTCATCAAAATCATCAGCTTCTGGCTTAGCCTTCCCGCCGCAACGCCACTTCTGCCCGATCCAGCTGCATCAATACCCGCTCCATTCGCTCCGGCTTCAGCGGACGATTAGACATGCGGTACTGGGAAGCCAGAGTATTAAACACGGTGCGCAGGGTGGTGAAAGATTGCAGCTTATCGTAGCGTTGGCCGTGATAGCGCCCAGAAAATTCTTGAATCGCCTCCATCGCCTCAGCGCGAGCCTCTTCCGGGTTCATCAAGGGATCCCCTTCCGAAAGAACGGTGCGCAGGGTTTGAATCATCGTCATGCCGTCTTCGTAATACTTGCCCGTGAGGCGGGCCGCTTGAGCCTCTGGATTCACCAAGCCCAGCAAAAGGGTTACGGATAAGAGCAGGCCAACAAGACGCAGAAAAAAGGTTTTAAGCATGGGAAGCCCAATGTAACTTATCTTTAAGCATAAGACAGGCAGTGGCGAAAGAGGAGCAAACCACCCATGCAGCTCACCCTATCCGGCGATCTCCTGCTAACCTCCTACGGATCCCATTGGACGATGCTGGCCCTAATCCTGGGTTTTGCCTGTGCCCACAGCGGATTGGCCTATTTGCGTCCTTGGGGAGAGGAGTGGATCGGAGCCCGCCTGTATCGAGTCCTCTTCGCTTTAGTGAGCATCAGTTTGGCGCTGCTGCTGTTGATCTACTTTTTTAACCATCGCTACGACGGGGTTATCCTGTGGAATCTACAAGCTGTCCCCGGCATCCACACCACCGTGGTGATCTTATCGGCGCTCTCTTTTTTCTTTCTGTACCCAGCCACCTTTAACTTGCTGGAAATTGCCGCCATTCAAAAACCGAAAATTTATCTGTTTGAGACGGGGATCACGCGCATCACCCGTCACCCGCAAATGGTCGGCCAAGTGATTTGGTGTGTGGCCCATTCCCTTTGGATCGGATCCAGTTTTATGGTGGTGGCCTCAGTAGGTTTAATTGCTTATCATCTGTTTGCGGTTTGGCACGGGGATCACCGACTGGAGCGGAAATATGGCCAATCCTTCCGGGAGCTCAAGGCCCGCACCTCCGTGATCCCCGGCTTGGCGATTCTACAGCAGCGGCAGCAACTGCGCCCGCGAGAATTTTTCCGCTGGGCCTACCTGGGTGTGTTCAGCTTTGTATTGATTCTTTACGCCTTCCATACACAAATGGTGTCTGCAGCCAGCCAAGTTGCCTGGTAGCATGATCCCAAAGAACTTCTTTAGTTTGGGAGCCGCGATCTTGCAAGTCGCATTAGATACCTTTAATCAAGAACTTTTGACGAGTGCTGGATTGGTTTTGGTGGATTTCGGCGCTCCTTGGTGTGGGTTGTGCCGGTTCATCCAGCCGATTACCGAGCGTCTCTCAGCCGAATGGGAGGGGGCCGTTAAGGTGGTGCGGGTGAACGTGGATGAGAATTTTTTGCTCTCTCGTCGCTATCAGGTGCAGTCTCTGCCTACCTTGATTTTGTTTGAGAAAGGTCAAGAAGTGCAAAGGCTGGAGCACTTCGCCAGTCGGGATGAGGTGTTGCGCCGCTGTGAGCAATTATTCCTCACTCACCTCCGCTGTCTGAGCACGGGATCCCGTTAGTCTCCGCCCCCGCTGTGGAATCTATCGATCCCCAGGCGCCCCCCCCAGGAGTGTGCAGTGTGATCACATCCCCCGCTTGTAAAGGTCGGCTAATTTTGCTGGGCAAGGGATCCCCGTTGAGGAGATTGATCCCTACCTGTCCAGAACCCCCACCGGCTTCCCCTTGCGGGGCGTGGTGGCGACGATCGGTAAGCAGAGACAGGGTGCAATCTTCTAAAACCCGCAGGGAACGGGTCAGTCCCCAGCCGCCTCGCTGTCGGCCATGGCCACCGGAGTCTTGGCGCAACTCGTAGCGGATCACCCGCAGGGGATACTCCATTTCTAGGGCCTCGATCGGGGTATTGAGGGTGTTGCTCATGCCGACGTGGATCCCGTCCGGGCCGGGCCGAAGGGAGCTGGCACCTTGTCCACCCCCCAGGGTTTCGTAGTAGGTGAAGTGGCGGTTGCCTAGCACGCAATTGTTCATGGTGCCCTGCCCTTGGGCAATGCTCAGGGATCCCGCCACAGGGGCTAAGGCGTGCAACACAATATCGGCAATGCGCTGCGAGGTTTCCACATTGCCCGCCGCCACTGCCGCCGGAAACTCAGCATTCACCAGGCAGCCCGAGGGAGCAACAATCTCGATCGGCGCTTCTAACCCGGCATTGCTGGGGGCGGAGGGATCCAACAAACAGCGCAGAGCAAACAATACCGCCGACCGGGTTACCGCCAAAGGGGCATTCAGGTTTCCGGTTGTGGCCGCATCCGTACCCGCAAAATCCACCCGCAGGCTGTCTCCTTTGACCTCAATTTGGACGCGAATCCAGATCGGCTCTGGAGGATCCCCGTAGCCCTCCAGTTGATCCACTGCCGTATAGACCCCATCCGGCAAGGCCCGAATTTGGGCCTGCATCCGCTGGCAACTGTAATCGATCACCCCGGTGATCAACTGCCAAGCTTCTGTCTCCCCAAACTGGGCCAGCAGCTCCCGAAACCGTCTTAAGCCAATCGTGTTGGCTCCCACCTGGGCCTGTAAATCTCCACGGCGCTGCTCGGCATTGCGCACATTGGCCAAGATCAGGCGCAGCAGATCCTCGTTCCAATCCAAAGCTCCCGATGCCTGCAGGCGAGCCAACCGTACCGGCGGGATCACCAGGCCCTCCTGCCAAATCTCTGTGGAATCGGCGGGCATAGACCCAGGACGCATGCCGCCAATGTCGGCGTGATGGGCACGATTGACCGCGTAAGCACAAATGACAGCGGCTGCCTCCAAGGCAGGAATAGCCGTCACCACCGTCAGATCCGGCAAATGGGATCCCCCCTGATAGGGGTCGTTGAGGACGAACACATCCCCTGACCGCGGATCAGCTGCGATAACTGCCTGCACTGCCTCCGAGAGCGCCCCCAAATGCACCGGAATATGAGCCGCCTGAGCGATACAGGATCCCTGAGCATCGAACAAAGCCGTGGAACAATCTCGTCGCTCTTTGATATTGGCGGAATAGGAACCGCGAATCAGGCGTGCCCCCATTTCTTCAGCGATCCCCGCCAGGGCATTGGCCATCACCTGCAGTCGGATCGGATTGGCTAGGGACGAACTATCGCTCATCTCGGATAAAATCTGTCCTTAACCCAAAACACCATCCGGCGGATCCCCTGCCAAAACTGCAACCGCCGCTGCCAGAGGGTAAGGGTAGCTCGACTTTCTTGCAAACTTTGCTTCAGGCGCAATAACTCGGCGGGAGTGGGAGCCAAAGCCCCTTGAGCCGCTTCGCTCCACTCATCCATGGCCTGAGCAGTGGCCAAGAGGGCCGATCTCAAGGCCCAAACCATAGGAACAAGAGCGATCAAGGCAATGAAAAGCAGCCCATTCAAGCCACAAACCACCCAGACCGCCCACATTTCTCTCAGATCAACCTCTACATCTACAAGATCACCAAGATCATTGGGATCACTGCTGCTGCAACATCAGGGGCCGCAACACACGGCCATCTCCCACCGCCACCACCGTAGACAGCACCCGTCCCCCGCGGCGGAAGGTAATCGGCACCGATTGGCCAACCGGGATATTTTGGATGATCTGCTGCACATGCTGCACAGAGGTGACCCGCTCGCCATCCACCCCAATCAAAATGTCTCCATGGGCTAAGCCTGCCAGTTGTGCAGGGCCATCATTGAGCAGCCCCACCACTCGTACACCCCGAACCGTGGGAGCGGATCCCAACAACCGACGGCCAAGCGCAGTTTGGGCTGGCTGATCCTCCACTGCCTCGATAGCAATGCCAATGAAACCATTGGCGATGGCATTGGTGAAGGAAGCCGGAACCACTTGAACCGTAAAGCCGTTGGCGCTGTGGCTGGTGACCTGAACTGTGGGGCTGTAGGAGTTGTAGGCTTCACCCCCAACCGAGTCGCAGGGGTAGGCCACAACTGCATCTGCCAGCAACAAGGAGGCGGGCAGGGCTAGGGCAAGCTTGAACAGATGGGTTGGTTTCTGCATGGATCGACCCTGGAAACGGCAAAAAAAGAATGAGCTCGGAGACCGCACAAGTCTCAATCAAGACGGCGGAAAGCTTGACTGGGGCAGTTTGGCGCCACCCTTCCCTCAGTGATAAACCCAAAATCGGCAACTGTCGATAGGCTTGGCCGTGCTTCTGGACTGGATCCCAGGTTTTTGCTGGCATTCGTGTTGCAATTCTTCAATCTTTTGGGATCCCCAGCAGAACTCAGGTTGTCCCGGATCCTCTCAGGGTTTCAAAGGCCAGCCCATCGATCGGTAGCGTCGATCAGGGCGGAGCGGATCCCAGGTTCGGTCATGGAGTGTCCAGCATCCGGGATCACCTGAAACTCCGCTTCGGGCCAAGCCTGGTGCAGCTCCCAGGCAGAAATAGGCGGGCACACCACATCGTAGCGACCCTGCACAATTACCCCCGGCAAGTGGCGGATCCGCCCCACACCCCTGAGCAATTGATCTTCGGGATCCAGAAAACCTCGATGGACAAAGTAGTGACACTCGATGCGGGCAAAGGCCTCGGCAAATTCCCCCCGTCCGAACCGTTGGATTAGATCAGGGCTAGGGATTAGCTTACTGGTGCTGGCCTCCCAAATGGCCCAAGCCCGCGCTGCCTGCAAGCGCACCTCTTGATCAGGGTGGGTTAAGCGACGATGGTAAGCCCCCAGGAGGTCGTCCCGTTCTTCGGGCGGGATCGGCGCCAAGTAATGCTGCCAAGCTTCTGGGAAGAGGTGGCTGGCTCCTGATTGATAAAACCAGCGAATCTCGAACGAGCGCAGCAAAAAAATGCCCCGTAAAATCAGCCCCAGACAGGCTTCTGGATGGGTTTGGCTGTAGGCGAGAGCAAGGGTACTCCCCCAACTGCCCCCAAATACCACCCAGCGCTCGATCTGCAGGTGCTGGCGGAGCTTTTCGATATCCGCCACCAGATCCCAGGTGGTATTCTCCCGGAGCTCTGCATAGGGGCGACTTTGCCCGCACCCGCGCTGATCGAACAACACCACCCGCCAACGCTGGGGATCGAAATACTGCCGATACACGGGGTCAATGCCGCCCCCCGGCCCTCCATGGAGAAAAATGACCGGTTTACCCGCCGGATCCCCGCATTGCTCGTAGTGCAGCGTATGCAGGGGCGAAACCACCAACATGCCCTGATCATAGGGCTGGATGGGAGGGTAGAGATCGC
This sequence comes from Synechococcus sp. Nb3U1, assembly GCF_021533835.1. Taxonomy (NCBI): domain Bacteria; kingdom Bacillati; phylum Cyanobacteriota; class Cyanophyceae; order Synechococcales; family Synechococcaceae; genus Synechococcus; species Synechococcus sp. Nb3U1. The sequence continues at coordinate 657,499 of NZ_JAKFYQ010000002.1, read as the reverse complement.
GCAACATGCCAGGGATCCTACGAAGAAAAACAGGCTCAGGGAATGCGCAGGGCAATGGTCGCCTTGGGGGGGATTGCCTCCTGGAAGGTATCCCGTTCCGCCGCCACAATGATGAACTGCATTTCCTGCCCCGGCTGGGTGCCCAAATTGCTCCAGGGAACTGCCACCTCTAGGCAAGTATCCACCACCGCCTGAATTTGATGATCGATGGCATGCCAACTGTGGTACTCGCCTGCTTCTAAAAGCTTGACTGACACCTCCGTCGGATGTTGGCCAGTACTGGGTGGGGGCAAAAACAGCTGTAACAGGTGCCGGTAGTGGTAGTTGAGGGGAGCCTCTTCTGGCAAAGCCTGGAGGGGAATGGCGCTGTTAATGGTAATACGGTTGGGATAAAAACACAGCACTTGCAGGTGTTTGGGCCGTTGGATGGCCGAGCTGAAATCCAGCCGCAAATAGAAGTTGAAGTGGTCAAAGCCGTACCAGAGGCGACGAACAGTGCTGTTGCGGTGCATGGTGCCCCTTGCCCCCCCGATCTCAACTCGCCCCGCTTGGGTCCATTCTCGTTCCGCCGGACGGCCATTGATGGTGGGGTGAATAAATCCTTGCGGCAGGCGATCCCCCAGGCCATCGTGGTCTTCAAGGGGGAAGTACAGCACCGTCGGGATCGTTTCTCCCAGGTTGCTGTAGAGCGCTTGTAGGTGTTCCCGAAACAATTGATCGAAAACGGCATCGTGGGCGGAGGAATGGCCCATGCCAAACCACCAAAACCAATCGGATCCCTCAGCGGCCCAGAGGGCTTCCCAAGCTTGCGGGTTGGCGTTGGGGTGATCCTGAATCACTTGACGGGCTTGGGCGAGGAGTTCCCAGGCGCGGTTTTTGACGGGATCCCCGATCCAGGTGGTGAAATCCGACTCGATCCAGGAGCCGCTGTGTAGCTGCTCTGCCGACAAAAACTCGGTGGGGGGAAATTGATCCAAAAACTCAGACACCGTCACCAAACGGAGGGAGGGGTGCTGACTGAGGCGAGTGTAGAGGTTTTCTAGGAAGGGCTTACCGTCTTGGGGGTAGTATTCCCAGCAATTTTCTCCATCTAAGGCGATGGTCACCAGCCAGGGTTGATCCTGCGGCAGACGATTGCGAATGGTTTCTAGGTGCCCGATCAGATCTTTGGCAGCAGCATCGGCGGACATAGCACTGTAGCTGAAGCCAATCAAATCCGAAAGGCGGTGATCCCGAAAAATGATCGCCAGCTCCCCAAGTTCGGTTTCCAGGCGATAGGGCCGGTAAAGTTGATCCGGCTCGAGGATATGGCCCTGTTCATCGCGGTGAAAAGGATGCCCAAGGCTCCAGCCCAATACCCCTTCATCAGAGATAATCCAGTCGAAGCCTTGCTTTTGAATCAGCGGCAAAATCGCCGGACTCACGGATTGCTCTGAGGGCCACAGCCCGCGCGGATCCCGGCCAAAACGCTCTCGGTAGACTTGCTTAGCCCGTTCTAGGTGGGTGTGAACATCCTGTTTCCAGTGGAAGCTGTAGCGGGGTAAGGGCAAGCCCGGTCGAGCCACCCGCGCTGATCGTTCGCTCACCAACAGGGGCAAAATGGGGTGGGTATAGGGGCTGGTGGTCAGCTCCAGTTGCCCGTTGCTCTGCATTTTGGCGTGCTGGGGGATGATGGCACTGAGGATTTGTTGTTGCTTGGCATAGATGCGTTGTCGATCCGCCAGGGTGAACCCGGATCCCATCTTGATCCAGCCCTCAATCTCGGGATCCTCCTGAAACAAGGGATCAAACCAAGACAGGTTATGCCAGGCCAGCAGATCGTTGAAGTCTTGCTGAGTCCAGTACTGCAGGCACCAGTTCACCCCCTGGGATTCCCGTTGCTCGTAGAGCTGTCGATAGCGGGGATAAGGCTCAATCATGTGGGGGTAGTGGCTGTCGAAGAAGCGCTCGATTACAAAACGCAACTGCTCAGTATTCAGTTTTTCTGTCGGGGTTAGGGTCAGCTCTAAGTAAGGATCAAAAGCCGAACCCGCCACGTACTCTTCGATTTGTATGATCAGGGAGGGCACTAGATTGACGGTTTGGTGCAGGCGGGGAAACCGCTCCAACAGCAGAACAAGATCGAGGTAATCTTTGATCCCGTGCAGGCGCACCCAGGGCATGCGATATTTTCCCGCCACCGGACTTTTGTAAAGAGGCTGATGCTGGTGCCAGATCAAGGCGACGTGGAGCGGGTAGGTCATGGGGCAAACGGGATCCGACCATCACCCGGATACTAGCCCATCTCTTCTTTCCCCGATCGTAAGAAACTCTGGAATGTCTGGGATCCCTGTATTGTTGGGGTATTTCCCGGTCTGGGTGGAGATTTCTCCTCGACAGTCATCTCCTAAAACATTTTCTTAAAACTTCTTAAAATATTCAGTAAATTCTCATCTGAGTTTCAGACGAACATCAGCCCCAGTCGATAGAGTGAATCCGTCGCGGTGGGGCAACAGGGTGCTCTTCTCTCTCTGGCGGTCTTTGCAAAATCGGTTGGTGTTGATTTCCACAGGGGCTTGCCTGGCGGTTTTGGGAGTAACCGGGGGGATCGCCACTTATCGTCTGCGGTATGACCTGTTTGTGCGGACGAACCGTTGGCATGAGATGACGGTGATGGTCTTTCAGCAGGATGTGGCCACCTACCGAGAGTTTTACCCAGAGGCACAGGCTATCCAACGCACCATCGACAAGTATACTCGTTCCGATCGTTGGTTTAAGGTCACCAATGCAGCCGGAGATATCTTGGCCACCTCTCTCAATTTCGACAGCCAGCCGCAGGTGCTCATTACTCCGCCCGCTGTACCTACCCTGATGCGGGATCGGGACTACTACTTCATCCTCTGTCAGCAACCCCTGGATCCGAGCGATCCCAATGGTCTCAAGGTTACGACCGTTACAGATGTCACCGATTCCTACGAAGTGTATTTGGCCTTTTTGCGCACACTGGTGTTGTCTGGGGTTTCTACCGCCACCCTGATCGCCTTTTTGGGATCCCTGTTGATCCGCCGCTCCCTACAGCCTTTGCACAGCATCAGCCAGCTTTCTGCCAGCCTTTCCCCCCAAACGCTGCCGGAAGCCCGTCTGATTTTGGAGAAAGCCCCTACCGAAGTCATGCAACTGGCCGAATCTTTTAACGGTATGTTGAATCGTCTCTCGGCAGCTTGGGATCAGGAAAAACAACTGCTCAGCAACATTTCTCATGAGTTGCGTACCCCTTTGGCGATCGTGCACGGCTACCTGGAAAGCACCCTGCGGCGCGGGGATAACCTCACGGATCACCAGCGGGAAAACCTCACCCTTTCTTTGGAAGAGACGCAGCGGGTGGTGCGCCTGCTCAAGGATTTGCTGGATTTGGCACGAGCAGAAGCAGGAGTATCACGCCTGCAACTGAAACCTTTGCGTTTGGATTGGTTCTTGGAGGAAATTGGCGCTTTGGCCCAACAACTCGGCCCCAACCCAATTGGAGTGGAAAATTCCCCTACCCCTCTAACGGTGATAGCAGATTGGGATCGCCTCAAACAGGTGATGCTGAACCTCATCTCCAACGCGATTCGCTACTCGGATCCCGGTGCCCCCATTACCCTACGCTTAGAGAGATCCGCCGACCAAGCCTTATTTCATGTGCAAGATCAGGGCATTGGCATTCCCTTAGATCAGCAGTCACGGATTTTCGAGCGGTTTCACTCCGTTTCCCCCAGCCGCAGCCGCCAGCAGGGGGGAATGGGCCTCGGCCTGACAATTGCCAAAGCTCTTGTGGAAAATATGCGTGGGCAAATCAGCGTTGAATCTATGCCAGGCAAGGGCAGCACTTTCACCGTAACTATGCCACTCCAGCCCTATGCCGAGTTTGGCCTAGAAGTCAGAGGATAAAACACAAAGACCTGGGCACTTATAGTACACAAGACTACAATGTAATTTACATTCACTTATCCAACACCCGCTTGACTTGGTTGAGGCACCTCTCCTGCAAGTTCATTCCAATGCGGGGAAAAGCTTGCCATTCGGTAGATTCCTCAGGAGAATGGCGGCAAATGGAGGAGCTAAGCCATGATTGCCGCTACCCACATTCTGGAACAGTCGATCGTCGTCTTCTCCCAAAACTATTTGCCCATCAGCCGAGTCAACATTAGACGTGCGATTGTGCTGCTGCTGACAGGCAAGGCGGAGCCGCTATCGATGATGAACGTACCGGTGTGGAAGGTGCGCTCCCCTAGCCATGTAATTGAGGTGCCCGAGCACATTCGTCTCACCATCAAAGGCAAAGAACGCACTTGGCGAGTGCCCCCTGTGAATCGGCGGGAAGTGTTGCGGCGGGATCACCACAGTTGCCAATACTGTGGCAGCACCAACCACCTCACCCTGGATCATGTGGTGCCCCTTTCCAAAGGGGGATCCCACAGTTGGGACAACGTGGTCACTGCCTGTGAACGCTGTAACCAACGCAAGGGCAATCGCACCCCTGAAGAAGCTAATATGCCACTCCTGAGTCATCCGCGTGCTCCCATCCATCCGACGGTGGCTTTTGCAGAACAGTTCTGGCGGGAACATCAAAACCGGCAGGAGTGAGTCTTGGGTTGCAACGCAAGCTAAAATCAGCAAATCCTGTTCCATCGATAGAGGATCCCGCGTCGGCCATGATGACCGTTATGGAGTTTTTCGCCCTGAGTGCCGGGGAATGGATGAGCCAGCGTACCAGCCATCATCTTGCCTTTCGCCGCTCGGAGGGAGGCAAGTCCAAGGTACAGATCGCCACCCTTGCTGCAGACGATCCGGCAGTCTTGCGCATTTGTGAGCTGTTCAAGGTGGATCCGCAGCGATCTGTTGGGGCAGCGCGTGTGCAATGGAACGGCGAACAGGAATGGGACAACGAAGAGTACAAAGGGGATGTGGTGCTGGTGCCGATCCCCGATCAGAGCGATCCGATGCGCGGGCAACTGTTGCGGGATCAGGGCTATGCCGAGAAAGTGCCGGTGGCGGGCACCTACGTGATGGGATCCGATGGTGCTCTCACCCTCTACACCGAATATGAGATGACCGAATCGGAAGAGCGCATTTGGTTTGCCAGCCCTAACCTGCGATTGCGGGCCAGTACGGTCAAGCGGTTCGGAGGGTTCAGCATGGCCTCCTTCTGTTCAGAGGTGCGCAAACTCTCGGCTAACCCCACCCCTACTCCTGAAATGGCCCAGGCCCATTCTTCCTAGGGCTTTCTCCCTCTGAACCCTACTTTCACAGGCTCTACCATGCATCAAGTGCTGGATATGGGGATTAACCTCCTCCACGCCAACCAACACCAGGCCGACCACAATCGGGAGCATTTCGATACTTGGGGAGTCACCTGTCTGAACCTCATGAGCGGGCCGGGGGCGGGCAAAACCTCGCTGTTGGAAAAAACCTTGGCCGTCCTCGCCGATCAACTGCGCATCGCCGTGATCGAGGGGGATATGACCACCCATCTGGATGCGGAACGGCTGCGTCGCTACGGGATCCCGGTGATTGCCATCAATACGGGGCGGGCCTGTCATTTGGATGCGGCCATGGTGGCGGGGGGCCTGCACCAATTGGCATCACTGCTGGACGTGCGGCAGCTGGATTTGATCTTGGTGGAGAATGTCGGCAACTTGGTCTGTCCGGCGGAGTTTGAGGTGGGGGAGCACGCCAAAGTCGCCCTGCTCAGTGTCACGGAAGGGGAAGACAAACCCCTCAAGTACCCGATCATGTTTCGAGCGGCGGATTGCCTGCTGATCACCAAAGTGGATCTGGCCCCCGTGTTAGACGTTGATCTGGATCGCATTCAGGCCAATATCCGCGAGATCAACCCCTCCGTGCCGATTTTTCCTCTATCGGCCAAAACGGGGGAAGGATTGGATCTCTGGCTGAGCTGGATCCGAGAGCAGATGGGCTCACCCTCAAAAGCCGTTCCAGAAGCGGGGGTGGCTTCGACTTCGTAGCCTAGGGTCTCCGTTCTGCCCTTGCTGCCCCTCAATTCTGACAGCAGGCTGAGGGAATGGTGTCATACTAAACATCTAGCCATTCCGGGATCCCGTTCACCAAACCTGAACAGGCCCAACTGGGGGGAGGCTAGAACTTTTGGCAGATCCCATTGCAAGTCAACTTGTGTGGATGGAAGTCCCAGCTATGGCGGATTTAAGCGACTTTGTGCAGGGCATTGAGCAGTTGATCGAGCTGGCTCAGAAGCTGGATGAAAAAAAACAAAGCGGGGAACTGCGAACGGAAGTGCGCATTCAAAGTCGTTCCCTCGGCAGCTCTATTCCCCGCTCTGGTTCTATTCCTCCCCGCCGCGGTAGTGTGCAAACAGCAACAGGAGGGGGGGATTCCTCCTGGAGCAATGAACCCCAAGTTCAGCAAGCTTCTTCTCCTTCCGCTTCGACGGCCCCCAGTCCAGCCCCAACCCCTTCGGATGGCAGGCCGCGCCTCAAGGATGTGGGGGGGTTGAAGGAACAACTGCAAATTCTGCGGGAGATGGTGGAGATCCCCCTGAAACGACCGGAACTGCTGGCCAAATTGGGCCTGGAGCCGCCCCGAGGGGTACTGCTAGTGGGATCCCCTGGCACTGGAAAAACCCTGACCGCCCGCGCTCTAGCCGAAAGCTTGGGGGTGAATTACATTGCCATTGTTGGCCCTGAGATCATCGGTAAATACTATGGTGAAGCAGAATCCCGCTTGCGGCAGGTGTTTGAAAAAGCCGCCAAATCAGCCCCGTGTTTGGTGTTCATTGATGAAATAGATGCCCTAGTCCCGAACCGAGCGGCGGTAGAAGGGGAGGTGGAAAAACGCTTGGTGGCGCAAATGCTGGGCTTGATGGATGGGTTTGCTGCCCAAAAGGGCATAGTGGTGCTGGCCGCTACCAATCGACCCGATGCCATCGATCCAGCGCTACGCCGTCCGGGACGCTTTGACCGGGAGGTGATCTTTAAGGTGCCAGATCGGGAGGGACGGCGGGAAATTCTGGCCATCCATACCCGCGACATGCCTCTGGAGGCGGATGTCGATCTGGATAATTTAGCGGATCAAACCCTGGGTTTCGTCGGGGCAGATTTGCGCGGTTTGTGCCAGGCGGCGGCCTATGCGGCTTTGCGGCGACAAATACCGGATCTGGGCTCTGCAGTACCGGAATCACTTTCGGTTTCGGCAGCAGATTTTCAACTGGCCTTGCAACAGGTGAAACCGGCGGTGTTGCGGTCGGTGGAGATCGAGTCGCCGCAGGTAAGTTGGGATCAGATCGGCGGATTGGGCCAAGCCAAACAGATTTTGCAAGAGGCCGTCGAGGGATCCCTGCTGCACCCAGAACTTTATGAACAGGCTCAAGCGCAAGCACCGAAAGGAGTGCTGTTGAGCGGCCCACCGGGCACAGGTAAAACCCTATTGGCCAAAGCCATTGCCTCCCAAGCCAAAGCCAACTTCATCGCGGTATCTGGCCCAGAGTTGCTCAGCAAATGGGTGGGATCCTCAGAGCAAGCGGTGCGAGAGCTGTTTGCCCGTGCCCGTCAGTGTGCTCCCTGCGTGGTGTTTATCGATGAAATTGATACCCTGGCTCCGGCGCGGGGGAGCTACTCTGGCGACAGTGGCGTCAGCGACCGGGTGTTGGGTCAACTGCTCTCGGAACTGGACGGGATCCGCCCCAGTCAGGGGGTACTGCTAGTGGCCGCCACCAACCGCAAAGCCAGTTTGGATCCCGCCCTCACCCGGGCTGGTCGGCTGGAACTACATCTGAGCGTTGAGTTACCTGACCAAGCGGGGCGGCGGGAAGTCTTGGCCGTGCACAATTGCACCCGTCCTCTGGGGCCCGATGTGGATCTGGGGAATTGGGCTGAGCGTACCGAAGGTTGGAGCGGTGCCGATCTGGCCCTTTTGAGTAACCGAGCCGCCATTGCTGCGATTCGTCGTCACCGGGCTGGAGCAGAAGTCGTAGACGCCAAGACCTTGGTGATTCGACAGGAAGACTTTTTACAAGCCTTCGAGGAACTGCACCAACAACGCCAATCCAGTTGATTGGTCAATTAATTGCGACTCTCATTCATTGAAAATTAACTAGAAGCCCGGAGCGCTTGCGCCAGTTGTTGTGGGGTCAGTTGCTCGTAGGGTTCAAAGGGCTGATGGATCCAGGGGTTATCCGGCAGGTAATCCACATAGTAATCCGGCTGGTACACCGAAGCTGCTTTGTACCACAGCACACCCGTGCGAATTTCCTCTATGTAGAAGCCGTAATGATGTTTGAGCCAATGGACGGCCCGCTTGAGAGTCACACCGGAGTCCGCCAAATCATCCACCAGCAGTATCTCGCTCCCCAAATTGGCGGTGGTCATAGCCAAGTCACGCGAGAAGGTCAAGACTCCCCGTTGGCGGTTGCCAGGGCCAGAGTAGGAAGAAGCAGAAAGAATTGCCAGTGGCAGATCGAAGAGTCTTGCCAAGGTATCGCCAATTCGCAAGCCCCCTTTGGCAATACAGACGATTTGGTTAAACTCCCACTCGCTTTCGTAAACTTTGACGGCCAACTCCTCGATTTTGCGGTGGTAGTCAGCCCAGGTGATGGAAATCTCGTGCAAGGGATCCCCCTATAGCAGTCTGGAGTGCTCAATTCTACCCATATTCTGGAGCAGCGTGCAGATCAGGAGCGCACCGCCCGCACAAAAGCCACCCATCCAAAACTGAGATAACGTTCCAGATGCAACCCCGCCTGGAGCAAATGCTGTTGTAGCTCCGATTCTGAGAAAAAGCGCAAGCCTGTTGCCCCAAGCCATTGCTGTAGGGTTTGTCCCCATCCCTGAATCTGTTGGCTATGCATAGATACAAACACGCCCCCTGGTTTCAAGATGCGCGCGATCTCCTGCAAAGAGGGATCCAGTGGCAACTCATTCAAGCTGGCCCCACTGATCACTGCCCCAAAGGCTCCGGAGGCTAGCGGCAACTGTTCGGCGCGAGCCCGTACTAGGTTGTAGTGGTGCCAATCGGGTCGGGCCTGTTGAGCAGCTTCTACCAATACCCCCGCCGCATTATCCAAGCCCATCACCGTCCGCTGTGGATCTGCCGCCAAGATCAACCGGCTCCAGTACCCCCCGGCGGTGCCCAAATCCAGGACAGGATTCGCTGCTCCTATCCACTCCGTCAGCAGTTTGCCCTCCCGTTCGGCGCCAAAACTTTCCCCCGTCAGCAGAGACAGCGCCCAGGGCCGCCACAGCCGGTCGTAACCCCAAGCAAACCCAGGGGAATGGGCAATCGCTTGGGCTAAGCTCAGGCGCAGATCCGGTGGATTGCCGATAAAGTCCACAGCGCCAGAGGCCAGTAGTGGGTAAATCTGACCGCAACTGGGGCAGTAGATCCGATCCGGCTGGCCCTGTTCGCGCTCCGGTGATTGAGCTAAGCCTTCCTGCCCACAGCTCAGACAACGGTAGAGGTGAACAGGCAGAGCAGAAGGAGAGGTGAGCATCAGACAACCTGACGAGACAAAAATCAAAAACGACAATTTGAACAAAGAAGACAAGAAAAGAAGGGCAGCCGCCAGGATTAAGCTCCCAACAACTACCCTCCCAAGTTAATCAACCCAACAATTTTGATGGGATCCCTTAGGCCAGCTTCGGATTGGGCAACCCAGACTTGTCGGGAATAGGCACATATTCCGCCACGATCGCCCGGAACTCATCCCCATCCAGGGTTTCCCGTTCCACCAGCGTATCCGCCAACCGATCCAACAAAGCCCGATTTTCCATCAGGATTTGCTTGGCTTTTTGGTAGCAGCTCTCCAGCAGTTGCCGCACCTGCCGGTCGATCTTGGAGGCCACATCTTCTGAGTACTCGGTACGGTTTGTCCAGCCGCCGCCCAAAAACACTTCATTATTGGGGGGATCCAACATAACGGGCCCCAACTCCGACATACCGAAGCGGGTCACCATCTGTCGCACCAAACCAGTATTTTGCTGCAGGTCGTTGCTGGCCCCCGTGGTGATCTCTGAGTAGCCGAAGACGATCTCTTCTGCGGCCCGACCGCCAAAGCCCACAACAACCCGATCCAAGAGCCAAGCACGGCTGTAGAGGCCAGAGTCGATCTGTTCTTCGTTGGGCAGTTGCTGAGCAAAACCACCGGCCCCACTAGAGCGGGGGATGATCGTCACTTTATTCAAGGGATCCGCATGGGGCAGCAGGGTCATGAGCAGGGCATGGCCACACTCGTGGTAGGCAATCAAGCGCTTGCTTTTGCCATCCAACAGGGGAGGTTTGGTTAAGCCAATGGTGATGCGGTCGATGGCATCGTCAATATCTTGGTTGGTAATCGCCATTTGCTGACGACGGGCCGCCAAGATTGCCGCTTCATTGAGCAGGTTGGCCAGATCCGCACCGGCAAAGCCAGGGGTACGGCGGGCAATCGCCTCTAGGTTGACATCCTCCGCCAGCTTCTTATCGCGGGCATGCACCCGCAGGATCTCATAACGCCCTTTGAAACTGGGCCGATCCACCGTTACCTGACGGTCAAACCGCCCCGGACGCAATAGAGCCGCATCCAACACATCGGGGCGGTTGGTGGCCGCAATGATGATGATACCGGTGTTGCCCTCAAAGCCATCCATTTCCGTGAGCAACTGGTTCAGGGTTTGTTCCCGCTCGTCATTACCACCGCCGATGCCTGCCCCCCGCTGCCGACCGACAGCGTCGATTTCGTCGATGAAGACGATACAGGGAGCATTTTCTTTGGCTTTCTTAAAGAGGTCGCGCACCCGGGAAGCCCCCACCCCGACGAACATCTCCACAAATTCGGAGCCAGAGAGACTGAAGAAAGGTACCCCTGCTTCCCCGGCGATCGCCTTGGCCAAGAGGGTTTTGCCGGTTCCTGGCGGGCCTACCAGCAAGACACCCTTGGGAATTTTGGCTCCCACTGCCGTGAAGCGTTCCGGTTTCTTCAGGAAGGTGACCACCTCCTGCAGCTCCTCTTTGGCTTCTTCGATCCCGGCCACATCGTCGAATTTAATGCCGGTTTTGGCTTCCATCTGAAAGCGAGCCCGCGATTTGCCGAAGTTCATCGCTTGCCCAGGGCCACTGGCTCCCCCGCTGGCCCGCCGCAGGAAGAAGAACAAGCCGCCCAACAACAGCACCGGAATCAGCAGGTTGCCGAGAATCGCCCAGAAGGCACCCCCATCGCGGGTAGGCACCACCCCCACTTCGATCCCTTGGGCGGTGAGGCGCTCCACCAGTTGGGGCACGGTATTGGGCAGCAGGTTGACCCGATAGCGGGTAGGGTTCTGGGTTTGGGGATCTACCGCCGTAACTTCCGCAACCTGGTTGTTGTCCGTGAGGCGCACATCTGTAACACGCCCCTCCTCGACATAGCGCAAAAAGCGATCATAAGTGAGGGCAGAGGCCAAGGCTGCATGGGCGGGGGCAGGATGCAGCGTCAGTCCGGATCCCTGCCAGAGACAAAAACCAAGCATCAGGGCAATAAGCCAGCGCTGGGGGGATTGAGGCTTGTTCATAAAATGAGGAAACACCCGCTCGATTAAAAGTCCTTTAACAAACTTAACTTGCCGACTCAGGTAGATACAACCCCGCCCCGGCACCGATGGGAGCCTGGCCAGAGTTCAGTCCCAAAGCGTATGCCCCCAAAAAGCCTGCCACTAGGCCGATTCAGGGGATCCCAGCTGATCCAACTTGTAGATGCGCCGCCACATTTGATCCGCCAAAGGCGCCGGCAACAACCGCATGAGACCTAGAGCCACTTTACCCCCCGTAAAGGCGGTGTAGCGATCGGAAGGGTGGGGATCGGTCATCGCCCTCATGATCGGCTCCACCACTTTGTCCACCGGCCAGGCCATCTTGTTAAAAGAGCTGGCCATATCGGCGGTATTTTCCAGAATCGCTTTGTAGGGGCCATTGGGGTTGACGACCGCTCCGAAGGCTTCTTCTGCCACGCGGCCAAACTCGGTGGCCACTGGCCCCGGCTCGATCAAGATCACCTTGATGCCAAAAGGGGCCACTTCCACCCGCAGAGCATCGCTGAGAGCCTCAACGGCAAATTTGGTTGCGTTGTAAACACCACTAAAGGGCATGGACATCTGACCGGCCACAGAGCTGAGGTTGAGGATGCGGCCACTGCCTCGTTCGCGCATTTGGGGCAACAGAGCCCGTGTAAGGGTATGCAGGCCAAACACATTCACCTCAAATTGCCGCCGCATCGCCGCTACATCCACTTCTTCTACCGGTCCCATCTGACCGTAACCGGCATTGTTCACCAGAATATCCACCCGGCCAAAGTGATCCAAGGCCTTTTGAGCCAGGGTTTCCACTTGGCTGGTATCTGCCATATCTGTTGGGACGATTAGCGCTTCAGCCCCGCGCCCCACCACCAGATCTTTAACGGTTTGCAGCACCCCTTCCCGACGGGCCGCCAGTACCAATCGGGCCCCTTGTTTGGCGGCTTCTAGAGCGACGGCTTCCCCAATTCCGGCGGAGGCTCCGGTGATCAACACCACCTGATTGGCTAACGAGGGCATTTTTTCACCTCATTTTCACCTCGATTGTGCTTCTCCATCCTAAAGGGCGGGTCGGGATCCCTGGGGTGTGGCACCGTCACCATCTCAGCTTCGGTATATGATCGGGGCACAACTGGGGCGGATCCCGATTTGCAGGTTTGTGTCCAGCTTTTGGTTCCATTCGATACAGGAAATAGCAACTGTGAAGTATTTCTGCAAGCGAGCTTGCCAAGGTCAACCTCTCCTGCCGGAGGAGCGCTGGGCCGCCACCGCGGTCAGACTGGCTCAACTGCTCAGAGCCGCGGAAGCCAATCTGCAGGCCAACTCCGAACTGCGCCAGCAGCAGCAAGAGCAGCAACGACAGTTGGAAGCCGAGTGCCGCCACAGTGAAGCTTTACGAGACTCTACCGCCGACTTGCGTACCAGTGTCATGGAATTGCGGGAAGGGCAAGCTTTTTGGCAAAACCAGATGGACGAGTTGCGCTCTTGTTTGCGGGATTTGGTCAAGGAGCAAAGCCAATTGGTGCAAGTCATCGCCCAGCATCAGCAGATCCTGAGGGATTTTCAGGACATCACCCGCGCCCTACTGGAACGAATGAGTGCAGACCACGGCGATTTTCGACACGCCATCAGCGCCCTACTGGAACAACTGCATCAAACCCTGCAATATCTCATTCTCAAAGCGGGGGGCACCGTTCCTGAGCCGGTACGTCATCCAGAAGCACCGGAGGATCCCCCTGCTCCAGATGAGACTGTTGCTTCCCCTCCGCCCACGCAAAAATCCAAGCCATAGCCAGATAGCCCCTCTGGGATCCCCAAGACCGACCCATCACTCCGGTAACCACTGGGGCCAAAATAAGTGCAGCCCGGTGGCTCGCTCCGATTTCAACACCGGGGATCCGCCGCCAGCACGATTTTGTAAAGGGATCTCCTCCGGCAGAAACGAGTGGATCCGTTCCGACTCGGTGAAGAGATCCACCTGGGGTTGCCCTGACCGATTCGGGTCTGGCGTTAGGCCCACGAGTCCCACCAAAGCATCGGTTTTGCTCGCAAACTTAAAGGCCTGTACCCCGACCATGCCCCGCTCCATCGTCGGGATCTCACTCAGGGCCAGCCGCTTCAGGTGCCCCGATTGACTGGCTAAAACCAGGATCCCTTCGGGAGGAAGCAGGGTCATCCCGACGATCTGTTCTTTGCGGCCCAAACGTAGAGCCTGATTGCCCATCGCCACCCGGCCCATCAGGGGAATTTGCTCGCCGTTAAGGGGCAGCCGCAACAACCGCCCTCCTGAGGTGGCCAGGATAACCGTGCAGCCGTCTTGTCTGGGATCGTGAATGGCAGCCCAACCTAGCTTGTCGTCGTCTTTCAGCTTCAGGGCGGTGGATCCCCGTTGGGTGAGGCCGACGAAATCCGCCAAAGCCACCTGTTTGATCCGTCCCTGCCGGCTGAGCAACACCAGTGCGGCATCCACTTGGTTAGGATCCAGCGTCCAGGTGGCGACAATCGGCTCCGGAGCAGGCAATAGGGTCAGCAACGGTACACCTCGGGATGACCCGGTACTGAGCGGGATCCCTTCGATGGGGATGGTAAAGGCTCTGCCTGGGGCGGTTAACACCAAAATTTCCTGATGCAAAGCCACAGACTCCAGGCCGGTCAGCCCATCCTCCCCCAGTTCCCGTTGGGCGGGGTTGCTGCGGGAGCGACGGTTGGGCAAGGGAAGGCGGCGCACGTAGCCTTTGCGGGTAAATTGCAATAGGAAATGGGTGTCTTCGCTATCTTCGCCGGTGGGAATTTGAGCCACTTCCGCTTCCAACTCCGCGGCGGAAAGAATCTGGGTGCGCCGGGGATCCGCGTGGATTTTCTTCAGCTGTCGCAGCTCTTTTTTCAGGTAATTCAAAAGTTTACGGCGGTCATCCAGTAGCCCTTGTAATTCTTCGATGCGGGCCTGCAATGCGCGGTGTTCCTGTTGCAGACGTTCCTGCTCCAATCCCGTCAGGCGGCGCAGAGGCATGGCCAAAATTGTATCCGCCTGCTGGGGGGTACACCCCAGGTGGGTTTGCAGTTGTCCTTTGGCGGTGGAGCCATCCGGGGCTTGGCGCAGCAAATCGATCACCCGATCCAGATCCGCCAAGGCCAGCAACATCCCTTCCACCTCTTCGGCTTTGCGCTGCACCCGCTGCAGTTCGGCACGAAAAATGCGATTCAGAGTGGCTTCTCGGAAGGCCAGAAAGTGTTGCAGGATCCCTTTGAGGCTCAGTTGTTGCGGTTCTCCGTTGACCAAGGCCAACAAAATTGCCCCAAAGTTGCTCTGCAGAGGGGTGAGTTTGTACAACTGCTGCAGAACCGCCTGTGGGTTGGCTTCCCGCTTCAGCTCTACCACAACACGAATACCGGTGCGGTCCGATTCATCCCGTAGATCGGCAATGCCCGCGATGCGATCCTGATTCACCAGTTCCGCCACCTTCTCGATCCAGGCGGCTTTGTTCACCTGGTAGGGAAACTCCGTGATGATGATGGCAGGCCGCCGATGCCGGCCTTTGCCCGGTTGAATTTCCTCAAATTGCGCCACCCCCCGCATCGGGATCGATCCACGTCCGGTCAAGTAAGCTTCGCGGATCCCCTGGCTATCGACAATTTGGCCTCCAGTGGGGAAATCTGGCCCCGGGATCCACTGCAGCAGAGCCTCCGGCTCCAAATCGGGGTTATCGATCAACGCCAATAAGCCATCCACCAATTCCCCCAAGTTGTGGGGAGGGATGTTGGTGGCCATGCCCACGGCAATGCCCGAAGAGCCATTTAGAAGCAAAATCGGCAAACGGGCGGGCAGAACGGTGGGTTCCGCCTGGGATCCGTCGAAATTAGGCATAAACTCGACGATCTCTTCCCCCACCTGCTCCAGAAGAGCCGTATGGCTCACCTCTGCCAGCCGACACTCGGTGTAGCGCATGGCCGCCGCCGGATCGTCATCCACCGAGCCAAAGTTGCCGTGCCCCGCCACCAAGGGGTAACGGCTGGAAAACTCCTGTACCATGCGCACCAGCGCGTCATACACCGCCTGATCCCCGTGGGGGTGATATTTCCCCAGCACATCCCCCACCACACGGGCACACTTGCGATAGGGACGCTCCGGCGTCAGGCCCAACTCGTGCATGGCGTAAAGAATGCGGCGGTGCACCGGCTTGAGGCCATCCCGCACATCCGGCAAAGCCCGCCCCACAATCACGCTCATGGCATATTCTAGGTAGGAGCGCTGCATCTCCCCCTGCAAATCGGTGGCAATCACCTGCCCCAGACGTGGCCCGCCGTTCGAGTTGGATCCCAGTCCGGCGAGAGTTAATTGCTGAGTCATGGCACCCAAAGAGCGGAACGCTTTCCAGGTTACTGTAGCCGTTTCTTCGGCTATTGCGAGGTGGGATCCCACACTGGCAAAGGGTGAGCTGGAGTTGAAATGGGGTCAGACTGGTTCGGGAGCGGGGCAGGCTTGGATGTACCACTCGTGGAGGCTATCACTGGTGGTGAGCCAGGTGTGGGGGTGCGATTGGATGTATTTTAGGGCTTTTTTCAGGGATCCCATGCGCAAGGGTTGCCCAACGATGAAGGGGTGCAGCCCAATCGCCATAATGCGGGGGGATCGTTCCCCGTCTCGCCACAGTTGATCAAATTGATCGATCAGGGCTTGAGCGAAGGCTTCTCCGGGCAAGCGGGCGCTGAGACAAAGGCTGATGTCGTTGGTTTCTAGGGTGTAAGGGATCCCCAGCAGCGGGCCGGCAGCGGTTTCTAACCAGTAGGGTTGATCATCATTTACCCAGTCGGTGGTATAGCGGATCCCGGCGGCTCGCAACAGCGCAAAGGTGTTCTCGGTAATAGAAAACCCCGGTGTCAGCCAACCCCAAGGACGGGCTCCAGAAACTTTGTCCAAAAGCTCTAGACTGCGCTCGATCAGCTCCTCTTCCACCTCCAGCGCCATGCCGCTGTGCCCAGTGGAGTTGTTCCAGCCATGGGCCATCACCGACCATTGGTACTGACGGATCCCATCGATAATCGGCGGGTAAAGCTCCACCATCTCGGCATTCAAAGCGGCAGTGACCGGGATCCCCAACTCCGCAAACAGCTCAAATAGCCGCCAAATCCCGACCCGATTGCCGTAGTCCCGCCAGCCATAATTGGCGATCTCTGGAGGGCTGGTGAGATGGGGTTGAATGGCTGTGCCCAGTTTACCGAAGGTGAAATGTTCGATGTTCATCACCACATACACCGCCACCCGGGCTCCATGGGGCAAACTCAGGGGAGCACGGTTGGGCAGAGCAGAATAAGCAGGCGATAGCATACGGCTTTTCCCGACTTCACGGAGGATCTGAGGCGACCTAGAATGCTTGTCAAACAAGACATTAGACCGCATGAGCTGCAATGATTATCGCTGGATCAAGCTGTCATTACCCACATGCAGCAGAAGGCCCGCACTCTGGCGTAGCCTGCCGGAGGCATAGTGTTGGGATAAATGCGAGTCCGGCGTAGGTACGAAGCCGGACAATAATCTATCGGACATACATTGGTTCTCCCGGTTATGGTGAAATAAGCTCATAAGTAAGCTCATAAGTAAGCTCATAAGATTCAAGTCTTGTCGCTCATGAGCGTTCTGGAAACCAAGCTCAGGGGGAATCCAATTCAGTTTGCAGCACTTGACGATGGGATTAGAACGGCTCAATTCATTCGTAACAGGTGTTTGCGCCACCGGATGGATATCAAAGGGGTAAATCAGTACGATCTCTCCAAACTCTGTGCGGTATTGGCCAAGGAATTTGAATGGGCAGGTAAGCTTAATTCGATGGCGAGACAGGCGAGTAAGGAACCATTCATCCCACAGGTAAAGCCGTTGGTATTGACCTGGGATTGAAGTATTTCTACAAGGCAACCGATGGAACTGAGGTAGAAAATCCTAAGTTCTTGAGGAAATCGGAGCGCAAGCTGAAACGTTTGCAGCGTCGAGTCTCTAAGAAGCAGAAAGGATCTAAGAATGGCAGAAAAGCAATCAATCGTCTGGGACGACAACACCTGAAAGTAAGTCGGCAGCGTCAAGACTGGCCTGTGAAACAAGCCCGTGCGTTGGTGATGTCTAGCGACTTCATTGCCTACGAAAATTTACAGGTGCAGAACATGGTTCGCAATCATCACTTGGCTAAATCGATTAGCGATGCAGCCTGGAGTTTGTTTGTGGACTGGGTGAAATACTACGCTCAAATCTTTGGCAAAGTGCAGCAACCTGTTCCACCCCAGAACACCACGATTGATTGCTTCGACTGCAAACAGCCCGTTCACAAAACGCTCAGCACCCGCACTCATGTTTGTCCCCACTGCGGCTCTGTCAGATGCAGAGATGAGAATGCAGCGTGGAACATTTTGCAGAAGGGATTAAAATTGGCTGGAATAAATACCGTAGGGCATACGGAAATCAACGCCTCTGGACAGAACGGCCCCTATCTGAATCAAGCCATTGGTTTGGGCAAGTCGGCTGGATGAAAGAGGAACCCAGCGCTGTATGCGTAGCAACAGCGTCGGTAGGATGTCAGCCTGTTGGATTGGCCGGCTCAACACCAAGTAGAGCTTAACAGGGATCATGGCCTGCTGGGTTGGACAATGCTCGGTAGTAGGCGCGAATTTCCGCGATGGTCAGCAAGCGCCGAAACGGGATGCCAACCTCTTGGTAGCAGGCCTCCGCCCCCTCCAAACGATCCACCAAGGTGAGGATCCCTTCCGCCCGATAACCTGCTTCCCGCACCCGTTCCACTGCCTTGAGAGCCGATCCACCGGTGGTGACCACATCCTCCAAAACCCAGATGCGAGTTCCTGGAGACAGTTGTGGCCCCTCTAGCCAGGCTTGGGTACCGTGCCCTTTGGCTTGCTTGCGCACGATCAATGCGGGTAGATTTGCCGGCTGCCGCTGTAAAGAGGCCAAACCCACTGCCGTCAAAATCGGATCGGCTCCCAACGTCATCCCTGCCACTGCTTCGGTTTCGGGGGGCAACAGCCCGTGCAACAGGGATCCCACCAAATAGGCTCCTTGCGGGTGCAGGGTGACGGGTTTGCAGTTAATGTAGTAATCGCTCTGTCGCCCGGAGGTGAGGGTAAAGGATCCCTCGCGATAGGCCAATTGGGTGAGCAGATACAGCAATTTCTCCCGCGCTTCATCAGGGGAAAAGGTGAGGGGAGAGCGATCCAATAACAACACAGCAGGGATCCCGAAAAACCCGGTTGCCCGCAAAGATGGGCATCCCATTATCCATCAGATCCAGGCCGATTGACTCTCTGTAACCACAACCGGCAGCTTGTGGCTGTTCGGCGCTCCGGTTAGCTCTAGAGAGTGGTATTGAGCAAACCCAATTCAGATAGAGTGCGGGCTGGGAACGACCTGCGGTTCACCCACCGTAAAGCTAAAGAATGGTGTACTCGTCAAACAGGGATCCCTTCAGTTGCGCCCCACTCAGGTTGGCCCCCCGCAGATTGGTGCCCCGCAGGTCAGTTTGGCTTAAATTAGCTTCCTCTAGATCTGCCTCCCGCAGGTCACTGGCTCGCAGATCCGCCCCAGCGAGATTGGCTTGCCGCAAATAGGCGCGGCGCAAATAGACATCCGCGAGATTGGCTTGGGGCAATGACCAAAGGGTACGCGGTCGATTGAGAATGCGCCATACTTGCCTCGATTTGCCGTCCAGTTGGGTTTGCGTATCAAGGGTAGTGCCCCGCAAAATAGCTTGTCCCAGGTCAGCGCCCCGCAGATCGGATCCGGTAAGGTCGGCCCCCTCCAGGTGGCATCCACGTAGGTTAGCGCCGCGTAAATCGGCATGGGCGAGGTTGGCCCCGCGCAGATCGGATCCCTCCAGATCCACTTGAAGTAGGCGAGCTTGTCTCAGGTCAGCCCCTTGCAAGGAGGTGGTGTGGAGAATGGCTCCGCTAAAGTCCGTTGCGGTGAGGGTGGCCCGATCCAGTTGAGCAGAGTGGAGATAGACCCCGTGCAGGTTGGCCCCGGCCAGATCCTTTCCCACCAGATGTTGCACTTCTCGATCCTGGTTAACTATTTGCCATACCTGTCGCCATTTCTCGGCTATTTGGGTTTCTGGGGTCAGGTGAGCGCCCCGCAGCAGAGATCCCTGTAAGTCTGCTCCAGTCAGATCGGCCTGATGCAAATCGGCACCCGTGAGACGGGCATAGCTGAGATCAGCCCCTCTGAGATGGGCCTGGCGCAAATTGGCGTTACCCAAATCGGCATGGCTGAGGTTGGCCTGCTGTAAATCCGCCCCCTGCAGATGGGATCCCTCCAGGCGGCTGTAGCTGAGATCGGCACAGCAAAGGATGGCTCCACTCAAGCGGGCACTGCTCAAATCGGCACGACTCAAATGGGCTCGCCACAGGTTAGCTTGACGTAAATTAGCCCGACAGAGATTAGCCTGTTGCAGGTTTGCCTGGCGCAGGTTGGCTTCCCAGAGGGTGGTTCCCACCAAAACAGCCCGGTAGAGCACAGCCTCGCACAGACGTAGCCCCGAAAGATCGGCTCCGCTCAGGTTGATCTCGTGCAGATCGGCTCCCCGCAAACCTGCTTGGCTCAAGTCCAATCGCTTGAAATCTCGCTCCCCCTGGGCATAGCGATGCAGCAGTTGCTGGGTCAAATGAAGCATGTTCAGTCTGATGTGGAAACGGGATCCCGATCCTGACAGTGAGCACAGACGGGGTAGGCAGATGAGTAAAGGGCGTCGCGGCGGCCAAACCACTCGTAGCGGTGATCGCGGATTTGTTCGTAGCCCCGATCCCCCAAGGTTTTCAAGCCCGGGATACCTCGGTACAGAAAAAGCCACAGGTCTCCACCGGGCAGCAGTTCTGCGATCTTCTCCGCTGCTGCAGATCCCTGCCACCTTTGAGCGGGCTGCTCCAGGTTGATCAGAATCATGCCCAGCTCAACGTCTGCCGGTTGGATCCCCCATTCAGCCAAGGTGGACGTCTCTTGCATGGGGGCATAACAAAACCGTTGCCCGCGATCCAGCTGCTCCAAAAACTTGACCCCGTTGGCACAGAGGTTGCACAGCCCATCGTAAATGACCAAATACGGCATGCTCGGCCTCCTCAAGCAGCGGTTGCGGGTTGCCCCAAAATTTGCGCTTGATACTCAGCTTCCGAGAGCAATTGCTGCGGATGCCGCTGCAAAAACACTTGACCGATCAGATGATCGTATTCATGCTGGAAAATCCGCGCCGGAAAGTCCTGCCACGCCACCCTTTGCCGGGATCCCTGCGGGGTGTAGTACTCCACTTCCACCTCCCGGGAACGGGCCACCAGCCCCCGCTGATCCGGTACACTCAAACAGCCCTCCCACCCCAGCACCTGCTCGGGGCTAGCCGCCAAGGGACGAGGGTTGATCATCACCAAAGGTTCCATCTGCGGAGCCTCCGGGTAGCGCAAGGTTGGGCGCGAAGCAACGAGGATCACCTGCAGCGAGGATCCCACCTGAGGAGCGGCTAACCCCACCCCGCTGGAGGTCTTCAAGGTGCTCAACATGATCTCGATCAAGTGTTGTAGGCCGGGATCCCGAAACTCCGTTACCGGCTCTGCCACCTGAGTCAGGATCGGATCCCCTATCTGGCGTAGGCTAAAGGTCATGTGAACAACCGTAGGACAAGCTATCCCCATTCTGACATCCTCCCTAGGGCTAGAAGCCGGGGGGGCCTCCTTCAACCCAATGCTCGATTCCTGGCTCATGGCCTGAGGAGGATGATCTCGACACGACCTGCAGTTCTTTCTATCCCGAGAAGGTCTCAGCAGCCTGATCCTGAATAATCCAGGTACGCAATATCTGAATTTCGTGAGGGCTAAGGTGGCCTAGACGATCCACACTAGTACCGTTGCGGCGAATGTAAGCCAATTCCGGGGATCCACTGCGCCCGATAAAAGATCCCGGAGATTCCCCCTGTGGGTCAGCAGTTGGTGTTGGTTCAGCCCCTCCTTCTCCTTCTGACAATAAGCTCAAGGCATCTACCGTCGTTGTTCCCCCTCCATTCAAAGGGATCCCTGCCGCCCGTTGAATGACAGCATGACGCGCTAACCAGCGGGGTTTCAGCAACTCACTGGTTGCCGAACCGGGTGTCACATAACGCATCACCGCTGTATAGCTATCCAACAAGCTGCGTCGCATCCGACCCGCCTGCTGATGACAACCCACGCAACTAGCTTCTAGCAAGGGTTTAATATCCCGCTGATAGGTGTACTGAGGTTCCGTGCGGAAGGTTAGCTCTACGGGTTTTTGCAAATCCAGCTCCCCAGAAGCAGGCAACAAAACCTTGTAATCGGTGCTGTAGCTGAGCAATTGTAACGGCTGAAAAATCAGATCATTGCCTTGAATGTCAAAAGCGACTTCGAGAGGCGGCTGAATACCAAAAGCCAAACTGGTTAGGCCTGCTGGGAGCTGCTGATCAAAACGCAGATGAATGCGTTGATCAATCGGGATCCCTCTTTGACCAGGAGAAGGAGTGCTAGAAACCAGAGAAATGCCCGTTGGAGGAGGAGCTGTAAATTCCAGTTGAGCTTGCTGCACAGGGGCACGAGGCTGCAAAAGAGCCAAGGCATCTGGATAAAACGTGCTGTATTGTTCCAGTTGAGAGGGAGACAGGTTTTGCTGCCAAGCACTGCGGGGCATACGCACCGTGAATAGGGGTACTTGCTGCTCCCCGGCTTGTCCCAGCACCTCTAGAGTCACTTGCTCCGCTTGCGATTGCGCCTGAAACTGTTGCCCCAAGGCTTGCCAAACCAAAGGACGAGCCTGTTCTACCAGTTGCGGATAACTCTGCCCTTGTACCGATAAAGATAATTTCTGAGGCTGAGTCCAACCCAACCCAGCCCATGCCAATCCAAAAGCCAGCCCAAAGCTGAGCAGCAAGGATCCCAGCTTAATCCATAATCGATAGCGAGAGTCTAGCCTCAGCATTGATTCACAAATCACTCATGATCTACTCAATCTCTAAGATCGATCTCTAAGAAAAATCAAGTAAAAACTCATATTTCTTCTATTCTTCCAAGATAAATGGGGTAATCAAAACAACAACCTCACTTCTATTATTGGTCGTGCTTTGTCTACGGAAAAGAGAACCAAGCAGAGGAATCTCGGAAAGAAGTGGAACTTTATCCACGGATACACGATCCTCCTCTTGTATTAACCCTCCAACGAACAGTGTTTCTCGATCTTTAAGTCTAGTTTGCAAGGTTCCGACAGAGCGCTGATTTAGCAAGCTAATCACAGTTCCATCAGAAAGCGTAATTTGACTGTCAATAGAGGAAATCTGAGGGAGAAGATTCAATGTTATATATCCATTGTCATCAATTCTGACGTTTTGAATAATCAAGTTAACTCCTGCATTTCCTTTTTCAAAGACGACGGTCGATGTACCAGTAGCAGGATCTGTTTGCAATCTCCTGTTAGTTATAACTTCTTGGCCAACTATAATAGCTGCACCAGTATTATTAGCAACGATTACCTTTGGATCAGCTAATGTCTTAGCTGTCCCTGAAGAAATAGCTGCATCTATGCGTGCTGCTAGGGATTGTTGCAACCGATTTAGGGTGTTAAACACAAGCGAGCCCCCAGTTCCTGAGGCAGGAACAACACCAACGTTAGGAACTGAAGATCCTGCGGGTTGGTTAAGAGGGGTTCCACCAAAGTTGGTGTTGTCTCCAGATCCTAGAGCAAAGTTGCCAGAGGCACTACCCAGTGCAACTCCTAGATCAGAACCATTATTGAGGTTAACCTCAATGAATCTGGCACTAATTAAAACCTGGCGACTTCTCAAATCAATTTGGGCAAGATAAGCCGCAATCACATCATGTTGTGTAGGTGTGGCAACAATAGTTAGTGAATTTGTTCTTGGGTCTGCCTGGATCGCTGACGGTTGAGTTAAAGGTATGTTCGATGCTTCTAAAATTCCTTGGATTCTATCTCTGATTGCACTGGGGGTGATGCTTAATTGTGTAGCATTGATTTCTACAGTTCCTCCTCCTCCAGCTGTACCTGAAGCATTAAGGTCAAAAGTTTGTTCCGTCTCTTCTATTCTTAATTGATTCAAACGATATGTTTTTACAATCTGCTGACCAACTCCAGGCAGAGCACTGCCGATAAATACAGTCTGACCTGAGCGAGAGGCCTGAAGCTCTTTCAGTCGCAAAATGAAGTTAAAGGTTTCCTGTAGAGGCGAGTCTGCCACATCTAGAGAAATAGTCATATCAGGAGGTATGTCATTCAGAACCACATTTAATCCAGCTCGACGTACCAATAGACTCAACACATCTCCAACTGGAGCATCTTTTAAGGTCAGTGTAATGTTGGCATTGGATCCTAAATCGATTGGAGGTGGAGCAGGAATAATGCTTCCGACAGCCAGATCTCCTGCTGGAGGAGCCATTGCTCTACCCTGAAATTGAGAAGCATTAGTATCAATAGCGCCTGGGGGCAATTGCGGTTGGTTCAACTGCCCTACTGAGGGCACCTGAGAAATTATCGGCGAGGCAGGAGCTGCAGGAGCGCTGACAGGGGGCTGAGGAGGTGTTTGGGCGGGACTCTGGGCAATGGGTTGAATAGGTTGAGGCGCGGGCGGTTGAGCAACAGGAGCTTGGGGAGCCATGACTGGTATTGTTGCTTGACCCGGAGCAGCTGCCACTTGAGCAGAGGGCAATCCTTCAAAGTCGAAAACCAATTGGGTAGGGCTGCGCTGAGCCAATAGTCCTTGGGGAGCTGCTGACGTGCCTGCAATTTGCACCCGCACACTGTCACTGCCCACTTGCTTGGCTTCGATAAAGCTCACCCCCGGCAACGGCGACTCTTCGCGATAGCTACCTGAACCCATATCCAATTGAGCATTGGTGATATCGCCGATCCAAGACTGGCCTTGCTGGGTAAAGAACACCTGCGGGCGAGTTCCCCCCACTGTATCAATCTCGAGTTTCATGCGGTTGCCATTGGCCACCAAGCGGATATCCTTGATACGGCTGATGCTTTGGGGATTTGCGGAGGTCAACTGTTGAGCTACAACTTCATCGATCCGACTTTCCATAGCCAACATGGGCAATGACAGGATCAAGCTCAATGCACACCCATAAGCTACTCGACGGTTCATCATCCTCACACCTCACTCAGTTCGCCCTACCGTGTTCTTGCTTAACCTCACCACGGGTGCTCCTCTGACTCGTTCACCCAGTGCTTCCCTAATCAAACCCGAAATATTGGCATTTGCCACTATCTGTAGCTAGTTCACAGAAAATTTTTCCTGGATCTTCGATTAAGCAACGCTACCTGTGCTTTGTCGCCAATTTTCTCCTACCCTTTATCCATCCATCAAAAAGGGATCCCGCCGCCGCAGGATCCCTTTGCCAGTTACAAACGGCTAGGCCAAGTCAGCAATTACAGCTCTTTCACGGGGTTTCCTGTGACGATGCCTGCGCTTGCGTCCCCTGCAAGGCCTCCGGCCTGCTGGCGCGATGAGCAACTGATTGGTAAGATTTGCTGGGCTAGGTGACCAGAGAAAGGGCTGTAACCCTGTTGGGGGCTAAGGAGTCGGTGTTTCTCCTCCTGCAGGAGCTGGAGCAGTGCCCAGAGGAATCTCACTATTGTAGATGTAGGCAATTAGGTCGAATGAACTGTTCAACTCACCGGTATCAGGGATAGGTTGCAATGTGATATTGCTGACCCGGAACAGCGTCCGCAACCGCTCTACATCCCCCATCAGGTTGATTACGTCTGTGTAAGGGCCACGTAGGCTGACACGGGTGGTTTGCACCTGGATGGCCGGAGCAATAATGGCTGGAACCTCGGGATTCGCCGAAGAAGCTGGCCCTAACGGAGAGGGGTTAAAGCTGCGCAACTCGCTGCCAATTCGTCCTTGAACCAGACGATTTAAGTCAAGTAACTGGGTGTCGGCATTCTCAGGAGTCGAGAGCAACGCACTGATCTGTCGCTGCTCCACGCGAGCCCTCTCGATCTGATTGGGGACATCCTGTAGGCTGGCAATCTGACCCTGTACCCCTTGCAGTTGCGTGGTTTTGTTGGCTACATCCTCTTCCACGGCTTGTACTTGCTCAATCAGTGGGCGCAGTTGGGTAAAGGCCAAAACCCCCGCTGTACCAATGCCCAAGGCCCCAATCAGCAACCCAATCCGAATCGGGGTCAGCTCTATTCCCAACAAAACTGGGGGGCCCGCCGGAGCCGCCACAACCTGTTCATCGTAATAACTGTCTACTGGGTATTGTCCGGCCATTAGTTCGCCTCCACTTGGCGCAAAATTCTAATCTTCTCGACCAAACCAGTGGCACCCCGCAACTCCAATTCACGGGTAAATTCTGGATCGGGATCCCCTAGGGTGCGAACCGTCACAGTCAGACCATAGTTGACACTGGGTTCGGTGGTATCCGTGCCATCGATACGCTCGCTGCGGTTGATCACAGCACCCGTGACAAAATCCGAATCCAATAGGGTGAGCAAGAAATCATTTACTTGGGCAAAATCCATCGCCCCCCCCTGCACGTTGAGGGTATCTCCGGAGGCACTCACACCCGTTATCCATACCCCTTGACCTGGAACCCTACGGCGGAAGTCTTCTAGAATAGCCGACCAAGGTTGGACAGATCCCAAGAACGAGCGGAATCCTTCCGTTTGGGCACGAATGGTTTGCAGCTCTTGGTCAAGAGCCTGTAGACGGGCCAACTCCGCATTAGCCGTACTCAATTCGTTGTTGAGCCGGGTTTGCTCCGCTTGCAGGGTTTGCAACTGACGGCTGAAGCTGTCTTGGAAATACAGAAAAGCCCCAATTGCCACCGCCGCCGCCACCGCCCCAAGGCCAATGGCCGGGATCCAGTTCTGGGATCCCCCCCCAGGCCCAGGCACTTTCCCTCCATCTGTCCGAGATGTGTCGATGACATCAGGTCTTTCTTTAAGGAAGTTAATATCCGGTGTGTACATCTTTCCTGACCGCCTTGCGCACTATTGCATCAGTGATCTATCTCGGTAATCTGTGCTGACCCATAGGCCGCTAGCTCTACTTGTTGTACTCCCGTAGAGACAACCCCAGGGCTACTCCCATGGCGGGGCGTTCCTCTAAGGGCAGCTCTAAAGAATCCGGCACGGTAATGTTCCCGAAGGGATCCGCCAATTCCACCGCCATGCTCAACGACTGAGATAGGAACCCATCAATTTGCCCAATGCTGGCTCCAGGGCCAGCCAGGAGCACCTTTATGACTGGAGCGCTGCTTTCTGTATTGATGAAAAAGTCAATGGAGCGCTTGATCTCATCCGCTAAATCGGAGATAACCCGCATGACTGCTGTTACACCAGGGTTACCAGTAATGGGCTGCTCTCCGGTAGATAACACATCCGTTGGGCTGATCAGGGGTAGCTTCAGAGACTGCAATAGATCGCCAGTGCGGCTAATCGGCAAGTTCAGGGACTGGGCCAAGACCTGCCGCATGTGAATGGTACCAATATTAACGGTGCGGGTAAATTGCGGGATCCCGTTCACCAAAATGCTGATCTCGCTGCTCTCGTAGCCGATCGAGCTGAGCAACACCGCCTCTTGGGGGCCGTATTGGGTCAGTTGTTCGCGGATGGTGCGAATCAGAGAAAAGCTAGCTAGCTCCACACAGCGCACCTTCAGGTTGGCCGCCCGTAGCACCTCTAAGTAGTTGTCTACCACCTCTTTGGGAATGGCCACCAACAACACTTCGATACGTTCGATGCCGTCCTGGGAAAGATCCAGGCCCAAGGGCTGGTAATCTACATCCGCTTGGTCTCGAGGGTAGGGGATGTACAGCTCAGCTTCTTGCTCTAGTACCACCCGACGCAACTCATCTGCGGGCAGGTCAGCCGGCAAGCGAATTAAACGGACAATCGCTTCTCGCACAGGCACTGCTGTCGCTGTCGGCAAGTTGGTAGGAACTTTGTTCTCGTTCAGCAAATTCATGAGGGCTAAGCCAATCGTGCCCGGATCGAGGATGCGCCCTTCGATCATCGCTCCTTCTGGCATTTCCACACTGTGGTAGTGGGCCAGACGATAGCGACCATTGCCCTGCTTTTTCAGTTGGGCGACCGCGATGCGCTCAGGGTTGATATCCACCCCAAGCATGGTTTGGGTTTTGGAACCGCCGAGAAAGCTAAACACTCCGGGAAATACCGCCCTTTGCGCCACTGCTAGACGCATACTACCCAATTTATTCGGGGGTTACCACCGATTCGCCATTGACTGTCGGGAAATGTCTGTGTTAGCCGATCCATGTTTGCCAGGGATCCCGTTCAAGTCCTGCGCGGATCAGGGTTTGCTCGTTTCAGAGCAGAATCCACTGTGTATCTCATTATGTCCCTCTTATGTCCCTCATTAGCTGAGGCATCCTTTCCCTGCTCCTGCCAGTAATTATCTTCCCCAACTGCGGTGTTCTCCAAGAAGCTGTTTCGCTGATCCTTCCAAATTCAACGCTTCCCGGCTTGAGCAGGCCATTTCAGCTTTTTCAGAAGTGGGATGGGGGCCATAAAGCCTCCTGCTGGAGCGATAGGACTCAGTGCCTGTTTAAAACCCGTCTTCGTCAAGAGCCTGAACATTCTGCACAATGCGGGAGAGCTCGTTTTTCTCATCCACGTTAATGCGGGTCGGGGATCCGCTGATGATGCGCTCGTAGCCCCGGAAGGAGTCGCGGATTTGGATGCCAGTGTTGGAGATCAAGTATTCGCGGATGCCTTTATCGTGCCAGGAGCCGCGCATTTTGAAGACATTGAGGGCGCGGGCCATCTCGCCCCGGATCTCTACGTACTGCAGCAGGATGATCGTGTCAGTGATGGTGGAGATGTGGGATTCGGTGATGGAATGGGATCCCATGAATTGGTCGGTGGTGTTGGTGAAAAAGCCGGTGATTTCTTCTTGTTTGGCCAGGCCGGTCACCCCGATTACAAACTGACGAAAGGCGTTTTGGCTCACCCCCCGTGCCAGAGCCGAAAGGGAATCGATGGCGATGCGGGATGGGCTGAACCCCATCATTTCGGTTTTGATCTTCTGTAGGTGATCTTCTAGGCCGGCGGACTCGGGATAGGCGCAGATGATCTTCAGTAAACCCTGCCGCTCGAACTCTTCTAGGTCGATGCCCCAGGAGGAAGCGTTGCGAGAAAGCTGGGCCCGCGATTCTTCGTAGGCAAAGAGAATGCAGCGTTCCCCATCCAGGCAGCCCCGCTCGAGAAACTTGCTCACCAGCGAGGTTTTGCCGGTGCCGGTGGCGCCGGTGGCCAGGATAATCGAATCTTTGAAGAAGCCGCCCCCGCACATTTCGTCTAGCTTTTCGATGCCGGAAGATACCCGCACATTGGAGGAGCGCTGCGTCAGTTGCATGGCCCCCAAGGGGAAGATGTTGATGCCGTCGTTGGTGATGGTGAAGGGGTATTCCCCCTTCATGTGGGTGGTGCCCCGCAGTTTCAAGATCTCGATGGTACGCCGCCGCTTTTCCCCTTCCAGGATGTTGCGCAAAACCACAACGTTATCGGAGACAAATTCTTCCACTCCAAAGCGAGCAATCGGCCCGTACTCGTCGGTGCGCTCTGTGGTCATGACAGTGGTGACGTTGGTCTGCTTGAGGCGGGCGGTGAGGCGAAACAGTTCTCGCCGGACTATGCCGGCAGGGTCGTATTGCTGAAAGATGGCGGTGACCGAGTCAATGGATACCCGTTTGGCTTTGTACTTGCGGATGGCGTACTGAATGCGCTCGATCAGGGCAGACAGATCGAAGTTGCCACTCACTTCGTAGCCTTCTGGGTCGGGGGAGGCATCGAGAATAAACAGTTGCCCCTTGTCGATCAACGCCTGTAGATCCCAGCCAAAACTGGAGGCGTTACGAATAATATCGATGGGGGTTTCCTCAAAGGTGACGAAGATGCCCGGCTCTTGATATTGAATGATGCCGTTGTAGAGGAATTGAATGGCGAACAGGGTTTTGCCGGTGCCGGAGGTGCCACTGACCAAGGTGGTGCGGCCCAAGGGTAAGCCATCGTGGCTAATGTCATCGAAGCCCTCAATGCCCGTGGGTTTTTTCGGGATCCCGCGCGGCTGCGAAAGCCCCATGCGGCGGCTCGGTTTAGCGGTCTCGGTGGCTGGTTCTGATAGGTTATCCTGTGGCTTTTCTGGCTCAGCAGATCCAAATGGCTGATTCATTCCACTCTCCTCACTCCCGTAGCGTGGTTCAAGCCTCTGCGTCCAATTCTTCGTAGAGCAGGTCTAGGCCAATCAGCACTTTCTCGCGGTTCGACAGATCGCCAATGATCTTGCGCACCGGTGGCGGCAGGATTTTGGCCAAAGTCGGCGTTGCCAAGATCTTATCCTCCTCTGCCAGCTGCGGATTTTTCAAGACGTCGATCACCTTGAGGCTATACACGCCACGAAACTCTTTTTCCAAAATATCTTGCAGGGTATTGAGGGCACGCAGGGAGTTGGGGGTGTTGCCCGCCACGTAGAGCTTGAGAACGTAGGCTTTGCGAGTTTCGGCAGACATGATTCAGGGATCCCTCGGCGCGGGTTTGGGAATGGAGCGGCGGTACATTTCGCTCAGGTGGGCCATCACATCGATCAGGGTAATGCGATAGTCCAGCAGGATCTCCTCATTGCGGCCCTCCAATTTCAGTTGTTTGGCAAAATCTTCCATCAAGCCCATGTGCAGCTCCAACAGTTGGGCAGCGCCAATATCGGCAAAAAAGGCCAGCGCCACCAGTTCATCGATGCGGGCATTGGCGGTTTCTGGGGACTGAAAATATTCGAGGACGATGGTTTGGTACAGACCCCGTAGCCGCTGCATCAAGGCCCGCCGTTCCGGTTCAGGCAGGCGTCGATAGAACAAAGTGGGGTCACGATGATAATACACTCCGGCATAGCCCAGCCGTTCCCGCAATTTTTCCGCCAGATGCTGCTGTTGCTGGTTGCTGTAGGTCAGGTAGGCTTGTTCTTTCGGGCGTACTTGGCCTTGCGGTAGACCACAGGTGGGGGAAACTTGTAAAAATAGGGCGATGGCCCGCTCAATCAATAACTCCAGGGGAGAAATGCCATTGGTATGCATCAGCAGGTCTCGCGGCGCCAGGGAGCGCACCAAGGTAGCGTTGTGGTAGAAAAATTGCTCCCGTTTGAGGAGGGCATTGACGGCGGCAGCATGAGGGGTTCTCGGCAGAGCTTGGGCGCGTCCGCGCTGAGGGCAGGTTTCTTCTGGGCTAGGCTCGGGCTCTGAGGACTCTAAAACCAGCACCAACACCGTGGGCAAGAGCAGCCCCCATTCGCACAGTTGGTTGCCGATGCGCTCTAGTTGCTCCAGTCGAACCGGATCCACCAGCAATACCAAGCAGTCGATGCTGCCATTTTGCTGGTGTAAGTGCTTGAGGAACAGGTCTGGCTCGCGGAAAGTCTCGCTGGCAAAGCGTTGGGGCGGCAAGATTGATTCACAAACCAATGGTTCCCCATCGAGTGGATCCCAGGCTTGCAGCAGACAGATACGCAGTGGCTGTGTACTGGGGTTCAACGAGGAGCAAAAGGTGGGGTATCTCTTTATATTGTAAATCTGGGCGGGATCCCTGTGAGTCAGGGAATTGGGGTTGGGAAACCTGTGAGATCTGACAGCGCTGCCGTGGTCAGGATCCCGTAGGGTGGTCTCGGCAATTGCCGCCTACACTAAGGGTTGAACTATTGCTGGGATCCCTATGGCGCGACGCCCGTTGATTGTCGATTGTGACCCTGGCCAAGATGATGCTGTGGCGCTGTTGTTGGCCATGGCTTCGCCGGAGTTGGAACTGCTCGGCATCACGACGGTGGCCGGGAATGTTTCGGTGCAACAAACCAGCGACAATGCCCGGCGTATTTGTGAATTGGCGGGTCATCCTGAGATGGGGGTCTATGCTGGCTGTCCGCGTCCGCTGTTGCGCCCTTTGGAAACTGCCGAACATGTGCATGGCAAAACTGGGATCGATGGGGCCGATCTGCCGGAGCCGAAAATGCCCCTGGGATCCGCTCATGGAGTGCAGTATCTCATCCAAACTTTGATGGCTGCTCCGGAGCCGGTCACCCTGGCGCTGCTCGGCCCCATGACCAACTTGGCAGTGGCCTTGGTGCAACAGCCGCAGATTGTCGATCATATTGAGACGCTAGTGTTCATGGGGGGATCCGCTTTTGAGGGTAATGTCACCCCGGCAGCCGAGTTCAACATCCTCACGGATCCGCATGCAGCGCAGGTGGTGCTCAGTGCCGGGATCCGAGAGGTGGTGATGTTGGGATTGAATGTGACGCATCGGGTGATCAGCACCCCAGAGCGAATCGAGCGGATTCGCGCCCTGGGGACAAAAGTGGGGCAGACGGTGGCTGCCATGCTCACCTTTTATGGCAAGTTCGACATCGAGCGCTACGGATTGCCCGGTGGGCCCTTGCATGATCCCTGTGTGATCGCCTATCTGCTCGAACCCCAATTGTTCCAGACAAAGCCCTGTTATGTGGAAGTGGAAACCGCTAGCCCTCTCAACTTGGGCCGCACGGTGGTGGATCGCTGGGGATCCAGTGGCCAGCCTGCCAATGTCCAGGTGGCTTTTGAGGTCGATGCCCAGGGCTTTTACGATCTGCTCACGGAGCGATTGGGCCATTACCAATCGCGTCAGCGGGACGGAGTCCAATCGCGTCAGCGGGACGGAGTCCAATCGCGTCAGCGGGACGGAGTCCAATCGCGTCAGCGGGACGGAGTCCAATCGCGTCAGCGGGACGGAGTCCAATCGCGTCAGCAGGACGGAGTCCAATCGCGTCAGCGGGACGGAGTCCAATCGCGTCAGCAGGACGGAGTCCAATCGCGTCAGCAGGACGGAGTCCTATGAACTCAGGCGAAGCCAAGGTAGAAAAGGGCATTCCAAGCCAGGGAACCAAACTGGCAGGGGTGAATCTGCCCACCGCCATTACCCTCTTGCGTTTGGCCGGGATCCCGTTCATTTTGCTGGGATTAAGTTGGGGATCCCCGCGAGGAGAACGATTGGCCTTTTGGGCGTTCCTATTGGCGGCTGCCACCGACTGGCTGGATGGCTACTTGGCGCGGCGCTATGGGTTGGTGACGGATGTGGGCAAGTTTTTGGATCCCTTGGTAGATAAGCTGCTGGTGTTAGCCCCTCTGCTCAGTTTGCTGGAGTTGGGTCGGATCCCAGCCTGGGGGGTCTTTCTAATTGTGGGTCGAGAACTGGCTATTGCCGGTTGGCGGGTGAACCAAACCCACATTCGCGGGGCCAACCTCTGGGGCAAGGCAAAAACCGTGACACAAATCCTGGCCATCGCTCTGTTGATCCCGGGGTGGCCCATGGGGATCCCCTGTTTTTGGCTGGCGGTGGTTCTGACCTTGCTCTCAGGGTTGATGTATCTGCGCAACGACCATACCGAGCCGGATCCCATCTCCAGACTGGACAAGGAGAGCACCTCTGCCTGAAGTATCCGACCCTTTGAGCCAGCAGCCCCCTGGAGCAGATCAGTTGATCCTCGGCCTTGACCCAGGCTTGGGCACCATGGGCTTTGGCTGTATTCTGGCGGGATCCACAGGCTTAAAAACGGTCGATTACGGCGTGATCAGCACCTCGAGCCAACAATCGATGCCGGAACGCCTACAAACTTTGCACAACGATTTGGATCAGCTACTGCACCAACTGCGCCCCCAACAGGTGGGGATCGAAAAACTCTTCTTCTACAAAATGGGCAATACGATTGCCGTGGCTCAGGCCCGTGGGGTGATTTTGCTCACTTTGGCCCAGCATCAGCTGTTGCCGGCGGAGTTTACGCCCGCACAGGTGAAACAAAGCCTGACCGGATATGGGCGCGCCGATAAACACGCCGTCCAAACCGCGGTGGCCCGAGAACTCAACCTGCCGAGCTTGCCCCGCCCTGACGATGCCGCCGATGCCCTGGCCATTGCCCTCACCGTTTGGCACCATCGCTTTCTTTAGAGATTCCAGAACAGAGATTCCAGAACTCGCTCGGGATGGAGTCCTAAAATCCGCTCCGATATTGGTAAAGATCAGTAAAGAAGATGGGCTAGACTCATTACAACGAAAAGCACAGACGCTATGCCTTCCTCTTCACTGGATGTTCGTGAGCTGCCGTTGTTCCCGCTGCCGGAGGTGGTGCTGTTTCCGGGCCGCCCTCTGCCGCTGCATATTTTTGAGCCTCGCTACCGCATGATGATCAACACCGTTTTGGAGACGGATCGGCGCTTTGGGGTGCTCATGTTCGATCCCCAGACGGGATCCCCAGCCCGGGTAGGCTGTTGTGCCGAGGTGTTGCAGGTGCAGCGGTTGCCGGATGATCGCATGGATATTTTGACCCTGGGGCAGCAGCGCTTCCGCCTTCTGGACTACGTTCGGGAAAAACCCTTCCGGGTGGGGTTGGTGGAGTGGATCGAGGATGAGCCGACCCCTTCTGATTTGCAAGGTTTGGTGCGGCAGGTGTCTACCCTACTGGAAGATGTGGTACGCCTCTCGGGCAAGCTGATGGAGCGGGATACGGAACTGCCGGATCAATTACCCACCACCCCGACGGAGCTGTCCTACTGGATTGCCGGCCACTTTCATGGGGCACCGCAGGAGCAGCAGGCCCTGTTGGAAATGCTCAGCACCGAAGGCCGCCTGCGACGGGAAGAAGAAATTCTTGAGTCCACCCGTAAGCACTTGGCCGCTCGCACCGCCCTTAAGGATCTGTTCACGGAGATTTCCTGAGCCGGTGGCTGACCCTGAACGGATCAGAATGGCTCGGATATTCACCTAGCAAGGCGGATCTCACTCTGCTCTTGGTGAGCAAAGCCTGGTATATCTTCAGAGGATCCCTCCTCTAGTTCCCATGTCCTATTCCCGTCAATACCTGCGCTTCCCCTCTCGGATCTTGAACCGGGATATGGAAATGCTCCACTTCGGGCATCAGGGTTACCCGCTGATCTGTTTGCCCACCAGTAATGGCCGCTTCTTCGACCTAGAGGATCGCGGCATTATCGCCAGCCTCAGCCATCACCTGGAGCAGGGCTACCTGCAAGCCTTTTGTGTGGAAACCCTAGACTGGGAAACCTTTTTCAACCGTGAGCTGGAGTTGCCCCAACGGCGGGATCAATGGCTGTTGCTGGAGCAACACTGGGTGGGGGAGCTGATCCCCTATGCCCGAGAGGAAACCCAGAATGATTTTTTGGTGGTAGCGGGGTTTTCGCTAGGGGCAACCCATGCAGTGAATCTCGCCTGTCGCCATCCGGGCCTGGTACGCCGTTGTTTGGCCTTGGGTGGGCCTTATGATGTGGCAGCCCTCGGATCCATTACCGGCTGGGATCCCCAGCAGGCGGAGCAGGAGCTGTATTTCATCAATCCGCTCGCCTACATGTCCAATATGAGTCGACAACTGTGGGATCAACTGGGGGGGCGCAATACGGATCTCAAGTTACTGACCGCACATCACGACCACTGCCTCGGTGATAATCTGCGGCTGTCGGAGGTGCTCAACCGCAACGGGATCCCCCATCAATTGGAGGTGTGGGAAGGGGATCACGACTGGCCCACATGGCAAGCGCAAATCCGAGCCTTCGCGTAGGATCCCCTATGAGGTGTGGAGGGAAAACAATGACGACGGAAGACTACTGGATCGGCAGCCTGCATTTTAGCGAACCTTTTGGGGACGACACCGTAGCACGGCTGAACGCGCTCCCGCCCATCTCCGCCGTCAATGGCCAAACCTATAAGATCCGCGCCGAACACGTCACCATCCACGAAGTCGATCTCGATTACCGCACTAAATATCGCCTGATCCTGGATCGGTTTAGCTACCTGTATCCCCAGGCAATTGGCTTATTCATGGGCTTTGCCTTTCAGGGGGTTTACATCATCAATAATCCCTTCAGCTTCTATTACTATCTGCGCAATAAAGATGCTGCCTACATGGTGGTCAAAGATCTGGGTATTTCTATCCCGAAAACCTACATCCTGCCCCCCAAAGAAGCTCCAGCTCTGCAGGGAGATGATTTTAAATATCACAAATTTTTCGATTGGCAGGGCATGACCGAAGAGCTGGGCTGGCCGATTGTGATCAAACCCGCCGAAGGTCGAGAGGCAATCGGGGTGGAGCTAGCCCATAATATGGATCAACTGCTGTATCTGTATAACCATTCGGGATCCCAGGTGATGATGATCCAGGAGAAGGTAAAAACCCCCTATCCTTGGCAAATTCGCGCCTTATGTATTGGCCGTAAAATTATCCCTATCAAATATATCTTCCGCAAAATGGATGCCAGTGAGTATCTGTTTGATCCCGAGTTTCTCAGCCCAGAACTGGGCAAAAAGGTGATTGATACCTGTCAAATTATCAATCGGGTCTTAGGCTATGAGATGAACTCTGTGGAGATGTTCATCGATGAGCGGGGGGAGTTGCAGGCAATCGATTTTAATAATCCGGTGCCGGATGGTCGCCTCAAGGCTCTGGGAAAAATTTTTTATAACGATTATCAGCAGGCTCTTTGCGCCTTGGTAGTGGACATTGTTCAGGAACAGCGCTCTTTTGACTTTTTGCCCCCGGACATCAATACCTTCGCTCACATCGCCCGTCGATCCGATCTCAGCCGCAAGCAAAAGTTTCAGGCAGCCCTAGAGCTGGCTAACCGCTATTACGAGCCGAGGGATCCCGACTAAAATCAAGGGAAGATAGGCCCCGTCAGGGAAGTCCTATCTTAGGCGAGGGAGTAGCAGCATGGTTTCGGATCCTGTTCCAGAATGGTATGTGATCAAACAACCGCAGGGATCCTGTCAGGTGTTATCCCTTTCTGCTGAGGATCCCCTCTTGCACCAGCAGGAGCACTGGGGGCCTTTCCCCAGCCAAGCAGAAGCGATCGCACGACGGGTCGGACTGATCCGAGCAGGCAAATGTCAACCCGTTTGAAGTTGCGTTGGTGCCACGATATCCGCGAGATCCCAGCCGCCGCCTGGCAAGCGCTGGAAACGGGGCGCACCTCTCCTTTTTTGGAATATGAATGGCTGCATAGTTTGGAAAGCTCAGGATCTGCCAGTCGCAAAACCGGCTGGATGCCCTGTCATCTGTTGGTGGAATCCGAAGGCCAGTTGATCGCTGCTGCCCCGCTATATCTGAAAAGCCACAGCCAGGGGGAATTTGTTTTCGACCAAGAGTGGGCCTCAGTCGCCAGCCAACTGGGGGAACGCTACTACCCAAAATTGATCGGCATGGCCCCTTTTACTCCGGCTACGGGCTATCGCATTCTGGTTCATCCCGAAAGTTTAGAAGCCGAACTTTGGCCGTTGATGTTGATGGCCATCGATCGCTTTTGTCGAGAGAATGATATTTCGGTGTTCAGTTTGCTCTACGTGGATCTAGACTGGCGGGCACAACTGGAAGCGGATGGATTCATTCCCCGCATTACCCACAATTACCAATGGCACAACCCTGGCTATCGCTCTTATGAAGACTTTTTGGGTCAGTTTAATGCCAACCAACGACGTAACATCAAGCGGGAACGGGCTGCCATGGAAAAAAGTGGCCTAAACCTGAACATTTATACAGGGGATCGCATCTCGCCTCGGCTACTTTCTTTGATGTACGACTTCTACAGCAATACTTGCGCCCAATTTTGGAACTGGAGCAAGTACCTGAATCGTCGATTTTTTGAGTCGTTACACGCCAACTATCGGGAACGGGTGGTGCTGGTGGCCGGGGAACGAGACGCAGAGGTGGTGGGGATGTCCTTCTGTATCCGTAAGGGCGATCGCTTGTTTGGACGTTACTGGGGATGTCGGGAAGAGGTCAAGTTTCTACATTTTAATGTTTGCTACTACGAGCCGATTGCGCTGGCCATTCAAGAAGGGATCCACAACTTTGATCCCGGCGCAGGGGGATCCCATAAAATTCGCCGTGGCTTTCCGGCTACCCCCGTTTATAGCTACCATCGGTTCTACCGCCCACGACTACAGCAGGTATTGATACCCTACCTGAATCGAATTAATCCTCTCATGTTGGCCGAGCTAGAAAACGTCAATCAAAATGAGGTTCCCTTTCGAGAGGATATCCTGCCTTCTCTATCCACTCTGACTAATCATTAGATGTTTAGTAGGTCTTCATTCCTAACTCTGAAGATCAGTAACCTCTATGAGGGCATGAATAGCCTCTCGGAATGGCTCCAGCTATCACTTAGTCAGCTACTGAATCAGGATCCAACCCCAATTCCCGTAATTTTGCAGCTAGGCGTTGTTGTTCTGATCGAGCTTGTTCGAGCGCTGTTTCTGCTGCTTCTGCCCGTAGGCGCTCCTGTTCAGCGCGTTGTCGTTCCTGATCTATCTGTTCGCTCCCCCAGAGGAGTAAATGCCCGTCAGGAGTCCACCAACGCAACCAGTGGGCCTTGGTTTCTGCTTTTTGTCCCCACCACACTCCCAAAAACAAGCCGATCTCCGGGATCCAGTAGCGCTGGTTTTCATCGGCTAATGCAGGGGTATAGCGGCCATTCTCTAGGCGGTACACATCCAGCTCCCCCGTTTTCGGATGAAAGATCACGTAGACAGGTATTTGTAAAATGCGCTCGTAGAAATACCACTTGCCATAGGGGTAGTGGGGGTTAATGGAGTATTTGCCACCCTCAGTCTCGGACACAAATTCCATCACAATCGCCGGGGGATCCCCTTCCAAGTGGGGGGTATAGCTGCGGCGGATCTCCCCTTCAGGGATGGGTTTCACCATGGGCACATAGACCCAATCAGGAGCTTTCACCACCACCTTGCCCCCAACGGTGCTGCAAAGGCCGAAGTTGGAAGCAATCAAGGCATGGGCAGGGATCAACCGGGCCAGTTCCAGCAGTTCTCGCAGAGCAGCAGCTAAGAGCGGTTGTAAGGTGCTTTCCACGGGCTCATCCGGCAACGGAAAGTCTTCTGGTAGCTTTTCCCAACGAATTTGAGGTGGGGATTGGGTGAGCAAAACGGGGGAGAGGGTCATGGCCTAAGGTACCCAGGGTGGCAAGATACGCGGATCCCTTTCTGGATAACCCACCGGACTCTCGAGCATCAACCCTGAACCCGTTCCATAAGACTAGCTAGGGTATAGGGAGGGATCCCCTGGCAATTGACTTGTAGGGCTGGGGTATGCTTGTGGGCAGTAGGCAATTCTTCTGTCTCTTCCCTTCAGGAGAGCGTATGTCAGAAACCGACCCGTCCTCTGCCCACATCCTGGTGATCGAAGATGAGGCAAAACTGGCCCGTTTTGTCGAGACGGAGCTGACCTACGAAGGGTATCGAGTCAGTGTGGCCAGCGATGGTACAGCTGGGTTGATGGCAGCCCGCGACCAAAAGCCCGACCTGGTGCTGCTGGACTGGATGCTGCCTGGCATCTCAGGCTTGGAAATTTGTCGGCGACTGCGCTCCACAGGCAATCGGGTGCCGGTGGTGTTGATGACCGCTAGAGATGATGTGTCGGATCGGGTAGCGGGGTTGGATGCCGGGGCCGATGACTACGTGGTGAAGCCCTTCAGTATTCAAGAGCTCCTAGCGCGGGTGCGGGCCCATCTGCGCCGCCAAAAGGGATCCCATGCTGGCCATTTGGCCTTTATGGATTTAACTCTGGATCCCTTGACACGGGAGGTCACCCGGGGAGAGCGGCGGGTGGAGCTAACGGCTAAAGAATATGACCTGCTGCGCTATCTGATGGAGCATCCCCGACAGGTACTCACCCGCCAACAGATTTTGGAGCATGTCTGGGGGTTCGACTTTATGGGCGACTCCAACATCATCGAGGTTTATATTCGCTATTTGCGTCTCAAGATTGAAGACCAAGGGGAAAAGCGCCTCATCCAGACCGTGCGTGGGGTGGGTTACGTGATGCGCGAGTGAGGGTACCGCCTCTATGCCAGATCCCCTTGAGGTGGAGTATCGTCTGCAGTTGGGCCAACGCTACCTGGCTAACCAGCAACAGGAACTGGCGCTACTGCAATTTGACCAAGTAATCGCCTGGGATCCCGACCATTTTGAGGCATGGGTCAACCGCGCCCTAGCTCTAGCTCATTTGGGCCGTTACCCCGCTAGCCTTGAAAGTTTTGACCGCGCCCTAGCTTTACGCCCTGATCAGGAGCGGGTTTGGAACAATCGGGGTCTTGCTTTGGCGGATTGGGATCATCACCTGGAAGCAACTGACAGTTTTGAGCAGGTGATCCGCCTCAACCCCGACCACTACGAAGCTTGGGCCAACAAAGGGAATAGCCTTGCAGCTTTGGGCCAGTGGAAAGCAGCGCTAGAGGCCTACCGGCAGGCGGTGACAATTAACCCCAGCTACTACAAAGCCTGGAGCAATCAGGGCAACATCTTCCTCAGTTTAGGCAATCCCTTGCGCGGGGTGGGCTGCTTTCGCCGCGCCCTCCACCTCAACCCCGACGACGCACAGGTATGGTTTAACTTGGGCTGTTGCTACACCGCCTGTGAAGATCCGAAAGCGGCTCTGGAAGCCTACGAGGAAGGGCTAAAGGTGGATCCCGAGCACATTGGCTGTTGGATGAATAAAGGCACCCTACTGCCGAAAGGCCCAGAATCGCTGGCTATCTACGAGCATGTCTTGCAGATTTTGGCCAGCAAACCCGGATCTAGCTCCCGAGAAGCTACCCATGCTTGGAATAATCGTGGCTTAGTCTTGCGGCACATGGGACGGGTAGAAGAGGCAATCACCTCCTATGATCGGGCAGTGGAGTGTGACCCCAGCAATTTTGAAGCGTGGGATAACCGTGGCTATGCCCTCACCAAGTTGGGCCGCTTAACAGAGGCACTGACTAGCATCGAAAAATCTTTGCAAGTTAATCCCCAGCATGCCAATGGCATTTACAACAAAGGCTACTGTTATGCCTTAATGGGACGCACCCGTGAGGCGATAGACTGTATTGCCGAGGCGATTCAGCTGAACCCCCAGAAGTATGGGCCTGCCGCCCGTACGGATCCCGACTTGGAGCGCTTGCGCAAAAACAAACGATTTCAAGCCCTGTTGGCCGGTTTGGATTTGCCCTCGTCTGGCAGGTGAGGGGGGGTTGGCACTTCGGATGGGGTAAAAGGGATCCCTAGCGATAGGGTATGGATCCCAGGTGATCTTGACTTAAGTTGTCTTTCTTAAAGTGTAGTTGTGGGTAATTTTGGAACTGAGTGGAGGGGGATTGAGGTGCAGAGCATATTGATGAACTCATGGGATCCCGGGCTGTTGGGCCTCACCTTCAGCTCTCCTGGAGAATTTGTCTTCCGCTTTCCTGTCGATACCCCTGGGGTAGGTGGCTTGGGCTTGCGCTGGTACGGCTTGTTGATGGCGGCGGCAGTGTTGATTGGCTTGATCCTGACCAAGGCGTTGGCGGAAGCGCGACATCTGGAGAAAGAACCGGGGAAAGCTAGCGAACGGGTGGAAATGCTGGCTCTGTGGCTGGTGGTATCTGGTTTTTTGGGGGCCAGGCTCTACTATGTGCTCACTCATTGGTCAGAGTTTAGTGATAACCCCCTCTCGGCCTTTGCCATTTGGCAGGGGGGCATCATCATCCATGGCGGTGTGCTGGCTGGGAGCTTAGCCCTCTACCTCTATGGCCGCACCACCGGCATCAACGGTTGGAAATATGCCGATATCCTCACCCCCGGGTTGATCTTGGGCCAAGCCATCGGGCGCTGGGGCAATTTTTTCAACTCAGAAGCCTATGGAGCCCCGCTCCCGCCGGGTAGCACCTGGCCGTTGCAGGTGTACATCCCTCCCCAAGCCCGTGAGCCGGAGTACAGCCAGTTTGAGTTTTTCCACCCGATCTTCTTCTACGAAAGCGTCCTCAATCTGGTGTTGTTTGCCCTGCTAATGGGGATGTTCTGGCGGGCCCCCAAACTCAAGGATGGCACCTGGGTCTGGACTTATGTGGTCGGCTATAGCTTGATTCGGATCCCTTACGAAATGTTGCGGGTGTCGGCGGTGGCCTATCTGCCCGGAACCTCCATCAAGGTGGCTTATGTGGCCAGTGGCTTGGGTCTTGTGCTCGGGATTGGCATGCTGGTCTACATGTATCGGCTACGCTTTGACCCCGATCTGGAACAACTGGCGGCCTGGCTATCGGAAGAGGCAGGTTTAGAACCGGAGGCGGCCCAAAATATCTTGGAACGGGCCTGGTCTATTCAACAAAAACAGAGTCGTGCCGACTTATTGGATCGGGTCACCTTAGCCATGCCCCACTTCCCCAGTACCCTCGCCCCATCTCTCTCCATTGGGCAGCGGGAGCTGATCATGCGGCAATTGTTCTGTCGGTTGGAAGGTAAGGAGGGAGAGGGGCTGGCCTAAGAGGGAGTGATTTTGTTCTGGGGTCTTGCACGACACTTGACACTTAGAGCTCTGTTTGCTGTTGTAGGTTTTACGAAGATGCCGAGCTTGAATCAACTTCTTTCCTAGGATCTTGGCGGGAGCATTTTCAAACCAGCACCTCTTCCAGCTTCTGCTTGGCCCAAAGGGAGGCGTATAACCCCTCTGGATCCGCCATCAATTCTGCATGGGATCCCGTTTGGACGATCCGTCCCCCTTCCATGACCAAAATTTGATCGGCATCCACAACAGCCGTGAGGCGATGGGCGATGAAAATCACCGTCTTCTGGGCGGTGGCGTGGCGCAGGTTGTAGAGAATCGATTGGGCCGTTTGGTTATCCACACTGGAGAGGGAGTCATCCAGGATCAAAATCGGTGCATCCACCAGCAAAGCTCGGGCCAGAGCGACCCGTTGCCGTTGCCCACCAGAAAGGGTGATCCCCCGCTCCCCGACGAGTGTGTCATAGCC
Source organism: Synechococcus sp. Nb3U1 (assembly GCF_021533835.1). Classification (NCBI taxonomy): domain Bacteria; kingdom Bacillati; phylum Cyanobacteriota; class Cyanophyceae; order Synechococcales; family Synechococcaceae; genus Synechococcus; species Synechococcus sp. Nb3U1. The sequence continues at coordinate 615,155 of NZ_JAKFYQ010000002.1, read as the reverse complement.
CTTGGGGAAGTTAAGGATCTCGGAGTGAATGTGGGCTGCTTTGGCCGCCAGTTCCACTTCCCAGTCTTCTGCCTCCGGTTTGCCGTAGCGGATATTGTCGCGGACGGTGGCGCTGAACAGAAAGCTCTCCTGGGGCACATAGGCAATGGCCTGACGCAGGGATCCCAGTTGGAGCTGGGTGATATCGATCTGATCCAAAAACAGTTGTCCGGGTTGAATCTCTAGCAGATGGGGGATCGCATTGGCGAGGGTGGATTTACCCGCTCCAATCGGCCCGACTATCGCCACCATCTGGCCGGATTCGATGCGAAACTGCAACTGATCCAAAGCTGGATCCCTAGCATCCGCAAAGCGAAAGGTGAGCTGTCGGCCCTCGATTTGGCCTTGCACCGTTTCCGGGAGCAGGGGCAAAGCCGTCGGGGCATCCTGAATGGTGGGCTCCACCCGCAGCAGGGCATCAATGCGCTCTAGGCTAACCTGACCCCGTTGATAGGCGGTAATGGTAAAGCCCAGCAGAGCTGTCGGGAACACCAGCCGCTCGATGTAGAGGGTCAGGGCGGAAAAATCTCCAAGCGTCAGCACCCCTGAGGCAATCTGGGGCCCCCCCACCGCCAACAGCACCAACAAACTGAGGCTGACCAAAGCCACCAGAGAGGGAAACAGGAGGTTACGGGTCAGGGCTAGGCGCAAGTTGGCCTGTAAAAGCCGCTGGTTTTGGTGGCGAAATTCCCCCTGTTCGTGCTGTTCCTGGCCGTAGACCTTGATCAGGGTGATGCCGTTCATATCCTCTTGAATCAGGTCGCTCAGCTCCGCCAACTGCTGTTGTACCCGCAATTGTTGCTGTTGCAGGCGGGCACTAGTGAGCTTCACCAGCACCAACATCACCGGAAACACCGACAGAGCCAAGGCACTGAGGCCAGGATCGATCCAAAACATGGCCGGCAAGGTGGTGGCATAGGCAAAGATCGTGTTAGCCAAACTGAGCAGGGCAAATCCCAGCAGACGACGGATATTTTCCACATCGCTGGTGACCCGGGTGAGGATATCTCCAATGGTTTGTTGGGCAAAGTAGGAAGGCTGCAGAGTGAGTAAATGCTCGAAGATCACTTGTTTGAGGTGAAACTCCACCTGCCGACCCACCCCAAACATCCAGACCCGCGAGGCGATGCGGATCCCCATCATCAGGCTGGAGACGATCAACACCGTCAGGGCATAGATCACAACGCGCTGAGCTTGTAAAGAAGCCAGATTCTGGCTCAGATCGTCGATGACCAGTTTGATATACCAGGGCAGAAACACCCCAAAGCCATTTACCAACAGCAGGGATCCAATCCCCAAGGCCACTTGCCGTTGGTAAGGGCGCAGGTAGTGGGCCAATTGCTGTAAATGGGATCCGGATCTGGCCACTCACTTGCTCCCTGGGTCTATTCTCACTTTAGCGCTGAGCCGGATCCCCCCGGTAGGGATTGGAGCTCTGAGGATCTAAAGGCGATCTCCGGTTAGGCGCAGGAACACATCTTCTAGGTTGGCTTTGCGGCGCAACAGTCGGCTGGGCTGCTCATCTTCGATCCGATGGAAAAAAGACTGGGGATCGGTACTGGGCAACACCACCAAAAAACCGGTACTGAAGGGTCGCCACCATACCCCCGCCCGCTCGGCTAGCGCTTCTACCCGTTTGCCTGGGATCCCTTCCACCTCCAACACCTCTCGCCCCACCACCCGTTCAATCAGCTGCGCCGGGGTGCCCCGATCCACAATTTGCCCCTGCTGCATCAACAACAGCCGATCACACAACCGTTCCGCCTCGTCCATGTAATGGGTGGTCAGCAACACCCCCCGCCCCGCCTGACGCAGTTGGGTTACCAGCTTCCAAAAGTCTTGGCGAGCATCGGGATCCAAACCGGTGGTGGGCTCATCCAAAAAGACAATTTTGGGGTTGTTCAACAGGGCTCGCGCCAGCACCAACCGCCGCTTCAAGCCGCCGGAAAGCTCCTCCACGTTGGCTTTTTCTCGCCCCAACAAACTGACTTGCTCCATCACCTCCGCCACCCGGTGTTTCGCCTCGCGGCCCACCAATCGACAGTGGCGGGCAAAACAGATCAGATTCTCGTATACATCCAGGTCGGGATCCAGGTTGTCATCCTGGGTGACCACGCCCATTTGGCGGCGGGCCAGGGATCCCTGGGTGTGAATATCGAGGTGATCTAGGCGTACAAACCCCTGCGTAGGCACCACCATGCCGTAAAGCATGCCCATCGTGGTACTTTTGCCCGCCCCATTCGGCCCCAGCAAGCCCAGCACTTCCCCTGTATCCAGGTTGAGTTCTACGCCGCGCACCACTTCCACGTTGGTATAGGTTTTGTGTAGATCGTGGGCTACCAACATAGTCACATCCGGCAAATACCTGACCCAGGCTAACGCCAACTTGGGCCGTTACCCCTGAGATCTTGCACAGATCTAGACTGTGGATCCGTGCTGTGAAATAGCCCTTTAGAGGACCCCTAGACCAAAACCTGCGCCGGGGCTTGCTGCGCCAGTTGCCTAATTTCCCGCCGTGCCCAGGCATCCACCTGCAAAATGTCCTCGAGGTCGGGATCCGCAATCAGCCGATGCCGCTCGCAAACCTGATCCAACAGCCGCGGGATATCCAAGAAGTGGATGCGCTCCTCCAAGAACAGGGCCACAACAGCCTCGTTGGCAGCATTCAACACTGCCGGCAGTGTCCCACCCACCCGCCCGGCAGCATAGGCCAGCTTCATGCAAGGATACTTGCGGTGATCAGGGGCCTTGAAGGTGAGGGATCCCAGCTTAACCAAATCAAGGGGATCCCAGGGCGTAGCGAGGCGCTCCGGCCAGCTGAGCCCGTAGAGAATGGGCAGGTGCATATCTGGCCAACCCAGTTGGGCCAAGACGGAAGTGTCCGCCAGTTCAATCAGAGAGTGGATGATGCTTTGGGGATGGATGAGGATGTCGATGTGGTCGTAGTCCAGACCGAACAGCCAATGGGCCTCGATCACCTCCAAGCCCTTGTTCATTAGGGTGGCGGAGTCAATGGTGATTTTGCGCCCCATCACCCAGTTGGGATGTTTGAGAGCATCCGCCAGGGTTACTTGATCCAGCTTCTCGGATGGCCAATCCCGGAAGGCCCCCCCCGAAGCGGTCAACAAAATTCTCCGGAGCGCCCCCTCAGGCACCCCCTGCAAACATTGAAAAATGGCGGAATGCTCGGAATCGACGGGGATCAGCTTGACACCGTACTCCTGCACTAAGGGCAACACCACCGGGCCACCGGCGACGAGGGTTTCTTTGTTGGCTAGGGCAATGTCTTTGCCGGAACGGATGGCCGCCAAGGTGGGCAACAAACCGGCGCAGCCGACAATCCCCGTTACCACCCGCTCTGCATCAGGATGGGCGGCCACCTGACACAGTCCGTCGGCTCCCGCCACCAACTCAGGCAGCGGCTGGATCCCGTCCAACAGCGACCTTAGCTCCGGCAGCAAGTCCTCACGGCCAATGCCAACGATCTGGGGGCGGAACTGCCGCACCTGCTCCGCCAACAGGGTGATGTTGTTGTGGCTGGTTAAGCCGACCACCCGAAAGCGCTCTGGATACTGAGCAACTAAGTCCAGGGTTTGGGTACCGATGGAGCCGGTGGAGCCGAGCAAGGTGATGGCCTGCATGAAAAATCCCTTTGCGCCTAAAGAAAAGGTGAAGATGCTGCTCCCTTTCACCTTACAGCCTTTTCCAGCGTTATCTGATACAGCAGATTCAGGTCAATCCTTTGCTCCATAAGTTTTTTTGCCTAGCTCAAGGGCCTGTGTGAAGTCGGAACTATAAAGCACTATAAAGCCGGAAAAGGCAGGGAGCCATTCCGGGATCCCACCCAAATCCAAAAAATCTAAAAAGGATCCCGTTGGGATTCATTGGCTCAGTCAACCTCTGATCCGTGCGAGATCTCAACTCGGCTCTGCAACCACTGCTGCAACAAGGGGAGCAAGGTTTCGCTCAGTTGGTTCCACTGGCTGGGTTTCTGTTCGGTGGTCAGCAACTCCACTCGTTCCCCGCGGATCACCAAAAAGCCGACCGGCTCGATGCGCACCCCACCGCCGGCACCTCCGAACAAGCTGGCCGGATCCCCCCCATTACCCCGAAAGCCTGAAGGGGTCTTGCCAAAGTTGCCGCCACCACCGCCCAAGCCAAAGTGCAAAGACATATAGGGCACAATAATCGTCTCACCAATGGTGATCGGCTGGCCGAAGGTCTGCCCCGTTTCCGCCAAAACCCTCAGCTTGCTCAGCACCGCTTCCAGTACCGTTTCGACGTTGAACTCGGATCCCATCTCGGCCCACTCACCTGCATAACAACCCCAACCTACCGTGGCTGCCAGCAGCCCGTTGGCAAAGGACTTGAGGATCCAGATCAATCTTCGTCCGGAGAGCCTGAATAGAGGTCTTCCAAGCGGTTACGGGCCTCATCCAGGTTAGTCGAGCGGATCACCAACAGGGGCTCTTCTGTGAGGTTGCCATCCTCATCCACCAGTTCTGGGTGGGGTACCCGCTTACGAGAACGACGGGGAGATGCCTTGCGCTCTTCTATCCCCAGGGTAATGAGGTTGGAGACCAAGTTACGCAGGGCCAAAAAGGCAATGGCCGCAAAAGCGATGAGGTAGAGAATCTGGAGCATCAGGAGTCGGAGGAGGGGTGAATCTGGCGAAATCGACGACCAAGCTCGGCACATTCCATCAGTAAGCGATGCCATTTTGCCATCAGACCAGGATCGATGCCAACTTCATTATCCGATAACTGATAGAGAGCGTCTGCCACCTGTAACTCCGATTGGGCAGCTAGAACTCGCTCCAAGATGGACTGTTGTTCTTGTGGGCTGATAAAGTCCAGCGTTTCTTCTTGTAAAAATCGACGAGACCGCTCAAACCAGTAGCGGTAGTCCTCCAGCAACGGCCCCAGGATCTCTTGCAATAGCTCCGCTTTGCTCATGGCGTGGGATCCCTCAATAGCTGGTTAAGATAAGAAAATCTTAGCAGAACTTAACTTTTGTTGCCCAGGGATCCCCTTCACCGTGATTCCAGCCAGGCTTCCGCCTGCAGCATCAGGGTTTCCAGCTGAGGCAACCAATCTGTGGCCCCCTCCTGCCAATAGCCCCGTTGATGGGCCTCCAGCAGCCGCTCGCTCATGTCTCGCAACGCCCAGGGGTTGTGGGCCCGCAAAAAAGCCTGCACTTGGGGATCCAAGAGATAGGCTTGGGCCAGACCCGCATACATAAAGTCCGGCACAGTATGGGTGGTGGCATCGTAGGCGAACAGATAGTCCAACGTGGCAGCCATTTCGAAGGCCCCTTTGTAGCCGTGGCGCAGGATTCCGGCGATCCACTTGGGGTTGATCACCCGCGAGCGGTAAACCCGGTCAATTTCTTCTGATAGAGCGCGAATTTTGGGGTTTTGCGGGCGGGCATGATCCCCGAAATACACCTGGGGCTCCCGCCCCTGAAGGGTACGTACCGCCGCCACCATCCCCCCCTGAAACTGGTAGTAATCGTCGGAATCCAGCAGGTCGTGTTCGCGGTTGTCTTGATTGTGCAGCACAATTTGCAAATGGGCCAGTTGCCGCTGTAGGGCTTCTGGAGCGGCCTGTCCCTCTGCTTCGGCTCGGTAGGCATAGCTGCTCCAGTTCAAGTAGGCCCGCGCCAGATCTGCCTCGGTTTCCCAATTTTGCCCCTCGATCAGCCCCTGCAACCCGGCCCCATAGGCCCCCGGTTTGGAGCCGAAGATCCGCAGCCGCGAGCGTTCCTCAGCTTGTTGGGGCGGGATCCCTTGCTGTTGCCAGTATTGAGAGTCAGCCCTCACTTGAGCCCGTAATGGGTTCTCAGTTCCCGGCTCATCCAGATCGGCTACGGCTTGCACAGCCCGGTCAAACAGGGCGATCAAATTGGGAAAAGCATCCCGAAAGAAGCCGGAAATGCGCAGGGTGACATCCACGCGCGGCCGCCCCAACACGGAAACTGGCGTGATCTCGAAGTCCACCACCCGCCCCCCATCCCAACGGGGCTTCACCCCCAACAGAGCTAGGGCTTCCGCCCAATCCTCTCCGCCGGTACGCATGGTGGCGGTTCCCCAAACAGAGAGACCCAAGCTGCGGGGATAGTCTCCCTGTTCCTGCACATAGCGCTCCACCACCCGTTCTGCCGCCAGGGATCCGACTTGCCAGGCGGTTGGGGTGGGGATACCGCGAATATCCACCGAGTAGAAGTTGCGCCCGGTGGGTAAAACCTCCATCCGTCCCCGTGTGGGTGCGCCGGAAGCCCCGCTGGGCACATAGCCGCCATTCAGCCCGTGCAAGAGGTTGTGCAGCTCTTGGGGGGTTTGTTGCAGGCGGGGGAGGAGATCCGTTTCCATCCAGTGCAGCACTCGTTGGGCCGCAGGCCCCGGTGGCGGATCATAAGGGATCCCTTGCAGCCGTTGGGCAATCCAAAGGCGGGCTTGCGCTTCCAGAGCCGTAACTCCATCTCCGATCCAGCGAAAATTATCGGACATACAGCTTTTTCCAGCGTTGCGCAGCGGGACAGAGTTCCTTATCCACTACAGCTAGTGCAGACGCATCTAATCCGTGACAGAACCTTGGGCAGAATTTGGGATCCAGAGACAACCAACTTTCTCAACCCAGATCTATAGTACTCAGTGCCTACTCTTTGACCAGCAACATCCCTGCCTGCAGCGGATCAAAAGAAGCATCGAAGATCGTAGTAGAGTCAAAACTGGCTCGAGCCAATTTGGCTCCGGTAATTTTGGCTCCTGAAAAATCTGCCCCCCGCAGGTTGGCTTTGCTTAGGTCAGTACCGCGTAGATCGGCACCTCCAAACTTAGCCCCCACTAGGTTAGCCCCGATCATGTCTGCCCCAATCAAATCTGCACCCACTAAGATGACCCCAGCCAGATTGGCGCCATTCAGTTTGATCATGCGCAGCTTGGCCCCGCCCAACCTAGCCCCCGACAACAGCGCCTCGTTCAGCATAGCCCCACTCAGATCTGCCCCACTAAAGTCCGCACCCGTCAAATCCGCCTGTCGCAAATTGGCCCCGATCAGATTGGCCCCGATCAGCTCTGCTCGTGTCAGATTCGCTTCGTTGAGATTGGCCCCGATCAGTTCCGCCCCCACCAAATCGGCCCGTACCAGTTGGATCCCTTGCAAGTTGGCCCCGATCAGTTCCGCTAGGCGCAGAGTGACACCGCTGAAGTCTCGATTGCCCTGGGCATAGGATGCGAGCAGTTCGGAGGCTGAGTGGATATGAGCCATCGATGCTTACCAACGCAAAAGGTTAAGTCTATACAGTGTTCGATTTGTATCCTTACTGTAATCTGACCCGCACCACCCGCAAAGAAATAAGGTGTACCCCATTGTTTAGACCGTCCACAAGTGGCTTAGGCCAAGGAGATGGTGAACTTCTGATGATGGGATCGGAGGGACTCGAACCCTCACGTTCTTGCGAACAACGGATTTTAAGTCCGTAGCGTCTACCATTCCGCCACGATCCCCTGCCGCAGCGACCGCCGCACAGCCGTACTACTCTATCAAACAGTTTGGCTGAGCGGGATGAAAGTGATCATGAGGTGATCGTTCTATCGTTCTGAAGACTTACCCCCAATCTGAGTCAGTTTGAGGTGGGATCCCGTTGGGCAGCTGTCAGCAAGGCGTTGACGATCGCCGCCGCCACTGGGGATCCGCCTTTACGCCCTTCCACCCGAATTTGGGGAACATTCGTTTGTGCCAACGCCTGCTTGGCCGCTTCCACCGCTACAAACCCCACCGGCACGCCGATCACCACACACGGTTGTACCCGCTCAGCCTGAATCTCGTCCACCAACGCCAGCAGTGCTGTGGGGGCATTGCCGATTACAAATAGGGCTTCTGGGTAAAGTTGCGCCAAGTTCAACATGCCATTGGCGGTGCGGGTTTGCCCAGACAAACGGGGTTCTTCCACCCAGTCCAGAGCACAATGTAACGGGATCCCAGCGGCCACCAGTCGAGAGTGGATCCCGGCAGCCACCATGTTCACATCGACGATGACAGGCCGTTTTTCCCGCAGGGCTACTAGAGCTTGTTCAATGGCGTTCGAGCTGAACACAAAGCGATCCCGCAATTCAAAGTCGGCGGTAGCATGGATGGCTCGTCGTACCACTTCGTACTGGATCCCTTGCCACGGGTGCGGGCCAATTTCCTGGTCAATTTGGCGAAAGCTGGCTGCTGTAATTGGATCAACCGAGGCTTCATCCATAACCATTCCCAGTTGTCGTTGAGGGGTGGATCCGGTGGCACTGTCATGTTGAGTCAAGATCGGGCCCAGAAAAACTCTCGGCTATCGGGAGTTCTCTACCCAAGCAGGGATCCGATCCAGCAGGGTTTTGAGTTGAGATTTGAGATAGAGATAATGAGGTTCATGGCACTCTACCCGTTTCCAGAAAGCGGCGGAGTGATTGAGGTGAACGGTGTGGCACAACTCATGAATCAGCACATAACGCACTACGTCTGTGGGTAGAAACAAGAGCTTGTCATTCAGGTTGATATTACCTTTGCGGGAACAACTGCCCCAGCGGGTCTGTTGGCTCCGAATGGTGAGATGGGCAAACGGTAAGCCCAATTCCCGGCTGAGCTGATGGATCCAGGGATCCAAACAGGCTTTGGCCTGACTGCGTAACCACTTCTGCAAAAGAACACAACACAGCTCGGGGTTATCCTGTCCACGGTTGAGTAACAGGATCCCATCCCGTTCTTTCCAGGTGGGCGGGCTGCCGCTCGGTTGGTAGAGGACAGTCCATTCGGTACGAGAGTTTGGGGTAGGGTGGGCGGGTAGGGTAATTCTCTCCGGCAAAAGAGGAGCGGTTTGAACAGGCCTTTGCAGCTTGTGTTGGATCCAGGCGGTATGGGTGCGCAGGATATCCGGGATCCGTCTGCGGTCAAACCCGGTCGGGATCACCAGTTCCAACCCCTTGCGGGGAGAATAGGTCAAGATCACCCGGCGGGCCCGCAAACTTTCTCGGATGCTCGGCCAGGGCTCCACCGGACTTGGCTCCGCTAGCTCTGCAAATAAGTTCAGTTGTTCGGCTCTCATATCAGCGTCAAGATTTAAGAAAATCCACCAACTGCTGCAACCGCTCCCAGGCAGCTCCACTGGCAAGAATGTCCTGGGCCTGAGCAATCCCGGCTCCCCAATTGGGGGCGGCTCCTGCCACCTGCAAAGCCAAAGCGGCATTCAAGGCCACCACATCCCGCTGGGCCGGTTCTCCAGATCCCTGGAGAACTCGGGTGAGGATGGCGGTATTTTCCGGCAATTCCCCACCTTTCAGGGCTTGGGTGGGGGCTGAGGTCAGTCCATAGTCTCGCGGATCGAGAACCTCTGCTCGTACTGTTCCCCCGGCAAGCACCCCCAAATCTGTTGGTTGATCCAGTCCTGCCTCATCCAGTCGCTCACGACTGTGCAACACGATCGCCCCTTCTCGTCCCAACAGCTGTAGGGCTTCTGCCATAATCGGCACCAGCTCTTGGGCATAAACCCCGATCACCTGCCGATTGGGATAAAAAGGGTTCACCAACGGGCCTAGCAAATTGAAAATGGTGCGGATCTTCAAAGCCCGCCGATAGGGCACCACCGCTCGCATGGCCGGATGCCAGTTGGGAGCAAACAAAAACGTGATGCCCACTTCGGTAGCAGCAGCCCGAACCCGCTCCGGCTCAGCCCCCAAATTCACTCCCAGAGCCTCCAGGACATCTGCCGATCCCACTTTGCTTGAGGCCGAACGATTGCCATGCTTCACCACCGGGATCCCTGCCGCGCTGACCACAAAAGCCACCGCCGTGGAGATATTAAACGTGCCCGCCCCATCGCCGCCGGTACCACAGGTATCTACCAGCAAAGGCAACTCCAGCGGGGATCCGATCGAAGCCCGTTGCAGCACCCGCGCCATGCCTGCCAATTCGCTGGCACGGACTCCCTTAGCCTGAAGAGCCGCCAGGATCGCCCCCGACACCACATCCGGCACCTGATTGTCCAGCCAGCCATTCATAAGTTGCTCGGCTTGAGCTTCGCTTAGGGACTGTCGATCCAGCAGTTGCGCCAAAAGCTGTGGCCAGAGGTCGGCAGATTCCGTCATCGGGGAGGTTCCTAATTGGAGAGTAAAGGGTTCATAGGTACTGTATCAGCCCTCTCAGGGTGGCGTTTGAGTCTTCACCACTTGAAAGATAACCGTACCCGGCTCCCGGCTAAAATCTTGCTGGTCACTGCCGGAGACCCCCTGCCATGTTCACCCTTCAGCCTGTGACGGAGCCAACAGATGAAGAGAAAACCCTGGCCTTAATTGCGCAATTGGCTCCTCTAGCAGGGTACTTGGTAGGCTTTGGTTAGATCTTCATCCCGCTAATTTTACTGGTGAAGGGGAAAGAGTCCAGCTTTATCAGAGATCACGCCCAAGAATCCCTCAACTTTCAGATCTCGATGTTCATTTACTTCATCGTGGTTGGAGTGCTGGGTCTGATTCTCACCTTTGTGGTGGTTGGTTTTATCCTCTTACCGCTGGCGTTTTTGGGCCTGTTCATCTTTGGTTTGGTGACGATGATTTTGGCCAGTGTGAACGCTTACAAGGGCAAGCTCTACCGCTATCCCTTTTGCTTGCAGCTGGTTAATCTCTAGCAGGGGTGGAGGAAATTCCCTCTCAGAAAGTGTGCAATCAGGAAGTGTGCAACAATGACGGAGCTGAGAGCTACTAGGATCCTGTTCGAGCTCGTCTCGAATTTTTCCCGCCGACAGTTCAAGGTTTGCAGTTCAGCCGAGAGGATCTCTGCCCATGTATGTTCCCCTCTGGCCTGGCGAGGTATACCCACTCGGAGCCCGCTGGGATGGCCGAGGTACCAACTTTGCCCTCTATTCCGAAAATGCCACCGCAGTGGAGTTGTGTCTGTTCGATGGGGAAGGCAACGAAACCCGCCTATCGCTGACCGAACGGGATATTTTTGTCTGGCATGGCTACATACCCGGCATTGCCCCTGGGCAACGCTATGGCTTTCGGGTGCATGGCCCCTACGATCCGCAAAATGGCCAGCGCTTCAATCCCAACCAGTTGCTGATTGACCCTTATGCCAAAGCTATTGATGGGTTGATCGGCTTTGGCCCAGAAATTTTTGGCTATGACTGGCAGGCTCCAGAAGCAGATCTGAGCTTTTCGGATAGCAACAGTGCCCCTCTGGTGCCCAAAGCGGTGGTCATCGATGGCTCCTTTGACTGGCAAGGGGATGAGCCTTTGCGGATCCCAGCCCACGAGACGATCATCTACGAGCTGCATGTTAAAGGTTTTACCCAACTGCACCCGGAGATTCCCCCTAAACTGCGCGGTACTTATGCTGGATTGGCCCATCCCGCCGCCATTTCCCATCTGCAACAGCTGGGCATTACGGCTGTAGAACTCCTGCCGGTTCACCACTTTCTCTCCCACCCCGGTCACTTGGTGGACAAAGGGCTGGTGAATTACTGGGGCTACGACTCGGTCAACTACTTCGCCCCCTTCAGCGGCTACAGCGCCAGCGGCTCCTGTGGCCAACAGGTACGAGAGTTCAAGGAAATGGTGCGGGCGCTACACAAAGCGGGCATTGAAGTGATTTTGGATGTGGTTTACAACCACACGGGCGAAGGCAATCACCTAGGGCCAACCCTGTCGTTTCGGGGCATCGACAATGCGGTCTACTATCGCCTTGTGGACGGGGATCCCCGCTACTACATGGACTTCACCGGCTGTGGCAACTCCTTGAATGTGCGGCATCCGCAGGTATTGAAGCTGATCATGGATAGCCTGCGCTACTGGGTGACGGAGATGCATGTGGATGGCTTCCGTTTTGATCTGGCTTCTGCTCTGGCACGAGAACTGTTTGCAGTAGATAGCTTGGCCGCCTTTTTTGATATTGTTCATCAGGATCCCACCCTTTCCGATGTGAAGCTGATTGCCGAACCCTGGGATGTAGGAGAAGGGGGCTACCAAGTGGGGAATTTCCCCTTGCGCTGGTCGGAATGGAACGGCAAGTACCGGGATACCGTGCGGGATTTTTGGCGTGGGGAAGATCAAACCCTGGCAGAGTTTGCCTATCGCTTTACCGGCAGCTCCGACTTGTACCAAACCAACGGGCGCACCCCTAACGCCAGCATCAACTTCATCACCGCCCACGATGGCTTTACCCTGCGGGATTTAGTTAGCTACAACGAAAAGCACAACGAGGCCAACGGCGAAGACAACCGCGACGGCGAAAGCCACAACCGCTCCTGGAATTGCGGCATTGAGGGAGATACCACGGATCCCGAGGTGTTAACCCTACGCAAACGGCAGCACCGTAATTTTTTGGTAACGCTCTTCCTATCCCAAGGGGTGCCGATGCTGTTGGCAGGGGATGAAATGGGCCGCTCTCAGAAGGGCAACAACAACGCCTACTGCCAAGACAACGAGATTTCCTGGATCAACTGGGATTTGCCGGACGAGAATAGCTCCCTCCTCAATTTCACCCGACAACTGATTTTTTCCCGTCGTCAACACCCGGTGTTTCGTCGCCGCAAGTGGTTCCAGGGGCGATCGATCCGGGGGGTGGCAGATATCACCTGGTTTAACCCCGATGGTGGCGAAATGACCGAAGAACAGTGGCAGGTGGGTTTTGCCAAGGCGATTGGCATTTTCCTGAACGGAGAAGGGATCGTCACTCCTGGCCCACGGGGAGAACGGATTTTGGATGACAGTTTTCTGCTGCTGTTTAATGCCCATTACGAGCCGCTGGAGTTTCTCCTGCCAGTGGGGTTGCAAAGTCGGCAATGGGTGCTGGTGATCGATACCTGTAAAGCCCGCTTTGTCGAGGTGGGGCCCCGTTATGAGGGGGATAAACCCATTCAAGTCCAGGATCGGTCAATGTTGGTGTTGCGCCGCTTGTAGGGATCCCGTTGGGAACAAAAAGGATCTCCACATCCAGCAGCAAAAAGTGTAACGTTTCCTATGGCAATTTAAGGAAGCAAGACGAACCCTTGCGCTGTCTGACGGGAAGTGGAAGCAAAACGGAAGCTTTGTTTCTTCGGGGTGTAAGTGTGACAGAAGGGATGGTAATAAGGCTAGCTGGCCCTCGCCTATGTTTGACGATCTGCTCCGCGCGATTCGTAGCCGCGACCTCGAGGCCGCCACCTCAGCCGTACAGGATTTGCGCTCTCGCCATTTGAGTGAGGCTGTGATTGCCTCAATGGTGATGGTGGCGGTGGAACGCCTGGCCTGGGATGAAGGAGATCGGGCCGCTGCCAGTTGGTTATTGCGTCGCTGCTCCAAACGACGTTCCTCGCCAGGCTCGAAGAACCCCTCTGTTCCGCACTGCTGAAATAACTGGGATCTCTAATCGCTCTAGGCTTGATAGGCAGCTACTCCCTTGTTGATGAAATCGAGGGTATAGGCATTTTGATAGGGCAAGGTGGGCGGATACACACCGGCTACGGTCATGGTGTCGAAGAAGGTTGGCCAGCGTTCGTGGGTCACGGCGCCAATCCCCTTCTCCAGCGCATCGCCAGACTTGATGATGCCGTATTCCTGCAGTTTCTCGTGGCTGTAGACCAACTGGGCATTGGACATATTGGGGTTATCTTGCTGAATCAGCCGGAAGGCCGGGCGGGGATCCTCCAGGAAGCTGTACCAACCTTTGATTGAGGCAGCCACAAAACGCTGCAACCGATCCGGTTCAGTTTCTACGAGGCGACGCGTGGTTTCGATGGTATGTGTCACATTGATGCCGGGGCCACCCATCTGGATCGTCACATCCAGGCCATGTTCCCGGTAAAGGCCGGTGGCCAGCGCCTGATAAAAGCCCCCGTGCTCAGCCTGGGCATACCAGTTGGTGCCAAAGCTGATTTTCTCCAGGGATCCCTGCACCGGATAGGCGAGGATTTCCGCTGCGCTTATGCTGTGCCAGAAGCAAGGAGACCTCCCCCCAGAGCTTGCCGCTCCATACCGCAACAATTGACGACGACCCCATCGGCTAATTTGGGACGACTTTTCGTTAAACCAAGGTATGATACTATCTCCTCTCTAGGGTTTGGGAATTGACAAAGATAAAAACTTGCGCTCAATCAAACCGGAGATCCCTCAGTCCTGTCGTATCTGGGCTTACCGAGAATGGCTGGCCAAGGCTGAAGGTTGAGTCAGAATCCCCTGTAAAGTGAGGGGGGATGAGCGAGGCTGCTATGACCATTTGCTTGGTGGTGTTCGATATGGCTGGCACCACGGTCAAAGACAACGACGATGTCAGCAAAGCCTTGATCGCCGCCTTTGCACAGGTGGGGATCCCGATTGGGCTAACGGAAACCAACCCTGTCATGGGCTATCCCAAACCTGTCGCCGTGCATCAGTTACTGCAGGATCATTGGCCGGATGCTACACAGGTAACCCCGGAACTCGTGGACAAAGTTCACAGCCTCTACCTGCAAGCCATGATTCGCTTTTACCAGACGGATCCCGATGTTCAAGAAGCCACCGGAGCTGCAGAAACCTTTGCTGCCCTAAAGCAACAAGGGATCCGCGTTGCTCTGGATACAGGGTTTGACCGGGCTACAGCAGATGTTTTGCTGCAACGGTTGGGCTGGCTGGAACAGGGCTTAGTTGATGCCAGTGTCACTAGCGATGAAGTGGCCAACGGTCGCCCCCACCCAGACATGATCTTTGAGGCGATGCGCCGTACCGGGGTGGATCAGGTGAGTCAGGTGGCCAAAGTGGGCGATACCCCTTCGGATTTGCAACAGGGATCCCGTGCCGGATGTCGTTATGTGATCGGGGTAACCCGTGGATCCCATTCTGCTGAAGCGTTGGCCAAGGAGCCCCATACCCATCTCATTGAGTATCTACCGCAGTTGTTGGCGATCCTCACTCCAGGAGACTGATTTGAGACTGAGCTGTTAGCTCCTGATGTTCGAAGTCTAGACAGGCGCGTTAAGAACCTGCCAGCATTTTTGCAGCCAAGAGCTCTGCTGTTCATGATCCTGCTGCTTGTTCCTTTGCTCCGCCGGTTTCGGCTCAGACCTTGGCATTCCTATGAAGGCCATCAAGGAGGGACGATGGGGGCGGTGGGGCGAGAGATCCGAAGGGGCTG